>CAZDYD010000043.1:0-22750 GCA_964509715.1 uncultured Chitinophagales bacterium
TCCATCTCTGATAGAAACAACTTCGTTTTTATTTTAAGTGAAGTTCGAAATCAGGTACCATTTGAAATCACGGTTCTCGATTGGAGTTGCTCTCACAGTCAATTCATAACCACGGTTTTCAATTTCACCGGCATTGGTTGTGAAAGTTGCAAATCCGGTTGCGTTCGATACCGGAACACCGATAATCTGGTCTTTGGAATTTGCCTTGTAATAAGTCAGATCCATTGACAATCTGTTATCGAGGAATCGAAGATCCAATCCAATTTCATTAGAAACCGTACGCTCCGGCTTAAGATCAACGGTACCGAGTTGTGTACTTCTTGTGAAACCAGTCTGTCCACCAATCGGGTAGAGTGCAGGTGCAACGTACGTTACAGCCAATGAGTATGGAGGAGCATCCTTACCTACTTCTGCGTATGAGGCTCTTACCTTACCAAATGTTATCCATGTTGGAAGTTCAACGAGATCACTGAACACCACACTCAGGTTAACAGATGGATAGAAAAATGATCTATTGTCCTCAGGTAGTGTAGAGGACCAATCATTCCGGCCCGTTACGTTGAGATAAACAATATTTCTCCAATCCAGGTTAAGATCACCATAGACACCAACAAGTCTTTGTTTAACCAGGTTTTGTGCAACACTGATATTTCTTGCGTTACTCAGGTGTGTAAACTGAGGAACCACAAATTCCGCACCACGAGCACGCACCCAATTTCTTTTACGCTCAAAAATGTCATTCCCAACACGCAGGCGCATACCTATGTCCTCGGTGAGATTTCTTTCAATATTAAACGCAAAGTTTGAAGTAATATCGCGTGAGTTGATTCGTGTCTCGTCAATAAAACCAAGACTCCAGGCAAATTCACCGGCAATCCCCAATGGACCAGGTTCGATTTCTGTACGTTCGTCACTATAGGTGTCGATACCTACTCGGTAATCCAACGCTAACCAATCATTGATCTGGTAAGATGTTCGAATGTTACCGATCAATCGGTTTACATTATCAACATAGGTGTTCGTGTATGCATCAAAAAGGGGATTTCTTGCACTTCCAAGTCCGTTACCGACGGAACTCTTATGCCGACCATCCTCAAATTTGTAATCACGTACATCCGCATTGTTCGACCAGTAGGCCAGTCGCTCCATGAAGTTCACAAATGGAACACGGTTACCACCAGAGTTGATATAATTGGCAGATGCTGCAACTGTTAACGGACCCTTGAACACTTCACCGGTCAATCTGATTGAGGTTCTTTCCCAATCATTATTCGGAATTACACCTTCATTTCTCGAATTTGCGATTGAGGTATAGAATCGTGCCGTTTGGGTTCCACCAGAAATGGCTATCGAGTTACTTAGACCCATACCGGTCTGCATCGCATTTCTCCAGTTATTGTAGTAACGCGCATCAGGATTGATCTGACGGATCTGATCGTGAGTCGGTCCCCAAGCACCAAATACCGTACTGTTAGGATCGTATTCAAATGCAAATCCCTGACCATAAACATCCTGATACTCAGGGAAGTTAATGATGTCTTCACGGCTTACGCTGTGTGAGAAGTCCACTCGTACATCACCAGCCTGACCCTGCTTGGTAGTTACGATAATCGCACCGTTTGCAGCACGCACCCCATAAAGTGCTGTTGCAGCCGCGCCTTTTAGTACCGTAACCGATGCAATATCATCTGGATTAATGTCAATCGCTCTGTTCGACATACCACGTACGCGACCAAAAGATTCCTGTGTTGAGTTGTCAATAGGTACACCATCAACAACAAAAAGTGGCTGATTGTCTGCACCCGGACTCAAAGATGAGATACCACGAATGAATATCTGTGATCCTGCTCCAGCTCCTGAGTTACTGCTGATCTGAACACCGGCAACCTGACCCTGGATCGCCGACAACATGTTGCCCGCTCCAGATCTGGAAATATCATCACTTGTTACATCCTGAATCGAATAACCAAGTGCTCTTCGCTCGCGCTCGATACCAAAAGCTGTAACCACTACATCTTCAAATTGTGCAACATCAGCTGCCATCACAACATCTACACGGCTTCTGCCATTTACTTCAATCCGTGTTGTAATAAATCCAACGTAACTAAAAATAAGTACGTTTTCTCCTTGTTGAACAGTAATTGAATAATTACCATCCAAATCCGTATTTGTTCCACGGCTCGTACCTTGTACTAAAATACTTACTCCGACGAGAGCTTCTCCGGAGCCGGCGGCCGTTACCCGCCCTGTAACAGTTATGTCCTGGGCCATTACTTGCTGGGAAAACAGCATCAGCCCCAGAACAAACAGTAATTGTTTGATCTTCATATGCCTCCACATAGATTATTATTTTTTAACCGTCTGGAATACTCCGGGGACCCTCTTCGAGTTGATAAATCTCGAGAATTGGTCAGACGACCCTGTCTAAATCCCGGTTGCCCTAAATAAACGATATTGTTTGTAAATTAAAAGCGCTTTTATTTGCATTTTTTTATAAAATCATGGCAACATCTCTGGGAAGTGTTCCTTACCATTATTATCTAATTATCTCTACAGCAAAATCTATTATGAATCTCAGATTATTTATAGTAACCATACTCCTCCTCATTGTTGCATGTACTCGATACGATTACGACGTTGTCATATCCAACGGCACCTTGTATGATGGAACTGGATCTCCCGGTATCGTGACCAACATTGCCATCAAGGACGACCGGATCGTCCACATCGGCGATATTGATCCGACCCTAAAAATTCGCACCACTATTGATGCTACCGATATGGCCGTAACACCGGGTTTTATCAATATGCTGAGCTGGGCAAATGAAAACCTGATCGCCGATGGCCGATCCATGAGTGACATCAAACAGGGCGTAACGCTCGAAATTTTTGGTGAGGGAACCTCTATGGGTCCACTGACACCCGATGCCGCCGAACGTCGCCGACTTCAAAATAAGGAACAAGGGCTTCCCGGAAGTTGGGTCACTTTGGGTGAGTACCTCGAATTCCTGGAAAGAAAGGGTGTCTCTACGAATGTCGCTTCATTTGTCGGTGCTTCAACTGTTCGAAGAAATGTACTGGGTGATGACAATATTGCACCCGATGCCGACCAACTCGAGGAGATGAGAGCGTTGGTTCGAGTGGCAATGCAGGAAGGGGCCATGGGTTTGGGTACCGCATTGATTTATACACCTGGTACATTCGCCTCGACCGAAGAATTGATCGCACTTTCTGAAATTGTCTCAGAATATGACGGATTATATATTTCACACATCAGAAGTGAAGGCGATCGATTCGAAGAAGCCGTTCAGGAATTGATACGTATCGCACGTGAGGCAAATGTTCGGGCTGAAGTACACCACCTCAAGGCCGCTGGACAAGACAATTGGAACAAACTCGATAATGTTATCGGCCTGATCGAAGATGCCCGTGCTCAAGGATTACATGTCACGACAAATATGTATAACTATCCTGCAGCGGCAACCTCTTTTACTGCCATTATGCCATCATGGGTTCAGGAGGGCGGAAGAGCCGCATGGATTGAAAGACTCAAGGACCCCGAGATCCGCAGCCGTGTGAAAGCTGAAATCGCAGCCCCATCCGACGAGTTTGAAAATTTCTATGTGATGGCTGGTTCTCCGGATCGTATAATTACGGTTGGATTTCAAAATCCGGAACTTCGACATTACACCGGACGTTCACTCGCCTCAATTGCCGAGGAGCGGGGCACGGATCCTATTGACACGGCAATCGACCTGATTATCGAAGATAATAGTAGTGTAGGTGTGGTCTACTTCCTTATGTCAGAAGAAAATGTTCGGCGACAAATCGCTCTTCCATGGATGAGTTTCGGTTCAGACTCCGGCTCCATGGCGAACGAGGGAGATTTCCTTCGTAGAAATCCACACCCCAGGGCTTATGGAAATTTCGCCCGTTTACTTGGTAAATATGTTCGTGATGAACAAATCATTCCTATGGAGGAAGCCATTTTCAAACTAACCGGACTACCTGCATCAAATCTGAAAATTCGCGATCGTGGATTACTGAAAAGCGGGTATTTCGCTGACATTGTGGTGTTTGATCCTGCTACGATACAAGATCATGCCACTTTCGAGAATCCACATCAATATGCCACCGGAGTCAAACATGTTTTTGTAAACGGAGTCCAGGTTCTTAGAAATGGTGAACACACGAATAAAATGCCCGGCAGATTTGTCCGTGGACCCGGATTTTACAAGGCAAACCCTTTATAAATCTTATATAGTTACAAGGTGCCGTCATCGGCACCATGGTCCCCATTCAATGGATAAATTACTTTTGAATCACTCACATCCTCAAATTTGATCGAATACAGATCTTTTCGTCGATCCCTCAGAGGAGTTACAGTGCCATAGTGCCGTGCTCTTCTCAAGTGTTCCAGGTCGACATCGGCAATTACTACCATTTCAGCGTTCTCTTCAGATAACGCCGCCACCCCATCTCGTGCAAAGGGAAAGTCCGAGGGAGTGAATATAGCTGCCTGACCATACTGTATGTCCATATTCTCCACCGATGGGATATTTCCGGTAGTCCCAGCTATTGCAACATAGACCTGGTTCTCAATCGCTCGAGCCTGCGAACATATCCGCACACGCATAAATCCGTGTCGCTCATCTGTACAATAAGGTACAAACAAAATCTGGGCACCCATTTCAGTTGCCCGTCTCGCAAGTTCAGGAAACTCGACATCGTAGCATATATTGATGGCAACCCTGCCACGATCTGTATCGAACACCCTTGGTTCAGAGCCGGGCTGTACACCCCACCATCTTCGCTCACTTGGAGTAATATGGATTTTATGTTGACTCTCTATCGTACCATCTCGTCTGAACAAAAATGATACGTTGCGCACTTTGTCATTTTCCATAGTAAAATGTGATCCACCGATAATGTTCACATTATACTTGATCGCAAGATTGTTGAAAAGATCCAGATATTGATCGGTAAAACGAGTCAATTCACGAGCCGCTAATCCAGGTCGGGGTTCGTCAACAAAACTCAACAATTGAACGGTTAACAACTCCGGCAACAGTAAAAAATCGGCCTTGTAATCGGAGGCAACATCCACAAAATACTCCACTTGCTGCGCAAACTGTTCAAAATTATCAATTTTTCGCATTTGGTACTGAACACAGCAAATTCGCACCGGTTGTGATGATATTTTTCTCTTCGGTGCCTCATGTCGGTACTCAAGATTGACCCACTCCATCAGTGTAGCAAACCCTGCCGACTCTTTGTCATCACGAATATAGTCCTTGATGATTCGTTTTATAACGAACTCATTTTTCAATTGGAAGGTAAGCACCGGATCATAGACCTTCTTATCCATAACCTCTCGCACATACTTATAAATATCCATTTCCTTCTGATAACGGTGATAATTGGGTAACCTCCCACCAATCAGAATGCGCTTGAGATTCTTCCTTACAGCCAGGTCCTTTCGAGCTTCATACAAACGACGACCGATCTTCATGTCGCGATACTTAGGATCTACCATTACCTCGATGCCATATAGCGTATCACCTTCAGCATCATGATTTCGGATGTAGCCCTCATCAGCGATCTCGTCCCAATTATGGGTATCGGTGTATTCATCCAGATCCAAGATCAAACTACTACTCGACCCAACCAGTACATCATCATAAAAGACCCCCATCTGTCCTTCCTGAAATTGATACAGCTGAGATTCAAATTGCTCCCGAGTAGTGCCTTCCATATCACCAAAGCATCGTTTTTGCAATGACAATAGTGCATTAAAATCTTCATGAGTCAATACTCTAAGTTCAATCTTGTGACCTAAATTTTCCATAATCTCCCTGGATTTATCGTTTATTATCATGCGCTAAGATACAAAACCCCGTCACCAATCACACAAACTCCGTATATTATGCCATCAAATCGACCATTCGAATGCTTCAGGGACAATCCATCCGGACTCCCTTAATTTCTTAACCCTACGCTCGAAAAAATGACCGACCGATTCGAAGACACCATGCCTGTTCCCACAGATGCCAGCAAAAAAACCGTAAGTGCATCCAGGGTTCGAACCAATCATCTGGTTATGCCGAATGATACCAATCCGCTTGGTAACCTCATGGGCGGTAAACTGCTACACTTAATGGACGTTTGCTCTGCAATATCGGCACAGCGTCATTGTAACAGAAATGTGGTAACAGTATCCGTAGACAGTGTTGAATTTCGCCAAGCGATCAAATTAGGTGAGGTCGTTGTCATCGAAGGGGAAGTAACCAGGGCTTTTAAATCTTCTATGGAAGTAGCTATGAAAGCCTGGGCAGAAAACCTTCGAACAGGTACCAGACGACTTTGCACTACCTCCTATTATACTTTTGTTTCTGTGGATGCCGACGGGAACCCGGTACCTGTCCCTCCTATCATACCAGAATCAGATTTCGAAAAACAACGCTATGAGGAGGCGGCCGAGAGACGTCGCGTTAGGCTGGAGTTCTCAAGTAAACAAAGTAGCTGATTACCTATTTCATCAAGGTGACTTTTCGGGTGCGAATCCCCTGGTCAGTGCGCAGCACTACAATGTACACTCCACTCGATAAGTTCGATGCATTGAATGGGATCTCATATCTGCGATTGTTGAGCATCCCGTCAAAAATAGTGTCAAGCCTTCTTCCCAAGATATCGTACACCTCCAGCACAGCTCTGCCAGGACGTTCCATATCTATAAGTATCGTTGTACTCGGATTAAAAGGATTCGGATAGTTTCCTGAAATTGCAACCTCATCGGGTATAAAGACAGGTACTCTTGGCGAGTTAAAATTCGGAGTCGTTGAAATCACATTCCGTTGTCGTGCAGCCGCCACTTGAGCCGCGAGTTCCTCTTCGGTATTACCAAAGGAGAAGACAAACCCAATCGTTATCTTTTGCTGATACCTCACCGTAAATGGTCCACTGGCTACAACCTGAGATACATCTGTTGCGAATTGTTGCACTTTCCCAAGACCGGCTCGCAACGACCATGACTTGTACTGTCTGGGGAATCCATTGAATGTGGCATTTCCAGGACTGAAATATATTCCAAAATTGAGACTGTCAACTTCACCTGTATAGGCATTATTGATTGCGAAAGCACTTGAAATCCCCCCAAGATGTGCCACGGTTGCTAATGGAGCACTTGACCCCGGATCACGAACCACCATGAGACTGTCGACAGCACGATATGTGATCTGATTATTTGAATAATTGGCGATGTCCCAATCGGCGAATAAACCAACATACACATCATTAAACGCCAACCTTGAGGGGTCCACATTGTGAATTGTGTAGTATACCAGCAGAGATTGATTCAATTGTGGATCAGAAAATGCAAATGTCTGCATTTCAAGTTCAAGTCCCGGCATATTCGGCTGAAGATCTGGTACCATTCTAGCATAGCCGGATTGTCCATTGGGCGTGTCCAAGATCTCAAATAGTTGTAGCGGACGAAAAATTGGATCGGGATAATTGGTCTCTCTTACATTGGAAATCATGTAAAGCTTCTCATCAACATTTAGCTCAATCATGATTCCAGATTCATAGAGCATGTTCTGCAATTGCAATAATTGGCCATTGACTTCACGGTACGGGACAAATCCGACCCCCGATACAGCATCAGGCGTGCGATTAAATCCAATCGCACCATTACTGGTAGCACTCACCGTTAGTTTCCCCGTTTCGTGGGTATCCACAAACAGGTTCTCATACTGTATATATCTGAAATCATCATACCCTAGTGAGGAGTCCCTGAATCGTAGTCTGAATCTTGGGACCGCACCCGATAGCACTCCATCAGTAATGGTCACCGGAATCCTCAAAACTCCATGTGCATCAGTTTGCACCGTTGAGATAGTCCCATTGTTCTGACCAAGCAGGGCCGTATCGTTAACATGCGAAATCTCATAAGACAATGATTGTGTGGTTGCCCCAAAGTTAGTGTAGGATATTTCTATGAACCCTTGAGAATTTACTCCCAACTTACTCCCATCAGCTTCAATAAATCGCACATCTGTGAGTCGAATGTAGGGTACTGACGCTGTAACCGCACGAAACGCATCGGCAAGTCCACCTCCCAGTTTATCTGTGTGATTTGGGTTCACCGCATAAATTGTTGGATTTGCCGTACCTCTGATCTGTCCAATGATTCGCTCCGGACTCCAATCAGGATATCTGTGTCTGACCAAAGCTGCAAGTCCGGCAACCACCGGCGCAGCCATCGAGGTGCCTGAGTTCAATGCGTATTGTCCATTGAAAACAGTACTTAAGATACCGGTCCCTGTTGAGGCGACATCCACATAATAGCCAAAGCTGGAGAAACTCGATTTCACGCCCGAGCCTGTAACTACCGATGCAACCGATAATACATTATCGAATGCGGCCGGATAAAAACTCACATCATTGTTGCTGTTTCCGGCAGCTCCAACTACGACAGAGCCCAGTTGGGTAGCAAAGTTTACGACATCTTCACCAAAACCGGACCTAAAATCAGAACCAAAACTACAATTGATAACATGCGCCCCGTTTATGGCGGAATACAGAATTCCCTCGTAGCCAAAACCGATTGCTCGAGGCTGATCTTCCGTTCCACCCACTCTGACGGCCATATATGTGCTATTGAAACCGGAACTGGCTATGCCAACACCATTATCTGATATTGCTGCCGCAATTCCGGCTACGTGGGTTCCGTGAGACTGTGCGGTACCGATGGGATTACCATTCTGAACCGCATTGCTCGAGGGACCGCTCACCCAAAAGTTCCACCCAATGGTATCATTCTGAACCTGGTTGAAAATTCCCGGAAACATCTGTGCCGCACGGCCCGGTTCTGGATTCCTCCAAAGATTATCTCGAAGGTCGGGGTGATTGTAATCAACTCCGGAATCCACGATAGAAATTATGATATCGCGTGATGATGTCGTCAGGTCCCATGCCTGAGGAAAACGCTGACCTTCAAAGTAATTTTGCCCATTTTGTCCGTAAAGTGGATCATTGGGAGTTACGAACAATTCCATCAATACCCTTGGTTCGGCATAGGCAACTCCGGGAATCTGCCTGATTTTGGATGCAAGATAGAAGGGGTCCACATCAGATTGGTAATGAACAAACCAGGTTCGAGTCAGGTCATCGGATACTTCGGTACTTGATAATCCGGCCGTTGACAACCCACGTTGTAAGCGATCCAATCTGACTTCCTGATACGAGCTCTCATTCATCACCTGATCCATCCTGTTAAGACCAAATAACTGTAGCTCTTTCTCGACTTCCTGTAGTACAGTTCTTGTACTCATGGTCGTACCGCTCAATCCTGGTTGTATTTTTTGCAACTTGGAAATAGACTCGTCAGATTCAATCTTTAAAATCAATTGTCCCGGTACAGTTTCAAATTGATGATCACCTAAACGTTGAGCATCCGATTCAGCATACCAAAACAATGCCAAATTGATAGTTAGGAGAATTCTAACGCCATTTAACAGGAAACGATTCTTGATACGTTGCATAATGAGCCGAAAAATAGACTTTATTTGATGTCCCGGAATTGTCGATTATAATACTAAAGATTAATCAACAAAATGCTTTAAATTAACACCACGATAATCCTTGACGTTCATTTGCCGTTAATTTTTCCCGTTTATATGCACCCAAATCCATCCACTGTCAGTTCAAGAAAACGGATTACGGCCATTGATCTGGGAACAAACTCATTTCATGTTGTTATTGTTGACGTATCACCCGACGGAACTTTTGAAATTATCGATGCACTTAAGGAAATGGTGCAACTTGGTAAAAACGGTGTTGGTAAGCCGTTGTCTGCCGAGGCGATGGATCTCGGAATCGAAACCCTCAGAAAGTTCAAAACCCTTTCCGACTCATATCGAAGTGATCTTATTCTGGCATATGCTACATCAGCGATAAGAGAAGCCCCCAACGGAGGGGAATTCATTCAACGGACCATTGATGAAGTTAGGATCAAGATTCTGGCTATCCCGGGGATCATGGAGGCCGAACTAATTGGACATGCTGTGCAACATGCCCTGAATCTGGGACCACATAAAGCACTTGTGATTGATATTGGAGGCGGGAGTACCGAGTTCATCATTACGGATCAATCTCAGTTCTACTTCCTCGACAGTCAAAAAATTGGCGTATCCAGAATGACTTCCGACTTTGTAAAATCAGATCCCATTTCGCGCAAAGACATAAAAGCGCTCATCGATTGTTATAAAGTGAAGCTCAACGGTATTTTACAAGCTGTTGATATGTATTCAATACCAATCTTGGTCGGCACTTCGGGTACCATGCAGAACATCGCAGCAATGATAGCCGCAGAGAAAAAACTCAATACACATCTCACACTCAATGAGTTTGAGTATTCGGCACAGGATTTTTTCAGATTTTTCGAAAAATTTATCAAACTCAATCGTAAACAACGCCTTGATGTCCCCGGATTAGACCCTAAACGGGTTGATTTTATTGTTGCGGGACTTATACTGGTCAAATATGTTCTTGAAAAGACGGGTATAGAGCGTATCAAAACATCCACACAGGCTCTTCGCGAAGGCATCATCCTTCGTTATATCAAACATCAGAGCAGCGAGTTATCACTGATGTCAAGATTTCCGGATACACGCAGAAGAAGTATACATGAACTACTTATCAAATGTAACTGGCATGAGCAACATTCAACCCAGGTAGCCCGAATTGCACTCAAACTATTTGATGACCTTCGTCCATGGCACGACCTTACCGACCAGGACCGAGAACTACTGGAATATGCCTCCCTGACGCACGATATCGGATATCACATCTCCCACAAGAAACACCATAAACACGCGCTATATCTGATTTTAAATGCTGATTTGAAAGGGTTTCAGCAGGAGGAAATCGAAATTATTGCTAATGTGGCAAGGTACCATCGACGGTCGACACCCAAGGCAAGACATAGTCATTTCGACATCCTCAACCCCGAACAAAAGAAAAAAATTAGAGCTCTCTCGGGTATACTTAGGGTAGCCGATGGACTCGACAGAAGCCACTATCAAAATGTACGTGATTTCAAGGTTGAGGTGAGTGACGTCAAAATAAGTATCACACTTGATGCAATCGGAGATCCGGAGCTCGAAATTTGGGGGGCCACTCGCAAAAGCGAATTATTTGAAAAATTGTTCAATCGTCAGCTTGTTATACACGGATCGGACAAATAAATAATCAATTCGCCATGCCAACACCGACTTGATTTAATTTCAGCCATTTTACAACCATTAAACATTCAAAGCATTGCCATTGCTGTTAATATTGTATATTTCGGGTTAGTTCAAACAATCCGCCAGCTTCGCGGTTTACGTCAATAACCAAACAGAGTATGAAACGAATTTTTGCATCACTATTTGCTATTGTATTGCTCACAACTGCAGCACTTCAGGCACAGTCAGTTCAAATCAAAACACCTGCTGAGTTCCTTGGATATGAGCTCGGCCAACATTTCACCTACCACCATCAAGTTGTTTCGTATTTCGAATACGTAGCAAATACAAGTCCGATGGTCGAGCTTGAGTACTACGGCCGGACCAACGAAAGACGCCCTTTGTTTGTGGTCTATATTTCCACACCGGATAATATTGCACGTCGGGAAACGATACGGACCAACAACTTAAAACGTGCCGGAGTCATAGAAGGAACTCCAGAACGTGACGATACCGCGATAATTTGGCTCAGCTACAACATTCACGGTAATGAATCTGTAAGCATGGAAGCCTCTATGCAAACAATCTATGAGCTGGTTTCGCCAAATCACCCGGAAACTAAGCCCTGGCTACAGAAATCCTTGGTCATTATGGATCCTACGATCAATCCGGATGGTCGTGATCGCTATGCCGTTTGGTTTAACCAAGTAGTTGGGAAAAAGTTTAATCCGGATCCAATGGCTCGTGAACATCAGGAACCATGGCCAGGTGGACGTGCAAATCACTATTTGTTTGATCTCAACAGAGATTGGGCATGGCAAACCCAGATTGAAAGTCAGCAGCGCGGGACACTTTACCAGAAATGGTTGCCCCATGTACACGGTGATTTCCATGAAATGGGAGGATACAGATATTACTTCTTGCCCGCAGCTAATCCTTATCACGAACAAATCACCCAATGGCAGCGAGACTTCCAGGTCACCATTGGCGATAATATCGCACGACATTTCGACAAAGACCACCGGTTATATTTTACTCGCGAAGTTTTTGACCTATTCTACCCAAGTTATGGCGACACCTGGCCAACATATCAGGGTGCAATCGGCATGACATATGAGCAAGGTGGTGGTGGACGTGCCGGATTAGGCATTCTAACCGAACGTGGTGACACACTTACTCTCACCGATCGTATTTCTAACCAGCATCTTGCCGGTATTGCCACTGTTGAAGCTGTTGCACTGGCCAATGAAAGAGTAGTCAACGAGTTCGCAAAATTCTATGATGATGCTCGCAACAACCCCAAAACCACATACAAATCATATATTATTCGGGTTGGAAACAATCACGACAATGTTGCTGCCATGCTCGACTTGCTCGATAATCAGGGTATCACCTATGGCAGAGCACAGGCACGACGAAGTGTACAGGCATTTGATTACAAATCAGGGTCAAATCGCTCGATTACAGTATCCGATCAAGATATCGTAATTAGCATGTACCAGCCTAAATCTACACTTGCAAACATCCTGCTTGAACCACGAACAACCATTGTAGATTCATTAACATACGACCTCACCGCCTGGTCAGTTCCTTACATTTACGGAGTTGAAGCATATGCCACAACCGAAAGGATCAATCCATCCGGGGACGCCAGAGATCTCGTAAACCAAATGACGATTCAGGGATTCCCCGAACCGGTTGTTGCTTATCTCTTCAAGTACAACAGCTTCGAAGATGCCCGATTTGTTGCCGCTTTACATCGCCATGGATACTCATTCCGCTTGGCAAGCAGGCCATTTGAAACTGCAAATCAGAAATTTGATCGCGGTACAATAGTCGTAACACAAAATGGTAACCGCCATATACATGATTTCGATGGCTCCATCAGATCATTGGCAAGTAAATATGGTCGAAACCCGATTGCTGTTGGATCAGCACGTGCAACCACTGGTGTAGATCTTGGTTCAGAATCAGTTAGGCATGCCAACAAACCAAATGTTGTTGTACTATCGGGTAGCAATGTATCATCGCTTGCATTTGGAGAAGTCTGGCATTTCTTCGAACAACAACTCGATTATCCGTTAACAGTCATCGATGCATCGGCGATCACCCGTGCTGATTTGACAAACTATGATGTCATTATCCTTCCACAAGGATCATACAGCGATTTCCTGGGATCAGAGTCCCTGGCTACATGGATACGCAATGGAGGAAGATTAATCGCGATGGAAGGTGCTGTTTCACAGCTTTCCGCTATTCGGGGTTTTGACGGACTCAAAAGAAAAGAAGGGGATAAACCAGACGACTCTATGGAATCCCGTCTCCGCACATATGCAGATCAGGAACGTGAATCCATGATGAACTCCCTGGCCGGTGGAATATTCAAGGTCACTGTTGATAATACACACCCTCTCGGATTCGGATATTCCGACACCTACTACACCTTGAAGCGTAGTACCACTTCCTTTGAATACCTTTCAAATGGCTGGAATGTTGGCCATATCCCTCAAAACGGACTGGTTAGTGGATTTGTAGGTTCAAAAATTGTCAACCAGCTCGAAGCGTCTCTCAATTTCGGCGTTACATCTATGGGCAGAGGACAAATAGTGGTAATGGTCGACAATCCATTGTTCAGGGGATTCTGGTACGGTGGACGCCTTATGTTCTCCAATGCCATTTTCCAACCCATGTAAAATTGATGTCTGATCTTGCGAATAAACGCATCGTAATTGCCGGACCAACCGGGATAGGTAAAACTGCCTCATCACTTGAGTTGGTCCGTACATTACGAGATCAAAGCATCAAGGCCTCCATTATCAGTGCCGATTCCAGACAATGCTACAAATATCTGGATATTGGTACAGGCAAAGTCACTATTGATGAAATGGGTGACATCCGTCATTTCAATATTTCTATTTTCGAACCTGATCAAAATGACACTGCAGCAGCTTTTGTTGATAGGTCCAGGCAGTGGGAAACGAAGATCAGAGCAGAAGGTGAAATTCCCATATATGTTGGAGGCAGTACCTTGCACTTGCAAAGTCTCATCTGGCCACTGGATGATATCCCAGGAGCATGTGTGTATAACCAGATAAAACTGACACAACAAGAAAAAGAGTTTGGGCAGGATTTCATTTTGGATAAACTCAAAAAAATTGATCCTGAGTATTACGCAAAAGTAGAAGGATACAATCGTAACCGAGTATTTAGAGCACTTGATGTATATATGCAATCCGGTATCCCATTCAGTCAATATCATAGCGAAAGGGATTTTACGGTTGTACCCAATGACACACTATTAATTGTACTCACATGTGATCGAAATACCCTCAAAGAGTTTATCGACACAAGAGTTGACAAAATGATCGATAACGGATTGGTGAATGAAACTTCACAAATCCTAAAAATGGGCTACTCACCTACCCTCCAGGCACTTCAAACGGTGGGCTATAAAGAAACGATAGATTTTTTAGATGGGATAATTGATCATACACAAATGGTTTCCCTCATTAAGATTAGCACAAGACAGTATGCCAAAAGACAACAGACCTGGTTTAGAAGATGGAAGTCAGCCATAGTTATTGACACATCGGGTAAAAACTCACAAATGATCTCAGATGAAATATTAATGCATTACTTCGCATGATTTTGATGGAAGCTAAACAAAAATAAGGTTAAATTGAGCTTTACCTTATTACAGCCAAATAATCAGTCATGTACAAAGCATTAGTAAACGTAACCCTCAGAAAATCCATACTCGATCCTAAAGGTAAAGCCGCTCGAGAAGCTTTGCATAACCTGGGTCACAAATCCATTAATGACGTCAGAATAGGCAAATATATCGAAATCAATATCGATGCATCTTCTGAATCTGAAGCCAAGGACATAGCAAATGAAGCTTGCTCCAAACTATTGGCAAACGAAGTTATGGAAGATTTTACCGTGAATATCATTAAAACGGACTGAATATGACAATTGGTGTATTAGTTTTCCCCGGATCTAATTGTGACCATGATGCGTATCATGCACTTAAACACATCATGGGTGTTGAAACCAGATTTGTTTTCCATAAAGAAACGGATTTATCTGGTATTGATGCGATTATTGTCCCTGGTGGATTTTCCTATGGAGATTATCTCCGATCCGGTGCAATCGCCCGCTTTTCTCCTGTAATGCAGTCTGTGAAAACTTTCGCCGAGAACGGTGGAGCTGTAATCGGTATTTGTAATGGATTTCAGATCCTGCTCGAATCCGGTCTTCTGCCCGGCGCCATGCTTCATAATGAACAATTGAAGTTCACTTGTAAACAGGTATATCTGCGCACTGAATCAAGTAATACCCCTTTTACTTCAGAAATTGAAAAAGGTACCATCCTTAAAATTCCTGTTGCCCATGGTGAAGGTAATTATTACGCAGATGAGCATACATTGAATCACTTGATCGAAAATGATCAAATCATATTCCGCTATGTCGGCCCGGAGGGACAAAACGACCACAGGTACAATCCAAATGGTGCGCTCCAAAACATTGCGGGTATCTGTAACAAAGATCGCAATGTGCTGGGTATGATGCCCCATCCGGAAAGAGCGATGGAAATCATGCTGGGTTCCGACGACGGCAAACGAATATTTGAATCTTTACTAAAGAATCTGGTTTCTGCCTGATTTGTACGACATGAAACTACATTGTGACAATCTTACAAAACGATACAAGAAGCGTACGGTTGTCAACAATGTTAGTATTAATGTTGAACAAGGACAGATTGTTGGCTTATTGGGACCAAATGGGGCTGGTAAAACAACAACGTTCTATATGTTCGTTGGCATCATTAAACCTGAGAGTGGGTCTATTTATCTTGAAGACACCAACATTACAGGAAAACCAATGTACAGACGAGCACGCATGGGTATTGGATACCTTTCGCAAGAAGCCAGCGTCTTTAGAAACTTGACTGTAAGAGAAAACCTTGAATCCGTTCTTCAGTTTTTCAGTATTCCCAAAAAGGACATCACTGAAAGAGCCGACAAACTCATAGAAGAATTCCGATTAGAAAAAGTTGTCAATAACTACGGCTACAGTCTATCGGGTGGTGAACGCCGTCGCACAGAAATTGCCAGGGCAATGATCACTGATCCCAAATTCATTCTTCTCGATGAACCCTTTGCGGGTGTAGATCCAATAGCTGTCGAAGATATTCAGCAAATTGTAATGCTTCTCAAGAACAAAAATATCGGCATTTTAATTACTGATCATAATGTCCACGAAACGTTGGCCATTACCGACAGAGCCTATTTAATGTTCGAAGGTTCAATCCTGAACGAGGGTACAGCAGAACACCTGGCTAACGATGAAGAAGCCAAGCGGCTATACCTTGGTAATCAATTTAAACTGGATAGATACTAATCAATCATACCTAAGGTGCATTATGCAAGTAAAAGAAATAAACGTCAATGATCTGAATGAACGAATTCAAAGCGGTGAAAAAGTAAACCTGTTGGATGTCCGCGAAGAATTTGAACATGATATGGTTAACATCAAAGGGACTCTCATTCCATTGGGACAACTTGAGCATCGTCTCGATGAATTGTCACATCTCAAAGAAGAAGAGATTGTGGTTTATTGCAGATCTGGTGCGAGAAGTGCAGAGGCGTGCAGAATTCTCATGAGAAACGGATTCCAAAACGTCATCAATATGCAGGGTGGAATTAACCGTTGGGCGATGCTCATCGACCCAAGTTTACCAATGTACTGATTCAGGTTCCGAAAAGCTTCTTTTAGCAAGTATCCGATTAGATACTTGCTAAAGAAGTAAACTTGTCACAAAATGTTAGATGTCGAAATGGGACCAAAACCCATTCAATTAGCCCATAGCCGCAATTTGGTTTAACAGCTCATCATTGCTTTGGGTTCGCTTTAGGACTTGCAAAAGACTCGTCATAGATTCTCTTGGAGATTTTTTCAACAGATATCTTCTCACCATATTCCGTTCCTCAATGGAGTCTTTAATGAATTTGACTTCATTTCTGGTTCCGGATGCAGAAATATTGATAGCTGGGAATATTCTGTCGTTTGCAATTTCTCTGTCCAGTACCAGTTCCATGTTCCCTGTACCCTTAAACTCTTCGAAAATAAGGTCATCCATTCGGGAATTGGTTTCAACAAGGGCAGTGGCAATAATCGTCAATGAGCCACCATTTTCAATTTTTCGTGCTGAACCGAATATTTTTTTAGGAATTTCAAGTGCTCGGATATCAAGTCCACCCGACAATGTTCTACCACTATTGGTTTGAGCAGCATTATACGCACGACCCATTCTTGTTAAAGAATCGATCAATAACACGGCATCTTCTCCCATTTCAGCCAGTCGCTTTGCATATCCGAGCGCCATTTCAGATATCCGTACATGCGACATCGTTGGCTTATCATTTGATGATGCAAAGACTCGTCCCTTGGTTGTCCGCATAAAGTCTGTAACTTCCTCTGGTCTCTCATCTACCAAGAGTACTGCAAGATGAATTCCAGGGTAGTGCTCATCAATAGCATGTGCTATTTTTTTCAGCAAAACGGTTTTCCCCGTTCGTGGCGGAGCTACAATCAATGCTCTTTGACCTTTACCCACTGGTGCTATCAAATCAATAACTCTGAGCTCAACATCATCGGCATTAAAGCCCAGTTTCAAGTGTTCAACTGGCATGATAGGTGTCTGCAACTCAAATCTCTTTGATTTGATCCACTTTTCAAGCGGAGCATCAAGCAAGCTATCAATAGTCGCTACGTGTAGATTGCCTTTCTGATCTTTCTCAGTGGTACCTTTGATTCCAAGTCCCGTTTTGAGATTGTTGTAACGGACTTCTTCCGGGAACAAAAATGGATCTTTGGGAGTCTTTGAAAATTCATGATCCAGTTTTCGGATGAACCCGTACCCTTTTTCATTAATCTCGACGATACCAGCATATTCACCACCATAGGTAACATGCTGATTATTTAAAAACTCAGGAACCTGAGATCCACCTTGCTGTTGCGCAGGTTTTTGCGGACCACGTTTCTTGTTTCGTTTTTTGTTGTTATTACGCTTACGACGATTATTGTCGCGTGACTGATTCATAAACTAAATTTTTTGTGATATAACCGGATGGTTAAAAACCGGTAAGAACAGAGATGATCAATGAAGTAGGTGCGCGGATGAGAGTTTTTAACTAATCTGTGAGTTAAGACCAAAACCACTGCGCTGAAGGGATCGGAAAACCGGTTTTACCCCGGTCTTCCATATCCGAAATATACGAGAAAAGATTGAAAAAAGAACTATCTGATTGTTGTTGTTTCACCAATCCATGCATAACAATCACGGAGTGAACCGTCAACTCGAATTCTGTCTCCCGCATTCCAACCCTGATAAAACTTCTCTTCAACCGAAGGTGCCACGTTTTCATAAACTGAATATTGGCGATTTACAAAGTTACGAGTAGATGCGTCTACATTTCGGGCTCTATCCATGTAATCTAACACTAGATAGTACACTACCTTATCCTGACGCGTCATGGTCCCACCAGCACAACTTGATACGGCCTGACCATAAATTTCAGCTATTTTCAGAAATGGCTGTCCCCAGGTTGGATCTTGCTCCGAAGAACGACGTGCAAATTCACGTGCACGCTGCAGATTTCCAAGATTCAAGTAGTTATCAGCGATGGCAAAAAACGCATCCCGCTTCTGGATCTTGTCTTCCGTTTTGTTTGCCGCTTCTTGAAACAATTCAATAGCTCTGTTGTAATTGGCATTCGACACGGCCATATTGGCCATTCTCATGGTATTTACATAGTTAGGATCACGGTTATACAAAGTAACCGCCAACTCTGCTACTTTCTCACGATTACCAACACGTGTATAGAGGTCAAATAGCTCGCTGAGGATTTCGATGCTATCACCACGTGTCAACAAAAATTCAATACGCTCCTGCGGATTACTGAATAATCTGTCTCGTACTGAATTGTAGTATTCTTTGGTCTCAGGACCGGCATGCTGCTCAGAGTCATCCATAAAAGCAATGGCACCGTCACGGTCACCGCTACCAATCATCAAACTGACAATGAACTGAGCATAGTAACCATTTGCTTCCTCTACCATTCTCTTAGGATCCATTTCATAGAGCTTCATGTACTGTTCAGCCGCTTTTGCATTGTTATCGGCAATATCAGTAGTTGACTGCAGAAATCGTCCATAATTAAATGTCCAACGATACCTGTCAATTTCTTCATCTGTAAATATCTCAAGTACTCTTGAATGTAATGATGCAGCTGTATCCAGATAAGCGGCCTTCAATGTTGGATTGGCCTCATTCTTGGCAAGTTCTGAATATACCGTAATCATTCGGTCAAAAGTCCGATCCCCACGATAGGGAGCTCCTCCGGGCATTTCAATGTGCTTTGGATGCGCCAGTATCAAATACCGACCAAATTCCAGTGCACTTTGGTAATCACGATTGTTAAAGTTACTGTTGAATATTGAAAGTACTTCTATTGGACTCATTCCAAATGGAGCTTCCGGTATGTCACTACCCTGAGCACTGACATATCCAGTAGATATACCCGCAATCAGAAGTGTGAGAATCAACTTTTTCATGACCTTTATCTATTTGTTATGGTTAATGTTACTGCAGTCTTCTCTGCAAGAACATCATTTCTGATAAGTTAAACGTTACCCTAAGAGCAAATATTCTTTCCCTAACCAATTCATGCGATGTTGTCCCACGAATTCCAAAGTCAAAATTAACATCTACTGAAGAACCTGACGCTGGAGAAGGAATACCTAACCCGGCTGTAAACTTTAGCGTTTTGATATCGGTTCCATTGAGTTCCAGATGACCGGAATCCATGGAAACACCACCGCGATATATAAACCTTGTAAACAATGAATTTTCAGGTCTTCTAATCGCAGCATATTCAAAACCAAGGCCTAATTTAACGCGGTCTTTCATAAATTCCTCGTTAAAACCCGAAAAATTTTGATAATTGGACCACTGTTGAAATAACATTTCTGATGACAACATCAGATATGCATTGGGATAGTATGCCAATCCGACATTATACTCAAATGGAAGATCTGTATTCCCAATGACTCTGTCTTCAATCTCAGTCTCATTTGGTCCGTAGGCAATTGTTCGCAGTCTTTTGTTTTCAAGATTCACTGGAAGTGTAGCTGTAGCACCGATTGCGATATAATCGTTGCTTAAAAACGGACTTGGAAAATCGGCATACATACCAAAACGATGAGCATATCCAAACGAATTGATTCGTTCGGTTTCAGTCGTAAATGCATAGGCGGTACTGTAAAATGCCGTCTCTTTGTAATCAGACTTGTTTCCGAAAATCAGTGATGCACCATAACCTACAGATAGATTCTTGAGTATCTGATATCCAAAACCAACTTCAAGACGGTTTAATCCACCATCACCTCTGGTGAAGATATTATACCTGATTGTATCAGGAAGTGCAATTTCATTCCCGGGTCTGATAAATTCACTATCGAGGCTGACCGAGTACTTACTTTCAGTAACCGGCATCAACGACATGGAAACACCCAATTTTTCTCTGATTATTGGGATCTGAACCTGAAAACTGTTTACCGTCAGGTTCGAAAAACTTGCCTTACCCGCGATCTCTTCCGCTTCCATATAATTGTAAAGGAAGCCACCATTGATCAACGTCAATCGGGTTGCTGACCATAACGCAGGATTGGATACATTCCCATGGATCATGCTACGCATCGCAACACCAGACAAACCCATACCCAAAGCTTGTGAAGACCCATGCTCGATGGGCATCCCCAGACCAAGATACGAATAGATTGAGGCGTCGTTATACTGACTCTGAGAAAAAGCCACAGAAGTTGACGCCAAAATTAATGCAGATAGTATAATTTTCTTCAATGTTCTCATCTGTTGACGTCCGATCTGGTGATAATAATTCTGGGTGATCTAAGTCCTGAATTGTTGTTCATAATGAGCTTCGGACTGATTATACCATTGTCTAAATCCGTGACAATATAGTAGGTGAATGTTTGTCGCTCACCTGTAGAAATAGCATTATTGACCAATGGGGTAATATTGATTCTGTAACTTCCATCCGTATCGTTAAGCGCTGCACTCGTAGATGCATCTTTGGTCACGTAATACTCTTTTTCATCATCCGTCAACCTAAATAACCGCAATACATTGTTACTGAATCGGATATGACCATTACCAAGTGAAGTACGTTGTAGTTGGCGATCTTCATAGAATACAAGCTCCGCCCGAGAAACGATCTTGGCACCTATGATTTCCTCACTGATATCAAATGATACCGTTCCGGTTCTTGTAAAATCATTCATAATCACAACCCCATTATCAGGTATTGCATTTGAAGGCGATATAATTCGATAGTTACTCGCACGTTGCCGTAGTCCACTCATTAAATTACTCGTATCTGGACGAACCGCCATCAGGAAGCTTTCACTTGCATTGATGTAGCTGATCTTGTTCCCACTAACCGGGACAAGTGCAAATCCGAATTCCGATTGCACATATGCACTATCTCTAACGCCAACTTCAATATCATAGAACGAACGATACTTCGCACCCCATGAGTCAGGCAATGGGACAAATACCGAATCGGTTAGTCCTATCTCAAATCGAGCCAATGGAGTTGGAGCCAATACAGGTGCATCATCCATTCTCCATTCCTGAGCTCTCCATCTCTGTTGAATCTCATAAACATCGAACACACTGGTACTCATCGTGTCACCAAATGTTTGGGTTGGACGAAGCACAAAACCAAATTGAGTATCTTCAGTTAATGTATCTGTTGTCTGAATTAAAGTAGGTGTGATTAACCCAACAGCCTCATAGGTCCCAAATAACTGATCTTGATACCGACCAGCTGCAATGAAAGCCTTGGCGCCAGCATAGGATACTAACGGTTCAGTACCAATGGTAAGGGTTGTTATTGTATCTACTCGTAAGGTCGGATTTGGCGGTAAAAACGAGGATCCAACTACACCTCCGTCCTCACATGCTGTGAAGACTGCTATAGATATAACCAATGCCCCGAATAAGGGGACCAGGTTTCTGTTAAATCTTTTCAAGAGATCGTCTAATGTAAATGTGATTATTCTTCTTTAAGCCGATTATAGTAATCTGCAAATTTTGTTGAGACGTCAGATGGTGACCCCTGAATCTTCTCGTAACTGACACCGAGATCCCCGTAATGAGTTTCAATTTCATTACGCATATCGTTTCCAGTTACCACAAAATCAGCGTATTTCAATCCGGCGCGAATTGGATCGACCATACCATCGGTTTTAACCGAATCCCTGTCGAAACTCTCGTCCATTTTGAGATACGTGAAGATCTCATCTCCAAATACCCCATGATTCGCCGGAGTGTGAAGATTGTAAACGACTTTGGTTCCCTGAAAATTGTTTTCGTCCTTATAAATGGTCTTAATCAACATCGGAATAAGACCGGAGGCCCAATCATGACAGTGAATTAC
>CAZDYD010000044.1:0-10113 GCA_964509715.1 uncultured Chitinophagales bacterium
GGAAACTAGTAGGAATAAATTCAATTTCAAATGGTAGATCTAATGCCTCTAGGTTGTTAAGTGGAAGGTTAAGTAACCCATTTCCATCACAATACAGGAATACGAGTTTTAAATATCGTCGAATTATTAAAAGTGGCAGAAATGATTGTCTATATTGCATCCACTGCATCAAATCTTTTTTCCCTTTAGAACTGTTACAGCTACGACAAGCATAGACCAGGTTCTCGGCGGTATCTTTCTTTATAATGCTTTTGGCAAAAATGTGATCTAGAGCCAAATACTCAGTTGAACCGCAGTAGTTGCATTTTTGGCCAGTTTGTAACTTTACTTTTTCGTCGTCAAAGATTGTTCGAATATTCATTGAGCCATCTTTTAGCCCTTTAAATAATTTTGCCCGAATCATGTAGTGATAAGTTGAATACTTTGAGTGCTCTTTTTCTACTGCAACATGAGCCATGGCCAAGTTTGAGTATGCCCAAAAGATTAATTCTCCTATAGTTTGGTACTTTGCCTTTTTATTCACAATTATCTGCTGCTAAGATTAAAGGACTATTTGATTTGGGATTTAAATTAGCACTGTAACTATTTATTAATCCGCATCGATTTCTTTATGATCGATCGCAATTAAGTAAATAAGTTGAATATTTCCAACATATACTGCATGGAATAATCAACAAGTAAGAAAAAATTACTTATTGATGCGTAAGGAATTGCAATTTTCTGACTCTGTATAAGTAGATACTTATGCATCAAAATCTTCTCAATATGTCAATTGCACCAGATAAGCCCAAATCAGATAAATCCCAAACTGAGCCCATTAAACCTAAACTCCTTGATCAACTTCGTAGCAAAATCAGGCGTAAGGGTTATAGCTTCAGCACCGAGAAATCATACGTTCAGTGGACCAAACAATACATCTACTTCCACAATAAAAAACATCCCAATGATCTTAAGTCTTCACATGTGCTCGAATTTCTTGACTATCTTGTGAACCAAAGACATATTTCACCGTCCACTCAAAATCAAGCTCTGTCCGCTTTACTTTTTTTGTACAGACAAATCCTCGACCAACCAGATTTCTATGTCCATAACATCGATTGGTCTAAAAAACCACAACGAATCCCTACAGTATTGTCCGTAGATGAAGTGGCTAACATTCTAAAATATGTCGACCATTCGGTCCTGCTACCCATAAAACTAATGTATGGCTCCGGACTCCGGGTGTCAGAGGCTATCCGACTTCGTATCACAGATATAGATTTCGAACACAGCCAACTTCTAATCCGAAATTCAAAAGGTAAAAAAGACCGCTTCACAATTTTTCCAACATCTTTGGTCAATGATATCCAAGCCCAGATCCAAAAGGTTCATCGTGTTCATAAACACGACCTGAAAAACAACCTCGGACACGCACCTCTACCTTTTGCCCTCCATAAAAAGTACCCAGGTGCTTCCAGATCATTAAACTGGCAATTTCTTTTCCCATCGCGAAATCTGTGTCTTGATCTAAATTCTGATAATACGGTGCGATTCCACGTCTCAAGATCCACTCTTCAACGAGCTTTTAAAGCAGCAGTCCAAAAAGCTGGAATCAGAAAACAAGTAACACTTCATGTGCTACGACATTCTTTCGCAACTCACCTTCTACAAAACAATTACGATATACGGACTGTTCAGGAATTACTCGGTCATGAGAATGTGAACACAACAATGATCTATACTCATGTTCTGAAACTCGGTGGATTCGCCGTTAAAAGTCCACTTGACAATCTTTAAGCTACTCTATGTAACTTCATACTTTTATTCTTTTTCAAACTTTTTCATCTGATTATCATACATTTCTGACGATTTTGCCGTCGTAAACGATGATCAGAATACAAACCATACACTTGTGGCGAAAAAACGTTGTCTTTGGCAGATTCGAAGAGCAAATACAATTGCTGTCAACACGACATCATCGCTCGTATATCGTGATTTGTTTTAAAGTGAAATCATGAAACAAAACCGAGTGAAATCAGTTTTCTGAAGGTCGTATTTTCTAAAAGTTCTTATTAAAAACAGTAACACCCAACGATTCCCCTACTACCTAATTCTTATGCGCTTATTTTCATCGATTATTGTTTTGTTTGTTAGTCTGGTCAGTATGCCTGCCTTCGCCCAGGAGACCATCCCATACGATTGGCAACAGTTCGCTACCTATGATATGGATATCGATATGGATGTTCAGACCAACCGGTTCAAGGGGACCCAACGACTGGTGTATGAGAACCACTCTCCACACGCACTCAACAAACTCTACTACCACCTTTATTTCAACGCATTTCAGCCAAATAGCATGATGGATGTGCGCTCACGCAGCATTGTCGACCCGGATGCACGTGTCCGTGACCGCATTTTACATCTGAAAGAGGACGAAATCGGATATCAGAAAATCCTCTCTCTCACACAGAACGGTACTCCCGTTACTTTCACTGTTTCAGAAACCGTTCTCATCGTGGAGCTGAACGACCCCATCCCACCCGGCGGACAAGCTACCATGGATATGACGTTCGAGGGACAAGTCCCCCTTCAGGTACGCCGTAGCGGACGCGACAGTCGTGAAGGTATACGCTATTCCATGACACAGTGGTATCCACGTATCGCTGGCTACGATCGCGAAGGCTGGGCTACAAGTCCATACATCGGCCGTGAATTTCACGGTACATTCAGCGATTTCAATGTCCGCATCAAAATCGACTCTACCTATACACTTGGTGGCACAGGTTACCTCCAGAACCCTCAGGAAATCGGCAAAGGATATCAGATTCCTGGACTCCCAATCAACCGGCCGGCCGGAAACAAACTGACCTGGCATTTCCACGCTCCAAACGTGATCGACTTTGCCTGGACCGCCCACGACCAGTACACCCATGATGTGTATCAGGTCCCCGACGGACCCCAGGTCCACCTCCTTTATGTGGACCAACCCCAGACCCGCGCCTGGAAACAACTTGGCGACTATACCGTCGAAGCGATCAAATTCCTCAGCGAATACCTCGGCCCCTATCCTTATGAACAATTCTCGGTTCTACAGGGCGGCGATGGTGGCATGGAATATCCCATGGCAACACTCGTTACCGGACACCGAAATCTGAATAGCCTGGTCGGAGTTACCGTACATGAACTGCTGCATATCTGGTTCCAATCGGTTCTTGCTACAAATGAGGCACATTATGCCTGGATGGATGAGGGCTTTACGACTTACATGAGCAGTATTACCATGAACCACCTGTTCGGTCGACGAAACGCCTCCACCATTCCGATCGGCAGTTACCTTGGCTACTTGTCCCTGTTGAATGACGAACTGGCGGAACCCGCAACTACCCATAGCGATATGTTCAATACGAACCGGGCATATTCAACCGCATCCTATACGTTGGGTGCCGTGATTCTGGGTCATCTCGGTTACATCATGGGCGAAGATGCCCTCAAGCGCACCCTCCAAAGCTACTATTCCGAGTGGAAATTCCGTCATCCCGGACCTACCGAATTCCGGCGTGTTGCAGAGCGTGAAAGCGGTCTGCAGTTGCGCTGGTTTTTTGACCAGACATTGAACACAAACGACATTATTGATTATGCCGTTTCGCGCGCCGAGACTCGTGGTAATACCACAAATATTTCGCTCGAACGCAAGGGACAAGCGCTCATGCCTCTGGATGTTCTTGTGCGATATACGGATGGATCCGCTGAATTGCTCTATATCCCCCAGCAACTGATGCTTGGTTCAAAACCTGAGGAGCCTCAGATCTACGCAGCAACGCCTCGCACAGAGCTCACTCCCTGGCGCTGGACCGATCCGCAGTATGAAATTTCATTGGATCGTCCCGGCAAACAGGTGTCTGAGGTTGTGATCGACCCGACGTTGCGGATGATGGACTCGAATAGACTCAATAATAAACACCCGTTCCCAATCAACATTGCCTACGCTCAGCCCGTGAGGCCTTCCTGGGATGCCTATTCAATGAGCTGGAGACCCGCAGTGTGGTATGGGGAGGTGTCTGGTCTACAGCTCGGGGTTTCAACACAGGGCGCTTATATGTTCAACAACAACCGTTTTGATGCCAGCTTCATGCTCGCCACGGGTGAATTGGATGATTTCAGTACCAAAAATCTGGATGTCGATTATGAGGCTAATTATGTGCATCGTCTGAAACACTTCGGCAAAGCCACAACAGCAACGCTATCGGCAAGAAGATTTTACGGAATTGGCGAAGAGTCGGTGACACTCACCAAACAGATCGGCGAACTGGGTGTCCGCGAGCCCATTCAGCGTATATTGTCTTTCAAACTGTTTCACCAGTACATGAACGCTACCAGAAATGTACCTGCACTTCAGCAGGAATGGAGCCGCGAATCGGTACTCGGACTCAAACTGAGCTATGCGATCGGAAACCCCGGCTCCAACGGCATACAAGCCGACCTTGTTACTGGCTCTCAGAATAGAAACTCCGCTGCAGGATATTTCACAATTACTGCGAACAGGTCATTCGATTGGGCCGAGCGTTTCAACACCCGATTCGGATTCTCAGTAGGTACCGGTTCAGAGACGATGCCGACCCAATGGAGATGGGCCGTTTCCGGACCAACCGGCGAACAATTATGGAGAAATGATGCATTCTGGGCAATAAACAATATAGATGCCCGACTGGCTCCGGACCTCAATATACTTGCGAATGACGGTACCGGGCTGATCGGGTACGGGTTGGCCGACATCGGCTCGCCGGATGTAGCCGGAAACAACTACTTCACAGGCACGATCTGGAACTCCTGGAGCCCGTTTTCAAACAATCGAACATTGCGACTGCTCGAGTTGGAACTTTTTGCGGCCATGGGTAAAAGCTGGAATGGTGGTCTTGCATCCGACTTCCCTGAATTTAACAGCTCTGATCCATTACTGGCGAGCATCGGAACAGGTGTGACTTTTAATGTTGGAGGACTGAGTGCATTCAACCGATGGAGACCACAAAGCAAGGTCCTGCAAAATCTTCAGGTCAGTGTGCGGGCACCGTTCTTCCTGAATGGATTACAAGGTGAAAACGATTGGGGCGGAAGGTTTGTAATAGGAATTTCAGAGTCATTTTAAAGAGTAGCGTTTTAACATCTTACAACGAACGATTACCTGCCATTTTCGTATATTTGGTATGAATTGAAACAAGTGTCCTGCCTCAAAAAAGCAGGACACTTTTGTTTGTGGCATCTTAAGAATAGCCTCGAATTTTACCAGGAACATAGAATATTATTATGAGTACAGAAAAGTCACCCGATTACGCAACATTATCATTACAAGCACACAGTCAATACAAAGGCAAGATCGCAATTACCTCCAAAATGCCACTGGAGACCAAATATGATCTGAGTATTGCATATACACCGGGTGTAGCCGCACCATGTATGGAAATCGCGCGTGATCCGAACCTTTCGTACGAATACACTGCAAAAGGCAACACCATTGCCGTGATCAGCGACGGATCCGCTGTCCTTGGACTCGGAAACATCGGTGCACCCGCAAGTATGCCCGTTATGGAGGGTAAATGTGTGCTTTTCAAGAATTTTGCCGGAGTTGACGCGATACCGATCATCCTTGACACCCAGGATCCCGATGAAATCGTGCGTACGGTCAAGCTGATTGCTCCGAGTTTCGGCGGAATCAACCTCGAAGACATTGCTGCACCACAGTGCTTCGACATCGAAGATCGCCTCAAAAAAGAATGTGATATTCCTGTAATGCACGACGATCAACACGGAACCGCGATTGTTACCCTGGCCGGAATGATCAATGCCAACCGCGTCACAGGTCGAACCATGGAAAACCTGAGTGTGGTCATCAACGGAGCGGGTGCAGCAGGTATCGCCATCATCAAATTGCTACAGCATCTGGGCGTGCGCGAAGTGATCATGGTCGATTCAAAAGGCATCATTCACGAAGGTCGCGAGGGATTGAATCCCGTGAAGGAAGCCATGGCTAAAATCACTAATCGTACGATGCGCAAAGGTTCGCTGGCTGACGCCATGGAAGGATCCGATGTATTTATTGGGGTTTCTGCTCCGGGAGTACTCACACAGGACATGGTCCGTAGCATGAAACCCGATCCATACATATTTGCAATGGCTAATCCGGTGCCGGAAATCATGCCCGAAGAAGCCAAAGCAGCTGGTGCGCGCATCATCGCTACCGGACGCTCCGATTTTCCCAATCAGATCAACAACGTGCTTGCATTCCCGGGATTATTCCGTGGAGCGTTGGACTGCAGGGCACGCAACTTCACCCGAAGCATGTTCGTGGCAGCAGCCCAGGCCATTGCCGACAGCGTCGAAACTCCGAGCGCCGATCTCATCATTCCGAGTCCATTTCAGAAGGATGTCCCCTTCCGCGTAGCTGAAGCTGTTAAACGCTGCTTCGAGCAAGAAGGCGACGAGTTCAATTGATAAGGTGTGGCTGAAGGAGGAGTCGATCTTTGTAAAAACAGTACGTTTTATAAAGAACTGACAGGCAACTTGTAGATATTCTGACGAAAGGAATTCATCAGATAGAGATTATCATTCGAAATCAACATGTGATGAATTCCGATTTCATCTCCTGCTTCATCCACAAATGTATACTTTTTAAGTAGTTGCCCGGCATCAATGTCATAAACAAGTAGATTTCCATTGTAGTGGACATAAAGATTTGTTTGATAAAAAAAGACGTTCCTAATGATAATATTCACCGATACGTTCTCGGACATCGGCCTTAGAGACAGATCTGCATTAATTTCGTCTAGAGGTACAAAGGGTTCGAAAAACAACGTAGTCAAATCACCGTCATGTTCAAGTATCACTGCTGGAATCCCCCTGTAAGCGTAGGCAAGCAGATCTGATTCCTTGTCGTAATCGAATGTCGCTCTGTTATGCATAACGGGTTGATATCCTACTGGAATCAATCTTGGCACCATTTCAGAAACAATGTTCCCGGTTGTGTCTACGACACCAATAAGGTGATCACTTGCTGAATTCAGGTGAAATAAAAACGTGTTGTCCTTAAAGTGTGACAACTTACTATGGAAAAACTCAGGTATCATCCTGTCGATATATTTCCGACCCAGCTCTTGTCCACTGCTGGTAAAATGGATAAGAGCTCTCTCGCTTGTATCTAACACGTAGGCCGAAGTGTCGCTTGATGCAATAATATTTGCTGGATTTACAACCTCGCGAGGTCCCCTACCAGCAGTGAACAACCTTGAAATTGATTTGGACTCAGCTTCGATCTTGTACACTCGCCCCTTAACTGCATCTGTCAACCATATATCATCACCAATATCGGATAGGTCTGTAATTCTGCCTAGATCAAAACCAAAATCTTCAGAAGTTAACCAGGTATCTACTTGAACTCGAACAGAATCCACTTGTCCAATAGGCAGATTGATAATTGTACCATCACTCACTCTGGGAATATTATACAAGTAGGATTCTGGGCTTTTAGAGCATGAAATAAGTCCAATAAGTAAGATTGTGAGGAGGGATAGATTGAATTTGTATATCATGGAATTGTTAATTCCTCACAGTTACCATCGTAAACAGCTCCTTGGACATAACCAGAAGCGTATGAGTAGTCATCACATTGGATATTCCATGCAAATCCCCCACTATCCTGTATAATAGTTGTACGGCAACCATTTTCTACGCAAACATACAGTTTCGCAGAACTTGATGATGTTGTAGCAAGCAGTATGATTAGTATTAAGACTTTCTTCATATTTTCAATTGATTGTTATTAATTTACTTCTTCACAGTTACCTGAGTATCCAGCACCATTAACTCTGCCGCTTTGTGTTGTTCCGTCCATACATTCAACATACCAGCTAAAACCTTCACTGTCTTCTATGATCCAAGTTGCACAGTCACCGTATGCACAAAAATATAATTTCCCAAGAAGTGTTGATGTAAGGACTATTGTTAAAAACAAAACAAGTATTGACTTTCGCATAGACTATCTTCTCCGTTTATTCAGTAATGACTTATCAAATCTATTTTCCTGCACGACTAATTAATAGTAAAAAAAAAAATATTCCTTTACAATTTTTTTTCGATCTGTTTAATTCGTTTATCTTCCGAAGCCGTAAAACGCTGCTTCGAGCAAGAAGGCGACGACTTCAATTGATAAGGTGACTGGGGATTCGTATCTTAGCCCCATGTTCGGGATGTAGCGCAGCCCGGTAGCGCACTTGCATGGGGTGCAAGGGGTCGCAAGTTCAAATCTTGTCATCCCGACAACAAAGGTTCATCAGAACCCAAAAGCCTGCAAATCTTACTATTTGCGGGCTTTTTTATTTTTTACGTATCAGTTCGATTTAGACAATTTCAGCAAAAATGAGACCTATCCGGTGAACCAAATGAATGGTTTATTTTAGTTCACCAGATTGATGCAAATAGCTGTAAAACAGATAGTTGCATCGCATAATTTGAACTGTTTTAGGTCTGTTTGAGTGACCTTGTGGAAGCAGTTCACCACGAGAGGAATCATTTTAACACAAACACTCAAAAGCTGAATTGTCATGAGAACTACAAACACCTTCGGAGTTCAGTTCATCACAAGAACGAACAAGGCCAAAGATGGCCTACTCCCAATCTATGCCAGGGTCACCGTTGATGGCCGCAGGGTAGAAATATCATTGAAGCGTTGGATCAAACCATGCGACTGGAACAGCTCAAAAGGCATGGCCAAGGGCAGCCGGGAAGAAATCAAATCGCTCAATCACTACCTGGATGAAGTCCGGGCAAGGATTATGGAGTGCTACCAGGAGATGCAGGTCCAAAAAAGACTGATCACTGCTGATGCCATCAAGAGTATGTTCCTGGGTACAGACCAAAAGGACTTCACCTTATGCAAGCTGGTGGATTATCACAACCAGACAATGCGGGATACACTGGCGTGGGGCACGATGAAAAACTACTTCACCACTCAGAAGTATATCCATCGATTTTTGAAAGAGCGCTTTGGTACTACCGACATGTTCCTTTCGGAACTGTCTTATAAATTCATCACCGATTTTGAATTCTACCTCCGAAACTATAAACCCAAAGACCACCAGAAGCCGCTTGGCAACAATGGAGTGATGAAGCATCTGGAGAGGTTCCGGAAGATGGTGACAATGGCCGTGAAAATGGAATGGGTAAGCAGGGATCCATTTGACAAGTACCAGCTCAAATTCCATCGGGTGGATCGGGATTTCCTCAATGATGAAGAGCTGGAGGCCGTAGAGAACAAGGACTTCAAAATTGTCCGCCTGCAGTGGGGGGCAATATTCCCAATGATTTCTAACCAAAAGCTGAACTCTTACCTGAAAGAAATTGCTGATCTGTGCGGAATTGAAAAGAACCTCACATTTCACCTAGCCAGGCATACTTTTGCTACTACAGTTACGCTTTGTAATGGTGTGCCACTGGAAACGGTTAGCAAGATGTTGGGTCACTCCAAAATTACAACCACGCAGGTTTACGCCAAAGTGGTAGAGAAAAAAGTGAGTGAGGATATGCAGAATCTAAGAGAGAAACTAGCAGCACCAAAATTGATGAGAAGGGCGAAATAGCCCTTTGTATTTAAGTACTTGCTTAAATAACTATCATTCCCAACCTTTGTTTAAGCAATTGCTTAAATACTATGAATACATGTATCCGTGTCTTTGCAGATAGCATCCAGATCAGTCGCTGCAGAGAAGACTTGAAAAACAAAGAAGAAAGCTTTTTAGAACTGGCCGATGTACTGAATCTGGCAGGCAATGCGTGGACAGGACGCTTTGCAGGAGCTGAGTTTAGTGGAGTCATGGTTGAAGCGGTGATTAGTTTCTGACAGAACTCCCGTGTGGATGAGTCCACCCGCACGGGATTCTTCTTTTCACTGCTGTGTAAGAGACAATAACTCTAAAATTAAGCATCTGCAGACCTGAATTTTCAGATGGAAAATAAAGCTCAAACAACTACATGTTGAGGTATTTGAAATACAAATCATCATTTTTGATATTAAAATCGAACATTCTAAACTAAATTTCGTAAATTCGAATCAATTTCGTAAATTCGAATCAATTTCGTAAATTCGAA
>CAZDYD010000044.1:10213-21522 GCA_964509715.1 uncultured Chitinophagales bacterium
TTCGTAAATTCGAATCAATTTCGTAAATTCGAATCAATTTCGTAAATTCGAATCAGACTTTCTACAAAGTGCAACGTTTTAGAAAAATATCGGCCATCCTGCTTTCCATATTGGTGCTGCTCAGTTCCACGAGCTTCACCTTTGGTATGCATTTTTGCATGGGGCAGTTGGAGAGCATTGCACTTTTTTCCGGGGCTGAGCCCTGCGAAATGGCCACACAGAAATCACCTTGTGCCACGGATAAGCATGATCCAGATTGCGAACATCAGCAGGTCACTAAAAAGGGTTGTTGCGAAGACCAGACTGTAGTAATGGAAGGACATGAAGACCTTACCCAAGTGTCCAAAGTGGCGGTTCCTGACTTTCAAATGATCGCAGTTCTCTACGCTGTGGTATCGTTTCTTTTCAGCGCCCCTGCGGTTGACTACTACACGTTTAACGACTATTCCCCTCCTTTGATTGAGCGTGATATACCTGTGCTCGTTCAGTCCTTCCTTATTTGATTTTTGATGATCTGAATCTCCGATGATGCGGTTATCGGCCAGGTTCAACTATGCTTCATGGTATGTTGGATTTACTCCATCAGGCCATCAAACCATTGTATTCATCAAAAAATCAAAATATGCTCAATTCCATCATCAAATTCTTTCTCGAGAATAAGCTCGTTACTGTTCTCGCATTGCTACTCATTGTAGCCTGGGGCATTGTTACAGCCCCGTTCAACTGGGAGGTGGACTTCCTCCCTCGTGATCCTGTGCCTGTAGATGCCATCCCGGATATTGGAGAAAACCAGCAAATCGTTTTTACCGAATGGATGGGGCGGTCTCCGCAGGATGTGGAAGACCAGATCACCTATCCGCTCACCACGGCTTTGCTGGGCCTTCCCGGTGTAAAAAGTGTGCGGAGTAGTTCAGCTTTTGGCTTTTCCAGCATCTACATCATTTTTAATGAAGACATTGAGTTCTACTGGAGCCGGTCACGGGTGCTGGAAAAACTCAACTCTTTACCGGCAGGTTTGCTTCCACCGGATGTGCAGCCAAAACTTGGCCCTGATGCTACCGCCCTGGGGCAGGTGTATTGGTACACGCTGGAAGGCCGGGACAAAGACGGAAACCCTACCGGAGGTTGGGATCTCCACGAACTGCGCACCATCCAGGACTATTACATACGCTACGCCCTCACTGCAGTGGAAGGGGTGGCAGAGGTGGCTTCTGTGGGTGGATATGTCAAAGAATACCAGGTAGATGTTGACCCTGCCGCACTGAAAGCGCATGGGGTTAGCCTCATGGATGTGATGCAGGCCGTAAGAAACAGCAATATCGATGTGGGAGCCAACACCATTGAAGTAAACCGGGTGGATTATTTCGTAAGAGGCCTGGGTTATGTAGAAGAGCTGGCTGATCTGGACAAGGCTGTAGTAAAAGTAACGGACAATGTCCCGATCCGGGTAAAAGATGTTGCCAAGGTAAACATTGGCCCCCAACCAAGAAACATGAGCGGCATCCTGGACAAATCAGGAGCCGAAGCAGTGGGCGGTGTGGTCATTGCCCGCTACGGTGACAACCCCTTGAAAATCATCAATGCGACAAAAGCGGAAATTGAAAAAATAGCCGATGGACTTCCGTCCAAAACACTGGCAGACGGCACGGTTTCTAAAGTAACGATAGTACCCTTCTATGATCGCACCGGCTTGATTTACGAAACCCTTGGTACCTTGTATGAAGCCATCAGCCTGCAAATATTGATTACCATCATTGTGATCATTGTGATGGTGTACAACCTGCGGGCATCTATCCTCATTTCAGCGCTTTTGCCACTGGCGGTACTCATGTGCTTCATATTCATGAAATACTTCGGAGTAGATGCCAACATTGTAGCCCTGTCCGGTATTGCCATTGCCATCGGCACCATGGTCGATCTTGGTATTATCCTCAATGAAAACATTCTCCGGCACCTGGAAATTGCCCCGGAAGGCCAGTCCAAGTTAAAAACTGTCTATGATGCCACTACAGAGGTAGCTTCCGCCATTGTTACCGCAGTGAGTACCACCATTGTCAGTTTTTTACCAGTTTTCACCTTGCAGGCAGCTGAGGGTAAGCTCTTCGGGCCATTGGCCTACACCAAAACCTTTGCTTTGGTTGCTGCTCTGATATTTACCCTCATCATCATGCCTGCCTTTTCTCACTGGATATTCTCCATGAAAAAAGGCAAAGGCAAAACAAGTCTGTACCTGAATTACCTGTTACTCATTGCCGGCCCGGTAATAGCCTTCACCGTCTGGTCTTGGGCAGGATGGTTGCTGTTTGGTTTTGGTTTGATCAATGTGCTGCTGCATCATTTTCCTGAAAGATTAGGTAAGTACCGTGACCTGATGATGGTAGGAGTTACAGTGGTTGCGGTTGCTTGGCTGTTGGCCACCGAATGGGTTCCGCTGGGTGTGTCCAACAGCTTGCTGGTCAACTTCCTGTTCATTGCGGCCATACTGGGTTTTGTGCTGGGCACATTTGCCTTATTTCTGCGCCTGTATCCTAAAATCCTCATGTGGTGCCTGGATAACAAAGGGCTTTTTCTTATTACTCCTGTAATCATTATTCTGATAGGTGCGAATGTGTGGCTGGGCTTTGACCGGGTTTTTGGTATCATCCCAAAGACCACAGAAAAACTTGGTTGGAACCTGAGGGAAACTTCCGGATGGACGGCAGCATCAGAGGTTTTCCCCGGTTTGGGGAAAGAATTCATGCCTTCGCTCAATGAAGGTTCATTCTTGTTGATGCCTACATCCATGCCACACTCCGGCATTGAAGTGAACCGGGAAGTATTACAAAAACTGGACATGATGGTCACCGCCATTCCTGAGGTGGAAATGGTGGTGGGTAAGGCAGGCAGGGCAGAAACGGCTATCGATCCTGCACCCATTTCGATGTTCGAAAACACCATTAACTACAAAAGCGAATACGTATCCGATATCAATGGAAACAAGCTGCGGTTTAAAGTAAATGATAATGGTCACTTTGAACTGAAAGATGGAACCACCTATGACCCAGAGACCATGTCCCCTGAACAAATTGACGTCAAGCAACTCATTGAAGACCGCAGTGGCGAGTATTTCCGCCAGTGGCGGGATCACATCAAAACACCGGATGACATTTGGGACGAAATTGTTGGTGTCGTCAATATTCCGGGCGTAACCTCCTCTCCCAAATTACAGCCTATTGAGACACGCCTGGTGATGTTGCAAACGGGTATGCGGGCCCCTATGGGTATTAAGGTGTATGGACCTGATTTGAAGACCATTGAAGAATTCGGCCTTCAACTCGAGAAATACCTGAAAGAAGTGCCATCGGTAAAAAGTGAAGCTGTCTTTGCTGACCGGATTGTGGGAAAACCTTATTTGGAGATTGACATAGACCGGGATCAGATTTCCCGCTACGGATTGAACGTACGGGACGTGCAAGACTATATAGAAACGGCTATTGGCGGAATGCAAATCAGCACCACGGTGGAAGGCCGGGAACGCTTCCCGATCAGAGTCCGCTATGCCCGTGAGTACAGGGATGACCCTTCGGCCATAGAGTCCATGCAAGTACCTACGCCACTGGGCAATTATATCCCACTTGGGCAGCTTGCAGACATCACCTACCGGCCTGGGCCCGAAATGATCAGGGGGGAAAATAGCTTTTTGGTGGGGTATGTACTCCTGGACAGGCTCCCGGAATTTGCGGAGGTAACAGTAGTGGAAGATGCGCAACGCCACCTTCGCGAGAAAATTGATTCGGGCGAACTCATTGTACCGGCAGGCGTTCGCTACGAATTCTCAGGAAGCTACGAAAACCAGGTAAGGGCCGAAAAGCGATTGGCCATAGTTGTTCCGCTTTGCTTGATGACCATCTTCCTGATACTGTACTTCCAGTTCAGGGCCGTTTCCACCACCTTATTTGTATTCTCAGGCATTGCTATGGCTTTTTCAGGTGGGTTCTTGATGCTCTGGCTGTATAGTCAGGGTTGGTTCATGGATTTTTCGGTCTTTGACACCAATATGAGAGAACTCTTCCAGATGAAGACCTACAACCTGAGTGTGGCCGTCTGGGTAGGCTTCATAGCACTGTTTGGAATCGCTACCGATGATGGCGTAGTGGTGGCTACTTACCTCAAGCAAAGCTTTGAGAAACGGAAACCTGAAAACGTGAAGGAGGTTCGCAAAGCTGTATTGGAGGCTGGTCAAAAGCGGGTACTCCCGGCCATGATGACCACCGCCACCACTTTACTGGCCCTCTTACCTGTACTCACATCTTCCGGGCGAGGATCCGACATTATGATACCCATGGCCATTCCTTCATTCGGGGGCATGATCATCGAAATTATGACGGTTCTGCTGGTGCCAGTCCTATACTGTTGGTGGGCAGAGCGCAAGATTAAACGCAATCCCGAAGTATTTACTAAATCATAAATAGAGGAAGATGAAAAAAATAGCAATCATATTCCTGTTGTTTTTAGGAGTTCAGTCCACAAGCTTTTCACAAAGCCTGGATGAATACCTGAAAGTAGCAGCAGAAAACAACCCGGAGTTAAAAGCCTACTTCAATGAATATCTGGCCTCTTTGGAAAAAGTACCTCAGGTGGGAGCACTTCCTGATCCTGAACTGACCATGGGTTTCTTCTTTCAACCAATGGAGCGGTTCATGGGCAACCAGCAAGCCGACATCCAGTTGATGCAGATGTTTCCCTGGTTCGGCATGCTGAAAACCCAAAAGGATGAAGCAAACAAAATGGCACTGGCGCAGTACGAAGTGTTTCAGGATGCCAAATACCGCTTGTTTTATCAGGTAAAAAACACCTGGTATCAACTGTATCGGCTAGAAGAGGAAATCCGCATTACGGAGGAAAACCTTGAGATTCTTAAACAGTATGAGCGGCTGGCGCTCATTCGTTTTCAGAGTGCAGATATAGGAACCGGTTCCGGCCCTAGCAATATGCAGCAAGCTACAAGCATGAACAGCGGTTCCTCCACCTCATCAGCATCGTCAATGGGTGGAATGAGCGGTGGAATGACCAGTGGCACTTCCGGTAAAAGCAGTTCAAAAGGTGGTTCTTCAATGGGTACTTCCTCATCAATGAACGGGGGCGGGTCAGGCATGAGTGATGTGCTCAGGGTAAGGATTCAGATCAAGGAACTGGAAAACACACTTGCCTTGCTTGAAGACTCCCGACTGCCCATTAAAGCCGAATTCAATCAGTTGCTTAACCGGGATATCAATGAAGTGGTAAGCATAGCCGATTCATTGAGCGGATCAGTAGTCTCTTGGGAGCGCCAGGCTTTGCTGGACAGCATTATGCAGAACAATCCCATGTTGAAAATGCTGGATGCCGAGGAAGAAGCCTATGAGGCACAGAAAAAGATGGCTCGGCTGGAAGGCAGGCCTATGTTGGGGGCAGGCGTCAACTATATGCCCTTTAGTCCAAGGACAGAAAATGGAATGCCGATGGGCGGCAATGACATGGTGATGCCCATGTTGAGGCTGACTATACCCATCTATCGGAAAAAGTACAATGCTTTACAGAAAGAGGCGGAATTGAAACAATTGGCCGTTCAGCAGCGCAGGGAAAACACCGTCAATCAGTTGACCACCCGATGGTCAACCGCCTTGCGGGATTTGGACGATGCAACCAGAAGGACAAAGCTGTACCGGGAGCAAACCGACCTGGCCAGGCAAACTCTGAACCTGCTGATGACCAGCTACGCTACTAACGGACGGGATTTCGAGGAAGTGCTGCGGGTACAACAGCAATTGCTCGATTATCAACTCAAGCTGATCACTTCAATAGTAGATCAGCACGTCACCATTGCCATGCTGGAAAACCTGGCAGCAACAGAACTGAATTATTTGATCTAAAAAGTTAAAACGATGAAAGAAATATTTAAAAATAAAAAACTCCTACTGATCGTGCTCGTAGCGCTGACATTGGGAGGCGTACTCGGCTGGATGGTAAAACCATCTTCAGGTCATCAGGAGACGGAAGCAGCTGTGCATAACCATGATGAAGGTAATGAGGTTTGGACCTGTTCTATGCACCCGCAGATCAGGCAATCGGAACCCGGCCAATGTCCCATTTGCGGAATGGACCTGATACCAGCTTCCACTAAACGGTCATCAGCCAGTTCGAATCCATTGATTCATGAGATGACCCCTGAAGCGGTGGCCATGGCCAATATCCATACCTCCAGAGTTACAGGAGTGTCACCTGAAGGTGAGCTTTTCCTTACCGGTAAAGTGAAGGCCGATGAACGCCAGTTGGCTTCCGTTACGGCAAAATTTCCCGGGCGAATAGAGCAGCTCTTTGTAAACTTCACAGGGCAGGTGGTAAGAACCGGGGAACGATTGGCCACCATTTATTCGCCTGAGTTGGTTACAGCCCAAAAGGAACTTTTGGAGGCTGCTTCTACCAAATCCACCTATCCCGAACTTTATCAGGCAGCCAGGAAAAAACTGCGCTTATGGAAACTTAATGAGAAGCAAATTGACGATCTTGAAGGTTCTGGAAAAGTGCAGGATCAATTTGATGTGCTGGCCGACAAAAGTGGTATTGTAACCCAGCGGAATATTTCAGTTGGTGATTATGTGAACACTGGATCAGTTTTATTTGATATAGTTGACCTGAACCGGGTATGGATAATGATTGATGCGTATGAATCCGATCTCCCATTTGTAAAAATCGGTGATGAGGTAAGCTTTACGGCTGCCGGGATCCCCGGACAAACATTCACAGCAAAGGTCACTTACATAGACCCGGTGATTAATCCAAATACACGGGCGGCTTCTGTTCGTGCAGAAGCTTATAACAGAAGTGGGGAACTACGGCCTGAAATGTTTGTCAATGCACAGGTTAAAACCACACTTCGACAAGGACAATCATCCCTGGCCATACCCCGTACCGCTTTGCTCTGGTCGGGCAAACGCTCCATTGTATATGTCAAGGTACCCGACACAGAATTCCCTACCTACGAAATGCGTGAAATCACCATTGGCCCACGTATGGGCGAAATGTGGCTGGTGGAAGCCGGACTGGAAGCGGGTGAAGAGATAGTGACCAATGGAGTATTTGCCATCGATGCGGCTGCACAACTTTCCGGAAACTACAGTATGCTCATGCGTCCGGATGTGAAAACCATGGACGTACCACAGGCTTTCAGGGAACAAATCACAGCGCTGGCCGATGCTTATTTCAAAGTAAAGAATGGTTTGGTCGCTGATGATCCAAAGGCTACACAATCCGCATTGGAACAGTTGGAGGCAGCTTTGGACCAGATTGACATGGCCGGGCTGAAAGGCCAGGCACACGATCACTGGATGGCTTTGAAACAGAAGTTTTCAGAAGCAACTAAAATGATGCAGGCTGAAGAAAGCCTGGATGGCCTGCGGCAACACTTCTCAATGCTTTCTGAAAATATGCTGGAGATGACCGAATCTTTCGGACTGGAAAAGGACAAAGTGTACAAAGATTTCTGCCCGATGGCATTTGACAATAAGGGCGCATTTTGGCTCAGTGAAACGGAAGAGATTCTCAACCCCTACTTCGGTGAGGCCATGCTTTCCTGTGGGGAGGTGAAAGAGACGTATCTCAAAGGCCAAAAAGTCTTTGAAGAAGGCGGGCCTGCCAGGCAGGCAGCCGGTGGGCATAATCACTAAAAAATACGGATAAATTCAGGTTAGAAATTCCAATTCGATGAAAAGTTGCTGCAAAACAGGAGATGAAAAAGCTCCTTCAACAATAAAAAAATGGGTCAGCCGGATGGTCTGGGGAGTAGTCATTCTTCTGGTCACTGGTTTAGCCCTGATTCAAGTATTTAACCTTTAAACAAATAGAAAAATGAAAAAAACAATGATCATGCTATACCTGGCTTTAGTAAGCTGGGGAGCAACCGCACAACATGACCATGCAGCGCATGGAGCACAAACGAGCAGTCAAAAGATGGAACCAATGTTCAAAGACAAGGCATTAGGTTCTTCCTACACACACTACATCACTTTGAAGAATGCTTTGGTGGCGTCTGATTTTCAGAAAGCAAAATCTGCTTCTGAATCTTTGGTGAAAGCCATTCACAATGTAAAAGGCAGTGATAAAGTCCATACAGAGGCGGCCAAAGTTGCGCAGGCGGGTTCACTGGAAAACCAGCGAAAGGCTTTTACTGCCTTAAGCAATGAGATGGCCACTTTGGTGAAGGGCGCTGATATCAGCATGGGTGAACTCTACCTGGAATACTGCCCGATGGCCAACGGCAACACAGGAGGCTATTGGCTATCCAATGAAAAGGAGATCCGCAACCCATACTTCGGTGACAAAATGCTGAAGTGCGGGAGCGTGAAAGAGACGATCAATTGAATCAAAGACCTGTATGAATCGGATGGAATGGACTTTTGTACTACTCCCTCCTTTTCATGCGTGTGCTACACACTGTTTCTTCTTGGAACAGGAAATGAAAAAAGAGGAAGATAAGTAAAAAAGTAAAGCCCTGTTGGAGAGTGGCCCTTGTGTAGGTTGTCATGCATACAATCCTGCCGCCACTCTTCCATCAGGCACCAAACGGAAAAGTCATGAAGAAGAAAAGCAACAAGGACAACCCTAAGACATCTACCCGGAATCTGGTGTATGCCTACCTGACCATTGCGGCATTATTAGTGACAGCCACAGCATTGGTGTATTGGATTAACCATCAGCACCTAAAGCCTTCTGTGAGCTATAGGCCGGATGAAATTGAGCGACCGATTGACCCAAGCTTAGTATGTATGGTCAATGACGCCTATATGGGTGTAGCCCAAATCCCTGTACCGGTCAATGGCAAAACCTATTATGGTTGCTGCGAAATGTGCGTGGATAAGCTCAACAATATAGAAAGTGCAAGGATCGCCATCGACCCTTTTAGTGGCAATCAGGTAGATAAATCGGAAGCATTTATTGTAGTGACTAACACGCAAGGCGCAGTTGCATACTTTGAATCAGAGGCTAATTACAGCGCATTTAAGAAAAACTAAAAACAATCCTGTAACCCCAAATCTATGAAATTGACAATGAAAAATACTCTAAAAGCAGTTGTACTGGTACTATTTGCTACAGCAACCGTATCGGCTCATGACGGCCACAAAAGCAAACAAGACAGTACCGCCCAACAAGCGGATACCGTGATGAATGCTCATTCCACCGAGGAAGGGCATAAAGACCACACCCATACCAGCGAGGCAGACAGCCATGATGCGCATCCACAAGATGCACACCACGAAAAAAAGGTTAAGGCTGACCTTGCGGACTTTCCCACAATTCATCCGTTAATTGTGCATTTCGCTATTGTATTGCTGATTGTGGGAGCCATTCTGGCGGTCGTCAACATCTTTTTCATCAAAAGGGAATTGGCGTGGACAGCATTCGCTATGGTGCTGGTAGGTTTTGTAGCTGCCTACTTAGCTGGCAGATACTTCCATCCGCATACTCACGGACTAACAGAACATGCCAAGCTCGTATTGGAACAACACGACTTCTGGGCTGACTGGACAATCAATCTTGGGTTTATCGGCCTGCTGTTACAAGGGATCAATCTATTTATTTTCAAATCGAAAAGATGGGCAATGGCTATTGTGGCAGTTGTGCTATTGAGCGCAGCGTATGCTGTAGCACAGGCAGGGCATTACGGAGCACAATTGGTACACATAGAAGGTGTAGGGCCGGAAGGTAAATTTTTGGAACTGGAGCATGACCATTAATTGACTTGAAATTACCAGTATGCCTGGGCTATTTTTTGATTCGGTACTTACCTGTCCGGTATGCGGCCAGAATCAGGTTTGTAGAATACCTTATAACGTGCGGTCGGATAGCTTCATTTGTAAGGGATGTGAATGCGAAATTACAGTTCCAGGCGATCAGTGCTGCATTTTTTGTGCATTCGGCTCTCATAAATGCTTAGTCAGCCAAGGCTGGGAGAAATTAGAACAAAAACAATTAAGAGAAAAAATGAAAAATCAGGAACATAAAGTTGAGAAGGAATTCATTCCTGCTTTAGGCTATAATTTCCTTACCGGCCTCTATGACACCACCATAAGGCTGACCATGCCTGAAAAGAAATTCAGGAACCAGCTGATACAGAAGCTGGATCCTCAAGCGGATGAAACGATACTCGAATTTGGTTTTGGTTCAGGAGCCAATCTGGCGATTGCCTCTTCACGGTCTCCCAACACTTCATTTTTCGGATTAGACATTGACCCGAAGGTAAGGGAGATAGCCTTTTCAAAGCTCAAAAACAAAGACATTCTGGTTGAACTTCAACTTTACAACGGGGGCATTTTTCCGTACAATGATGCTGTTTTTGACAAGGCATATAGTTGTCTGGTATTTCACCAATTGGACGATGAAACAAAAGCACATTGTTTAAGGGAAATCCACTGGGTTCTAAAGCCTGGCGGCAAGCTCATCATTGGCGATTGGGGCAAGGCAAAAAACCGATGGATGCGCACAGTTTTTTACACCGTGCAGCTTCTGGACGGTTTCAAAACCACTACGGCCAATGTAAAGGGCTTGCTGCCGGATTACATCCGTGAGGCAGGTTTCTCGGATGTGGAGGAAACGGGTTTTATCAATACCCGAATCGGGTCATTTTGCTATTATGAGGGGATAAAGATGGAGAAATGAAACGAAACAGAAACTACTACATCCGCAAAACGCACCGGTATCTGGGGCTTTTTATAGGCATTCAGTTTATTGGGTGGACGATCAGTGGCCTCTATTTTAGTTGGACGGATATTGACAAAATCCATGGAGACCAGTTCCATCGTGAACATGTAATGACGCATTCACCCCCGGACTTAATCAGTCCGGCTCAGTTAGATTCAACGCTTGGTATTTCATCCCTTGAGCTTCGCTACATCAATCACCAACCGCATTATTGGGTCAACGATAGTCTGCTCTACAATGCCCAGACCGGGCAAATCAAAAAGGGCATAACCGAAACGGAGGCGGTCGAAATCGCACAGAACCATCTCGTAAAAAACCTGAAAATCCTGAAAACCGAATGGATTACTGAAACCGACAACCATCATGAATACCGTGGCAGGCCGCTACCAGCCTGGGCTGTCCACTTTGATCATCCCGAAAAACTGGTAGCGTATATTGATGCCTCCAATGGCCGCTTTGAGCGGGTAAGGCACAACAGTTGGCGTTGGTTCGATTTTCTCTGGATGTTTCACACCATGGATTATGCCGGGCGGGACAACTTTAACAATTGGCTGCTCAGGGCATTTTCAGTCTTTGGCCTATTTACAGTGCTA
>CAZDYD010000045.1:0-21329 GCA_964509715.1 uncultured Chitinophagales bacterium
TAATTACTGGAAAATATGATGATCCAAATGCCCCGGGCGACATCAATCATTTCCAGGCACTGTCCTCAGCCCTTGCAGCGACCGTTGGTATGGGTAACATTAGCGGTGTTGCAATTGCCATAGTCATGGGTGGTCCCGGAGCATTATTCTGGATGTGGGTCAGCGCATTGGTCGGCATGATGACCAAATTTTACACCTGTACCCTGTCCGTAATGTATCGCGGAAAAGATAGCCTGGGTAAGCTACAGGGTGGACCCATGTATGTAATTCGAGAAGGATTAGGTGAGAAATGGAAACCTCTTGCCGCTTTTTTTGCCTTATGCGGACTGATTGGATGTACACCGATGTTCCAATCAAATCAATTGACACAGATCGTGCGTGACAAACTGCTTATTCCTTACGGTGTCGTTGAATCCGGAGCAACTTTTACGGCTGATGCTGTGATCGGTCTGGTTTTAGTTGGGTTAGTGTCTTTGGTAATATTCGGAGGTATCAGACGAATCGGAAATGTTGCGGCAAAACTGGTCCCCCTGATGGTTGTTCTGTACTGTGTCTCCGTTCTGTACATCGTATTCTCACACTTTTCTGAAATCCCGTACTATTTTGGATTAATAATCAATGATGCATTTACGGGTAGTGCCGTGGTTGGAGGAGCCGTTGGTGAGGTTATTAGAACTGGAATCCGTCGTGCGGCATTTTCCAATGAAGCAGGAATAGGGACAGAGGCTTTAGCACATGGCGCTGCTAAAACCAAGGAACCGGTCCGAGAGGGACTTGTGGCCATGATAGAACCTGTTATTGATACGTTGCTGGTTTGCACCATGACCGGCTTAGCTATACTCATGACTGGTGTTTGGACAGATACATCAGCAGATGGTGTTACGTTAACAGCTATGGCCTTTTCAGCTGGACTACCAGGTCAGCTGGGGGTGTTCATCCTGATAATCTGCGTACTAATTTTCAGTCTCACCACGATGTTCACCTATTCATATTACGGCACCAAATGTCTGGGATATCTGATCGGAGCCGAAAGACAGCACTGGTATAACTACTTCTATATCTTCTCAATTTGGTTCGGTTCCGTGGCATCTATCAATGCTGTCATCAGTTTGGTTGACGGGGCATTTGCAATGATGGCTATACCTACAATGGTATCTACATTACTATTATCACCCAAAGTAAGAGAAGCTGCCAAAGAATATTTCGCAAGATTATCAGCAAAAGCACTGTAACTGATAGATGTCAAAAATCTCTATTCCCATGTTACTTGAGGCATATAGCCAGGGATATTTTCCCATGGGTAGAGAAGGTTCGGCAACAGAAATAGATTGGTATACAGCCACAAAACGAGGCATTATTCCCCTTGATGGATTCCGTTTATCGACTAAAGTCCGACGACTCATGCGTACCAAAGGATATGTCAAAAGGATAAATCAGGACTTTAATGGCGTCATTACTGGGTGCGCAAATAGAGAAAGTACCTGGATCAACGACACAATCAAGGACATCTTCACGAGATTACATAACATTGGGTTAGCACAATCCATTGAGGTTTGGAAAAACGACACCCTCTGTGGAGGGTTATATGGACTTAGTTTAGGAGGTGTATTCTTTGCAGAATCCGTGTTCCAGAACGAACCTGAATGCATGAAATTCGCATTGGGTTATTGTCATGAAGAATTGGTATCAAGAGGATTTGTACTTTGGGATGTTCAATTCATGAATGATTTTCTTAAGCAATTTGGTTGCATAGAGATAAAGTCATCCCGTTATCATCTTTTATTGGAACAGGCACTGGAAATAGCGCCTCTATCCTTCCGTCAAAACGATAGTAATATTGAATTCAATGAAACTATATTTCGAGGCTAAGTTGTTGAGGAGCGTCACGACCCAGTGACAGATTTGAAACTGAAATTCCAAGTAGTCGGACCGGACGACTACTTACCTCGGTAGACAACAATAGGTTTGTGGCATGTTCATATAAGATACTGGCATCATCCACATCAGAATGCAAGGTTATACTTCTGGTAGCAATTTCAAAATTACTATAACGAACCTTCAGAGTTATTGTCCGACCAGAAGTATTGATTCGTTTTAATCTTCTTTCAACTGTTTCTGCAACCTCGAATAATTTCTGATGCATTACATCGATATCGGAGATATCTGTTGCATACGTATTTTCGGCACCAACAGATTTGCGGACCCTGTCGGGATTTACCTGGCGATCATCGATACCACGAGCAATATTATAGTAGTAATGTCCAGCTTTTCCGAAATGATGAACAAGATCATGCTCAGTAAACTTTGATAAAATTTCGCCGGATGTGATTCCAAGTTCAATCATTTTCTTCTCTGTTGCCGATCCAACCCCATAAAATTTTCCAATGGGTAGGGCATAAATGAACTCAAGTGCTTTTTCTGGGGTGATTACGGTAATACCAGCCGGTTTTTTGTAACCGGATGCCATTTTAGCGAGGAACTTGTTATAAGCGACACCCGCGGAACATGTAAGACCTGTTTCTTCGTGGACAAGTTTTTGGATTTCTCTTGCGATAAGAGTGGCTGATGGGTTATTCACCTTGTTCTCCGTGACATCAAGATAAGCTTCGTCAAGAGAAAGAGGTTCAATGATATCGGTAAACCGTTCAAAGATGCTTCGGACCTGATGTGATACTTCTTTATAAACCTCAAATCGTGGTGCAATGAATATTCCATCTGGACAGAGTCGATATGCCTGACTTGTAGGCATAGCAGAATGTACACCATACTTTCGGGCTTCATAGCTGCATGTAGCCACAACTCCCCTACTTTGGGGCGAACCGCCAACTATGACTGGTTTGCCCCTGTACTCGGGATGGTCCCGTTGCTCAACTGATGCATAAAAAGCATCCATATCTATATGGATGATCTTTCTGATTGACATTATTTTTAAAATTGGCAGTCACGAATATATGTGCAATATATGTAAATTCATCGGTAATAAAAAACTTACAATGCCCGTATTTTTCTATCGGCCATAATAATAGCAATCATAGATTTTGCATCGATAATCGTACCATCATAGACCCACTCAAGTGCCTGAGAAAGTGGAACACGGAGTTTTTCAACAAATTCATCATGATCACGGTTGTCGGGAACATTGATTAGGCCGATAGCAAGGTAGTTATGTAGAATTTCATCGGAAAATCCAATTGCGGGGTATTGGTGACCCAGGTAGATCAGACTTGAACAACGGAGTCCCACTTCTTCCTCAAGTTCCCTAACAGCGGTACTATCAGGCGACTCGCCCCGATCGATTTTTCCGGCTGGTACTTCAATAAATACTTGTTTTGCACCATATCTAAACTGTTGAACAAGCATAACATCTCCGTTGTCGAAGACGGGGACAACCGCACAGGCACCGGGATGTTTGATCCATTCACGAGTTGAATAATTACCATCGGGCATCAGAGCGTGGTCCTTGTACACTTTGAGCAGGACCCCATCAAACATCAGATTAGACTCAATAGTTTTTTCAATTAGTTTATGGTGTTTTAACATATAAAAAGCATTCAGGTTATTGTTATTTTATTCAACAAAATAACACATAGCAAAGAACATAATCATGCAACCTGCAGAATTCATTGACAAGAGAAAATTTGTCGTGAAGAACAAGTATTTCACGTTGGCGAATCTATTTTCGTTCAGCCGCATACTTGTTGCTCCGGTTCTGATTCTGATTCACATGGAATATGGCATCAATATCTGGTTCACAGTGTTGGTTGTATATGCAATTTTATCAGATTATTTGGATGGTTGGGCAGCACGATTCAATGATGAAGTAACGGAACTTGGAAAAGTGGCCGATCCGATTGCTGACAAACTTTTGGCTGGAATGCTTTTTATTTATGCAGGGTGGATTGGATTGATTCCGGTCTGGTTTGTTTATATCTGCATTGGCCGTGATTTGCTGATACTAGCCGGGTCCTTGTATATAAACAAGAAAAAAGGCAAAGTGGCCATGTCTGTAATGTCGGGAAAAGTGTTCGTAAATTTTTTGGCCGCTTATTGGATTGTGGCATTCTTCTTTCCGGGTTACAGTACAGCGATTCAATTTTTATTGGTAAGCACAACCACATTGATGGTTTATTCCTTTTTTGACTATGTATATCGGTTTGTACTCATTAATAGAGGCGCAGATTTTAATTAAACGGAACATTTATGGGATTTCTTGAAAAACTAGGATTCAAAAAGAAAGAAAGTCTTGAAGCTGGACTTGAAAAAAGCCGCGACGGCTTGGTAAGCAAAATTAGCCGGGCAATTGCAGGAAAAGATACTGTTGATGATGAGGTTTTAGATGAACTTGAAGAAATATTGATCCGGTCGGATGTAGGTGTGCCGACAACCCTGAAGATCATTAAACGATTGGAAGACCGGGTCGCAAGAGACAAATATCTTAACAGCAACGAACTCCAAAAGATCCTGAGAGAGGAAATCATTGCCTTATTGAAGGACAATGATCCCGGGAGGCCAGCAGAATTTGATGCCGACCTTCCACATAAGCCACATGTTGTTCTTATTGTGGGAGTGAATGGAGTTGGTAAAACGACAACTATCGGTAAATTGGCCAATCTTTTCAAACTGGCCGGGAAGTCTGTTTATCTTGGTGCAGCCGATACTTTCAGAGCTGCAGCAGTACAACAGCTTACGATTTGGAGTGAACGTGCCGGAGTGCCGATCATACAACAGGGACAAGGTGCAGATCCCGCAGCCGTTGCTTATGATACCGTAGCAGCAGCAAAATCCAGAAATGCAGACGTGGTGCTAATCGATACCGCAGGTCGTTTGCATAATAAGACCGCTTTGATGGACGAGCTCACGAAAATCAAGCGGGTGATCGGTAAGATTGTAGATGATGCACCACATGAGGTAATACTGGTGTTGGATGCATCCACAGGTCAAAATGCAATGCAACAAGCCAAGGCATTTACGCAGGCTGTCGATATCACTGGTTTAGCGTTGACCAAACTCGACGGAACAGCCAAGGGTGGCATCGTGATAGGAATATCATCTGAATTAAATGTCCCGGTAAAATATATCGGCGTTGGTGAAAAAATACAGGATCTGCAGATATTCGATCGTTCCAGTTTTGTTGAAGCCTTGTTCAAGGACAAATAGCCACTTTCATTATAATTACTACTTGTCATTTAGCTAAGTAAAATGTATGATGTGTGCTTGATGTAAGAGATTCGATGCATTGAAACGTTCGCCAGATCGAAAGTTATTTTACCCGTTTAAACCAGGTTTATAAAACTATAGGACATTTTATGGCCACATATAAATTCTTTGAGCAAGTTAATAAAAATTTTGACAGGGCCGCGGTATATACCACTCTGCCCAAAGGGATACTGAATCAGATAAAAGCATGTAATAGTGTATATCACATCACTTTTCCTTTAGAACGAGATAATGGTGAAGTCGAGACGATACATGCATGGAGAGCTGAGCATAGTCATCACAGGATGCCGACAAAAGGTGGTATACGTTATAGCATGCTTGTGAATGAGGATGAGGTCACAGCTTTGGCTGCGTTGATGACTTATAAATGTGCCGTTGTGGATGTTCCTTTTGGTGGAGCGAAAGGTGGTATAAAAATCGATAGGAATAATTATTCAACTTCTGAATTGGAGAGAATAACACGTCGATACACGTATGAATTATGGGCCAAAAATTTTATCGGTCCTGGAGTGGATGTACCCGCCCCTGACTACGGAACCGGAGAGCAGGAAATGGCTTGGATTATGGATACGTACAGAGCTTTGAGTCCTACCATAGATTCTGCAGCCGTGGTAACAGGTAAACCAATTCATCAATCTGGCATCAGAGGCAGGGCTGAGGCAACAGGTCGTGGTGTGTTCTTTGGTGTGAGAGAGGCGTGTGATCAGCTTGAGGATATGAAAGCACTTGGTCTTACAACCGGAATAGAAGGTAAAAGTGTAGTTGTACAGGGACTCGGAAAAGTTGGTTACTACTCGGCCAAATATTTTCAGGAAGCTGGTGCTGTGCTGGTAGCCCTGTGTGAATATGAAGGGTCGATCTATTCAAAAAAAGGATTGGACATAGATGCTGTAATGGCACATAGAAAAGAAACCGGGTCAATTTTGAATTTCCCTGGTGCCCAAAACCTTGATACCTCAGCCAGTGGACTTGAGGTTGAGTGTGATATTTTGATACCGGCGGCGCTTGAAAATCAATTGACTGAAGAAAATGCACCAAGAATTAAAGCAAAAATAATTGGTGAAGGTGCGAATGGTCCAACTACTGCAGAAGCACACGACATCCTGAAAGCAAGAGGCGCTTTGATCATTCCTGATAATTACCTGAATGCCGGAGGTGTAACCGTTTCATATTTTGAATGGCTAAAAAATCTTTCTCACGTAAGGTTTGGTAGAATGGAGCGAAGATTTGAAGAAAATGCAATGCGCAAAATGGTTCAAGGTGTTGAAGAAGTCGTGGGAAAAAAATTCTCTGATGACATGATCAAAAAGATTGTCCATGGCGCAGATGAAAGAGATCTGGTAGATTCTGGGCTTGAAGATACCATGATCGTTGCCTACAATGAGATAAAAGAGATACGAGACAGACACAAAATTGATCTCAGAACAGCGGCTTTTGTGAGTGCAATTAAAAAGATAGGGCATTCTTACGAACAATTAGGAATATTCCCATAAATTCGTAATTTTAACTGTTAGACAAAAAAAAGACCTCGCCCTTCTACAAGCGAGGTCCTGGGTCTTAGTCGTCAATAGATGTATGTGATTTGAGAATCTTGTGTGATAACAACGATAACTGGATAACAATTATCACAACGACCATAATTTACGGTGAAAATTAGCCGATTTCAATCACATTTACATGTGATTACTGTTTTTATGGTACTTTTTTACATTAGTTTACAATTTTAGTACCATTTTACAACATTTTTGGCTCAATTTTTGAATGTGTTGCCAAAATTTTAACTGTAAAATCGGGTCGTTGTCATTATCTCAAAGAACTTATAACCAAACAACACAGTTGTAACGGGTCTAGTTCCCCATTATTGTGTATTGTTGCTATATTCTTCCTTGTACGATAATGTTTTGCGAAAGTTAGGTCGACTATTTTAAATTATTCGCATTGTACCGATGATATAATAAACGTCATCATGTTCGTCTATGGGAATGTAAATAATCACTCTACCCCAATTATTACTGATCATGTACATGTACCCTACTATCATTAAACATGTACCCTACTATCATTATCGGAATGTAGAGATGCGATTTTGGAACAATTAAATAGTTGAAATGCTTATCTTCGGGTGCTGAAATATTCAATTTATACTCTATTTGAACATTAATTTATTTTTATGCGATTAATATTATTTGGCCCACCGGGGGCAGGAAAAGGAACTCAGGCAAAATTATTGGAAGAATCTCTGAGTATTCCTCAATTATCAACCGGCGACATGTTTAGAAATGCTATTAAAAATCAGACTCCCCTTGGGATCAAGGTTAAAGCTATTTTGGATTCAGGCAAGTTAGTTTCTGATGAAGTAGTTGTTGAGATGGTTCAGGAAACAATTGCGAAGCCAGAATTTGAAAAGGGGTACATTCTCGATGGATTTCCACGTACAGTTGCACAGGCTGAGGCTTTTGATGCATTACTTGCAGCAAGGGGTGAAAAATTGGATGCTTTCATCGCAATGGAAGTTCCTGAGGATGAACTTGTCACCCGATTGGTTAACCGTGGACAAGGACGTGAAGATGATACCCCAGACAAAATTAAGGTCCGACTCAAAGTGTATGATCAGGAAACCGCTCCGGTTATGGATCATTACAACAAAAAAGGATTATTCAAGAGTGTGAACGGCCTTGGGACAATCGATGAGATTCAGCAACGCTTGCTCGACGCTCTAAAATAGCGGGTTGATATCGGTTTTTGATACACCATGTCTCTGTTTGAGAAAATAGAGACATGGTCACTCTATTCACGAATCATGTTCGATGTCCAAGGCTTTGCAATATTATTGGAGTAATATCCATAATTGATTTTGCCTCCGTAAACCTTTGGGCGTTTTTTCCATAAACAAATAGTGGTACCGCATTACGGGTATGAGACTTTGTACTCAGATCTTCAACATTTCCATGGTCGCTAGTAATGATGAGCGTTGAATCATCATCCATAATTTGAAGTAGTTCTCCAATAAATCCATCAATTCTTGTCAAAACTTCTATGGCCTGATCTATATCTTGTCCATGACCTGCTTTGTCAGTTAAGTAATACTCCATCAAGACAAGATCGTTCTCCACCGCAGAATTAAGTACCCGTTGTGCAGCTGTCCTAAGATTGATAATAGGAAGGTCAATGTTCAAGTGTAGCTGCCAATAGTCCTGTATGATCTCAGCCGTTATCGCCGTTCCATTTAGTACCTCTTCTTCTGTATTAAGTTTGATTCCGGCATTTCTTGTCATATAGGTACATGAACTCCATCGATTGGTACGGTGTGCTCTATCAAAGAATGGTTGAGGAAATGCGTTGATAAAAAATGGACTCTTTCCCATTTGGATCATTCGCTGAAACAGGCTATGCTCCTGGAGTAGAACTTTGTTTCCGCTATGTGGATATGGACCAAAATGTTTACCGATCATTTTTGCCGCATTCTGGCCAGAAAATAGTGAAGCCTGACCTGTTCCACTTTGTGGGAGTCCTTCTACATCCAGATTTGCATCTATAGGAGTAAAAAGATTACCCCTCTTTTTATATGAATTTATGCCCGAGTGAAGTTTATTATTTCCCGACAAGTACTCAAATGAAGGTAAATTTGCCCGTATAAATGGATTGAATTCATTTTGTTCTCCAATTCCCAGTCCGTCAATAAATAAAAAAATAAATGACATGATAGGTTTTGGCTAATGTATTGAATGAGATTATTACTTTTCTAACAGTATGGTGACGGGACCGTCATTCACAAGCGAAACTTTCATCATTGCCCCAAAAAGACCTGACTGAATATTAAGTCCCGATGCTTCTCTAAGATACTGAAGCATACTTTCATATAATGGAATGGCTAATTCTGGTTGAGCACTATCAATAAAACTCGGTCTGTTTCCTTTTCTGGCATCACCATATAATGTGAATTGAGAAACGACAAGGATACTACCACCGACATCAGCCACCGATAGATTCATTTTGTCATTTTCATCCTGAAAAATGCGCATTTTGATAATTTTGTTACACATCCATTGGATGGTATCATAGGTGTCATCCCCATGAAAACCGACCAGTATAAGTAGACCTTTATCTATGTGTCCCGTAACATTTCCGTCTACGGTTACGGATGCTTGAGAAACTCTTTGAATGACAACTTTCATGTAGATAACTATGTGAATAAGTGGAAATCTGTCGTGAATAACTTGTTCGTAATTGAAATATTCAAAATGCAAATTTAGTTATACAATTTCATCCACAGAAAATGGGTAGAATCCCACATAAGAATGGGATAACTTTTTTTGTGGAAATTTCTGAACTTAATGCACATATAACATATGTGACTATGTGAATAACTTGTAGAACACGAACGATAACGTTTTGAAAATAAAGGCCTTCATTTTCCACATTTTTATCAACAATACATCAACGTAGACACCATGATGTATGAATAACTTAATTATCCACATATCCACACTACCTACAATACAAGAAAGAATATTTTAAAAATGTATCATTATCGGAATACTATGTGGAAAAGATGATAGATAAAGAATTTAATTGGCTGTGAGTAAGTTCGTATCTTTGTGGCATTACAATACATAATGATTTTAATTCCATCATGCAAAAACAGTTTACCTATAAAGATTCTGGGGTTGATGTTAAAGCCGGTGAAGCATTGGTCGATTCCATAAAGGATATCGTGAAACAAACCCATAATGTGAATGTATTGGCTAATATCGGTGGATTTGGAGGTCTGTTCAGACCCGATTTTGCAGGTATGAAAGACCCTGTACTGGTTAGTAGTGTTGATGGTGTCGGTACCAAGCTTATTGTAGCTTTCAAAATGGGAGTATATGACACTGTTGGACAAGATCTGGTTAACCACTGTGTGAATGATATTGCTGTGTGTGGTGCTGAGCCAATGTTCTTTTTGGATTATTTTTCTACCGGAAAGCTGGATCAAAACATTGCATATAATGTGATCAAAGGATTCACAGTTGCATGTCGTGAGAATGGATGTGCATTGATCGGTGGTGAAACTGCAGAGATGCCAGATATTTATAATGATGGTGAATTTGACTTGGCTGGTACGATCGTTGGTGTAGTGGACCGAGATGCTATTGTGGATGGATCTAAGGTCACCAGGGGCGACATCATGTATGGTGTGCCAAGTACTGGCTTGCATACGAATGGGTATTCACTGGCCAGAAAAGTTTTATTCAGTAAATATGATGTCAACGATAAACCAATTGAACTTAATGGGGAGTCGGTTGGTGAGGCATTATTGAAGGTTCATAGATCTTACTTGAACATCATTCGTGGACTAAAGAATATTCCAGGTGTCCATGCTTTCTCACATATTACCGGTGGTGGAATTGAAGGAAATACCAAACGTGTATTACATGGTGGACTTCAGATGGAAGTTGATTATTCATCCTGGACACGTCCTGCTTTGTTTGATTTAATCCAAAGCGTTGGAAATGTACCTGAGGATGATATGAGATTATCTATGAATCTGGGTGTTGGACTCGTCATTATCGCTTCACCGGATTCTGAAAAAGAAATAATGAAATGGGCATCTGACAATAATGAGCAGATATTCCCGATCGGAAAGGTTGTTTGATATGGCAAAAGTAAAACTTATTGAAATTGCGCATGGGAGAAGTGGTGATAAAGGGAATGCCAGTAATGTGGGGATTATTGCAAGACACCCGGATGTATACCCTTTTCTGGTAGATTATCTGACTACAGAAAAGGTGAAAGAACATATGAAATACGTGTGTAAAGGTGATGTTGAACGTTATGAAATGCCAAACATTGGTGCATTGAATTTTATTCTGCACGATAGTCTTGGTGGTGGAGGTACGGTATCTCTTAAACTTGATGCACAGGGTAAAACCCATGCGATGCAGGTACTCAGAATGGATGTGGAAGTACCAGATGAGTTACTCGATAAGGTTAGAAACCAGGTTGAGTGGGGAAAAGAATTCGAGTGAGTTTGAAAACAGTATAAAAAAAGGGTGAGATAGTCTTCAAAACTACTCACCCTTTTTTGTAAAAAAGCTGTCAGTTCTAATTGAAATCAACGAACGGAAAATGGAATGGTGATACCGGTTCTTTCCCATCTCATCTGAATACTGGTGTTACCCTCGTCATTTACCAATAGAATTCGGAATGCTTCCCAGTCGTCTGTGAGTGATTCTGCGGGGACATTGAATCGAACGACATCATGCTCATCTTTGTAGTTGAACGCTCCCCAGAGACCGAGTTCTCTATTGAATATCACTGTCCATTCGTTTTCGTTTGGAATGGTAAATAGTGAATAATGTCCCGCTGGAACTAAATTACCATGAAATTCAACATCTTTGGTAAGTGTAATTTCAGTGGCTTCGTTAGCCCCTGTTCTCCAGACTTGTCCATAGGGAACAAGTCCTCCAAAAACTTGACGGTCTCTTTTGAATGGCATACCATATACGATCTTGATGTAAGCGCCGTCTATGGTCATGGCCGAAATCATAGTCGGACTAACTCTTGGATTGGGCACCTGTTGGGCATTTGAAATGGAGGTGAATACAAGACTCACCATCACCACGGAAATAAATGTTAAAATGGATTTTTTCATAGTTTGTTTGTTTAGAGGTTTATATAAATGTAATCAAAAATTCAGAACAATCGTTTCAGAACCGGATCTAACCGGATTAAAAGCTATTCCCATTCCAACATCAAGGGTGAGATTATAGAAAACTCTGATGCGGGCTCTAAGTCCTACCCCCACGATACTATCTTGATGTTCCATACTACCGGTAAAAATGGACTCCGAGAACATGGCTACATAATACCTCTCTAAAAATGCAGGTAAAAGGATACTTCCTGTGTCTGGATGTCCGATCGGAATGAGATATCGGGTAGATAAAACAACGAAGTTTTTGTTGTTTAATGAAAATCCATCATACCCAAATCCGTCATGAAGCATATTCAATGTGTTGTATCCAAATCGGTTTTGAAGTACTGACATCACGCCAAATCGGAGGGTGTGGTTTTGCGAAGCCCATGGACTGGTGTACAGAAAAAGTCCTGATCTGAATCCCTGGAATGCTTTTCGATTGGAATTAATCGTATTTAGATCGATGTCAGTTTGATTATAGAAAATTGTTCCACTTACTGGATCAACCGATCTAACATGTTGACGAATACGATGGTTATAAACACTAAACCAACGAAATCGAGTGGATCCGGACCAATCAGTGGTTTGATTATTTGATGGTTGGATAGAATCATCTACTATAATCCGCGAAGATCTGTAGAGAATTTCCGGTTGTAAAAGTATTTGGTTCGTGCTGTTATGATGATCCAGATTTAATCGTATCGGTGTTGAAATTCCGAATTCCCGTTCTTCTCCAAAAAAAGTGAGCCCATCTCGCTGTATAAGGTTTCCTGGATTATACGGAATATGGTTGGCTCTGATTTGTGTGGTTGGAAACGTGCCCGCGAATCGATAATTCAGATCGTAAAATAAACGATCACGACCATATTGTAGATCGAGTGCATAAGCGTTTCGCCTCAAAATATCTGAACTATGCATAGAAACACCAAATGAACGTGTTCCATCTGATCCAAGTGAATTGGATAATGGGATCACAGTCCGTGGTTTGATCCAACTCAGTCCGGTTGTGTATGCTTGTATAGAGTATACATCATCGGATTGGTTTTCATTTGTAATGGGATGTTCGTTTTGCTCAATTCGGATTAGTGGGTTTGGGTGTTTCCAAAGAGATGGTGAGATCAATATTCCCGAATCAGGGTTGAATGACATCATGGACAAGTGCCTGAGATTATCTCTTAAGAGCACAAAAGCCATGTTATTCAAATCGGGAGATACAGCGGGTTCATAGGTATTCTCGATACCTGAAGTCAGCTGACGCAGTTCTTGAGTTTCGATATTGAAACTGTAGATATGTACTACACGCAAACGGTCGGATGTAAAGAGGAGATACTTTCCGTCAGGGGACCAGTGCAAATCGAATACCATACTCCCATCGAAGTGAATATCCGGAGGGCGGTTGAAATCGGGATATTCTTCACCACGCGTTGTGATATAGATTCCAGTTTGGGCCTGGATGGTAGCAATTACAGCGATTTGACCGGTAACTGGGTTAATCCGGTGGTCAATTATATTGAAATCAATGTGAGAATGTTCAAATGAGTCGGGTAAAATTTCAGTGATTTCCTCATGGTCGATGAGTACAGGAACGTGTTGGTCGGCCTTGGATCGAAGCGCAAAAATACCAAGATCGGATAGTATTGGCTGTCGGACCCGATTGTTTTTAGTAATTAATCGGAGTTGTTTAGTTGGAAGATGATATTGCTGGATGTCTGTGTAAAAGTGGTTATCGTGATAAAGATGTGGGCGATATCTGGCCCAATACAGAGATCCGTTTCTGATGTCGTATCGGAAAGACTCATCGATTCTGGTCGCAAGAAGCAACTTCTGAGTTGAGTCCATTAAATTGTAGGTAAAAAAACCGGACCGAGCATTGTAATATGATCCATAATACATTAAAGTATGGTCATCGAGCCATTCGGGATAATAGATCTGATGGCCATTTTTTGTAGGGTTAGTGCCAGTTTGGATGATGGTAATGTGGCTGTTTATGTTCTCTCCAACCTCAGAAGATTGGTTTTCAAGTTCAATTAATTCTTGATCGATGAACTGGCGATACAAACGTGAAGGACTATTACCGGTGTGGTACCACAGATGGGGAACGTATCCAAGAAACGGGAAATTTGCGAAGGTTTTTAGACTTTTGGGAATCAAAGTCGAATCATTGGATTCGACAAGCCAGCGTGTGAAGTGATAACCTGCAATATAGTATCTGTCGCCCGGACGAGTAATTGGTGACGGAGTCAACATTTGACTCAGATTCCACCTGTTTGAGCTTCCCAGATTGGAATAAAATTGGTTGGTAAAGGGACCAAAATTTCCTCTACCGGATTTCCCGGGGACCAACTCTGATTCAACGTGTGTAGCCAGTCCCTCTCGGAATCCAGGTGGGGATAGTCCGTGAACAGATCGTGCAATATCTGGTGAAAAGATTGCCAGAAATCGAGTAAAACCAAGAGTACCGAGTTCAGAGAAATGCAATGCATGAACAAGTTCATGTGCAAGTAGATTTTCCAGTCTCGAAGCAGCATTCGGGTTCAGAATTTTTCCGGAAATGGGTGGAGCTTCGATTTCCATACGGAAATGTAATGTGGTTACATACCCGTTTGACAGATCATTATAGCCATTGATTACAACCGGATAGTTGCTGAGTGAACCTCCAATACGTTGTTGAAGGATTGGATAATGTATCTCCAGGATCTGCGCTGATTTTTTGGCGACCTCCTCCAGGCCATCATGAAAAATTATTCTGAAATGTGGGGTTTTGATTTCATACCAACTGAGGTTAGGGCGTTGGAATGTGTCATAAAACTGAGCTAACGTTGGTGAGACCAACATGCATTGGATTAAAAAGATCCACAAAAATGGATAGAGAAAAGACTTTTTACTCATGTACGGACCCTGTTTTACATTCTTTTGTGAACTGGATGCTGAAGCTCGGTTTTAAATTATTAAATTCAACCTTTTATGTCCTACTATTTCAGATAATAAGGAGAATTTTGAGATGAAATCAGTGATTATGAGAGCAAGTTTATTGGTATTGTTGATGGGTTTAGTGGTGTCAAATACCACCCTGATAGCACAATCGAATATTTTTGGATTGACGGAGGTAACATTGTCGGATTACTTGCCCGATGATGTGAGGTATAATCCAAACATCCCGACACCGGAACAGGTTTTAGGGTTTGAAGTCGGACACCGACATGTTCGTCATGACCAGTTGGTCAGATATATGTATGCATTAGCCGAAGCAAGTGATCGGATTACCATTGAAGAGTATGGAAAGACGTATGGTTATCGTCCATTGGTGCTGTTAACGGTTACTTCTCCATCCAACCATGCCAGAATTGATGAAATAAGAGAGCAACACGTCAAATTGACACATCCGTCGGAATCGGGGAGTCTGAATATCTCAAATATGCCTGTCATCGTATGGCAGGGATATAGTGTACATGGAAACGAGCCGAGTGGAACCAATGCGAGTTTATTGACGGCATATTATCTGGCGGCCGCAGAAGGTCCATTTCTTGATCGACTGCTAAACGAATCGGTTGTATTGATCGATCCATCAATAAATCCAGATGGACTTGACCGATTTGCACATTGGGCCAATATGCATGTTGGTAAAAACAAGAATGCTGATCCGAATCATCGTGAACATTTGGAGGTATGGCCAAACGGACGAACCAATCATTATTGGTTTGATTTGAACCGTGATTATATGCCGGTACAACATCCCGAGAGCCGGGGGCGCTTGACTAAATACCACGAGTGGAAGCCAAATATCTATAATGATTTCCACGAAATGGGTACCAATTCAACCTACTTTTTCCAACCGGGGATTCCAAGTAGAAACTTCCCGTTGACACCCCAACGGACTTTTGAGTTGACTCATAAAATTGCCGAGTTTCATGCGAAAGATTTGGACAAAGCAGGAAGTTTATACTATACGAAAGAAAGTTTCGACGATTTTTATATTGGAAAGGGATCGACATACCCTGACATCAACGGTTCCATCGGAATTTTGTACGAACAAGCCAGTAGCCGAGGACATATACAAGATAGTCAGTTTGGTCCGGTGACATTTCCGTTCACCATAAAGAATCAGTTTATGGCATCGGTATCAACAATGAAAGCGGCGCTTGAACTCAGGTCTGATCTTTTGTCACACATGCGCGAATTTTATCAGTCGGCAGTGAGAGAAGCCAATGCATCTGACATTAGAGCTTATGTATTTGGTGATGAGTTTGATCCAGCGAGAAACTATCATCTCCTTGACATCCTGAAAAAACACGAAATCGAAATCCATGAACTTGGGCGAGAACTTTCGGCGAACGGGAATACATTTAAGCCGGGCAAAGCGTTTGTTGTGCCTGTAAATCAGCGGCAGTATCGTCTGATCACAGCTCTGTTCGAAACCCGAACCACCTTTACGGACAGTTTGTTCTATGATGTTTCGACCTGGACCCTACCGTTCGCATTTAATTTACCTTATGCAGAACTTCGAGGACGTGCGTTCACTAACAATCTTTTGGGTAGCGTCGTCGATGAGGCGGTGATGCCGGCAGGTCGGATCATCGGTAACAGCTCGTATGCGTATGCATTTGAATGGGATGGATATTATGCTCCACGAGTTGCCAACGAATTGATGAAAGCTGGGGTGAAACTGATGGTCGCCTCATTGGAGTTTTCCAGTGAAACCGTAAACGGACCGAAGACATTTACCTATGGCACCGTAATGATTCCGATGGGAATTCAGAACAGGTCGCTTTCAGACATTCAGTCATTATTGAGCAGACTGGCATCAGAATCCGGAGTGGATATGTACGGTTTACAAACCGGATACAGTGTCGGTGGGATTGACCTTGGAAGTCCGAATTTCAACATGATGCGCTTACCCTCAACCATGATACTTGGAGGTGGAGGTGCTTCTGCGAACGATGTTGGAGAAATCTGGCATCTGCTCGATCAGCGCTGGGACATGGATTTGAGCATTGTTGAGGTGGACCGGTTCAATGCGATTTCATTGGATAGGTACAATACCATAATCATGGTAAATGGAAACTACAGTGGGATCAACTCCGGTGCGGTAGATAAATTAAGACGTTGGGTTGCTGCAGGTGGTACACTTATCCTGCACCGAAGTGCGGTAAGTTGGGCCAAGAATGCGGGACTCACAAGTGTATCATTTGTAGGTGGTGATGATGACAGTGATTCAGGTTCGGGGCTGGCTCGTTATACGGAAATGTCGGCCGAGCGTGGAGCTCAAGTCATAGGTGGATCTATATTCAAAGTGAATATAGATGTCCAGCACCCACTATTTTACGGATACAGACGGGATTGGATGCCTGTATTCAAGAACAATACGATGATGATGGAAGCTCCCTCGAACAGATATGCCATGCCCATGCAATTCGATAGTTCACAGGCATTGTTGAGTGGATATAGCTCGAGTCAAAACCTGGAAAGAATTAAAGGAACTGCGGGCACGGTAGTTGGATCCATTGGATCGGGCCGGGTCATCATGATGACAGAAAATCCGGCTTTTCGTGCGTTCTGGTTTGGAACGAACAAATTACTGGCCAACAGTATGTTCTTTGGTCACACCATTTCGGGTGGAGCGGCAATACGTTAAGCCAACAATGGTGAAAATACATGTGTGAATATAAATCGGGGATCCGCGGATAGCGGTACCCCGGTTTATGATTTTGGAGTCAATATTTCAACATAGTCTTCCCAAAGTTGTCGTAGGGAGATAAATTGATACAGACCGGAATTGTGTCCGTCGCCCCAGGTAAATTGCAGAGCATAATTCCCGATAGGCTTGATTGAAGTGATTTTTCGAGTCAGTTTTGGAGGTCTTAATAATTCTTGCGCATCCATTTTCTGGCCCATGAATTCGTGTCCGCCCCGGCAATAGACACATGGACAAACCCTGCGAAGAGCGTCAAGAGGAAATTCAGAAACGACACCATCGCCCCAGGTGATGGTAAGTGTTTGTTGTTCGTGATCGACAGATATTTGTTGTATGTTTGTGTTCATTGACATTAGATGACAGAGAAATTTTTTTACTCAAAGAAATAAAATAGATTCCACATTAAATTGAGCAGGATAAAGAACATGTTCCGAATACAAGGAGCAATCATTCATACAAAGATACAGACAATAGATTAAAGTAGATGGAAATTTACATAATTGCACTTATAGCATTGGTTGCGGGAGCCGGAATCGGTTGGATACTATCATCCCGAAAGATGGAAGAACAGCGAAAGTCATTCGAAAATGAGAGTATGATCCGAGTTGGTCGCATATCTGAATTGGAAAAAGAAATTGCTGTAATAACCGAGAAACATGGACAGATTGAAAGACAGTTTGCAAAAAAAGAATTGGATCATGCCCAATTGGACCACAGAAACCGTGAACTTGAGCAAGAAAATGTATCATTACGTGAGCAGAACAAGTCGTTATCGGAAAAGTTTGAACAGCATAAGTTGGACCTAGAGCATATCCAATTGAAATTTACGGATCAGTTTAAGGTATTGGCTGATCAGATATTAGAAGAAAAATCAACAAAGTTCACCAAGCAGAATGAAACCAACATACGTCAGATACTGGATCCGTTAGGTGAACGGTTAAACGAATTCAAGCGCAAAGTTGAAGACACGTATAATCTGGAAATGAAAGAAAGGGTCACATTACAAGAACAGATTCGATCGCTGACCACCTTGAACCAGGGGATGCAGGAAGAAGCCAGGAACCTGACCAAAGCCTTAAAAGGAGACAGCAAGGTTCAGGGAAACTGGGGAGAGATCATATTAGAACGGATACTTGAAAAATCGGGATTACAGAGAGACCGAGAATACAGGATACAGGTCTCTGGTAGTAATGATGATGGACGAAGAATACAACCGGACGTGATCATTGACCTACCTGAAGACAGGCACATTGTGATTGACTCGAAAGTATCGATAACTGCCTTTGAGAAATTCAGTAGTGCTGAAAATGATGAAATGCGTGATCAGGCAATAAAAGAGCATCTATTATCGGTTAGATCACACATTAGGGGGTTATCTGAAAAAAACTATCAGTCCATGTACGAGATCAACTCGCCTGACTTCGTTTTGATGTTCATCCCAATAGAGCCAGCCTTTGCGTTAACGATACAAATGGATCAGCAGCTTTACAATGATGCCATGGAAAAGAACATAGTGATAGTGAGTCCGACCACATTATTGGCAACATTATCTACAATATCATCGATATGGAAACAGGAATACCGGACTCGAAATGCATTAAAGATTGCTGAACAGGGAGGCAAGTTATACGAGAAATTTGTTGGGTTCTATGAAGACCTTGAGGGATTGGGACAAAGACTGGGTCAGGCCCAAAAGAGCTATGACCAAGCCATGAACAAACTCAAAACGGGTCGTGGTCACCTATTAGGTCAAGCTGAAAAACTCAGAAAATTGGGTGTCAAAGCAACCAAACGCCTACCAAAAGACGCGCTACTGGACTCTGTCGAAGTGGACGATGAAGACCCTGACACTGATGAAAACGAATCGTAGTAGAAATTCGCAACACATTCCAGTGTGTGCTACGGTAACCCGATCAGCTAAAATCTTTTCTCATATATTGGTATCCTATTATGAATACATAGATACTCATAAATGCAACAGATTCCATTAATACACCTTCTTTTATTAATCCAGTGCGAATAATATTTTCTGCTTGATTACTGAATTCAACATGTATACTTGTCATTTTCTCAATTCCAATCATAAGGTTTTTCAATAATGAATTATAAAAACCAGCATTACTAATCATTGGAATTACAAGTTTCGCCGTAATTGGGGTTATAAAAAACAAGAAAATCATTATAAGAATGGTGTACTTCCGAATGATGGAAAAATTAATCACTAATGTTGTTCCAATAATTATCATGTAGAAGTAAAGCGTAGAAAATAATAGTGCAGAAAAGTAATGCTTTAAACTTGGGCTGATCGGAATGTAATAGGTTGTGTACAACAGAGCTGTAATGATAGCAATTGAAGCTGTAGAAATTAAATATGCAACCAAAACAGGATACCGATCTCGATATTTACATATATATCCCTGAGCAAAATGTCCAAAAAAAAGGAACTCTGATATCTGAATAGTTATAATCAAAATTGCTAAAGTCAAAACCATATATACATTATTGAAAATCATATTCAATAGTGTAAAAGGCACGATATTCCCCAAAATACTGATTGATGCATTTGTGCCAAAACCGCCAACTTTTGTTGATCCAAATATTGCAATAATAAGAACTGAGACTGATATCAATGACAGAATCACTACTGATCGTAGGCTGAAGATAAATTTTATAAAGTTTGGTAATAGTTTTATTGACGACATCATTTGTAGAATCTCCTGTACAAATCAGTGATGGTTGGGTTTGTGATGATGATTTCGTTGTTTGAATCCGGATCTATATATTTCAATTCGTTAGGTGAACCCATATCCAAATCAGATTTATATAATTTTGCCGGATAATTTACAATTGTCTTACCTTTTCGTAGAAATAGTGCTTGATCAGTAAAATAATCCATATCATATAGTATATGACTTGACAGAATAATACTTCTACCTTGCTCAACGTAATTGACCATAAATTCAGCCAGTTTATCCCTATCTATTGTGTCTATCCCCTCAAGTGGCTCATCCAAAATTACAATATCTGGACTACCTGAAAAAGCTAGTAAAAGACCAATTTTTTTATGCATTCCCTTTGAGAAACCTTTTAATTTTCCATTTAGAAATGTGTCCATCTCAAAAAGTTCAACTAAATGGCTTGCATCGTCATTATTTGAGTTACCAGTTAAGAGATTAAATTTTTTTAAAATATCATAACCCCTGTAACCTGTTGGCAGATTACTTATTTCTGGCATATAGCCAATTCCACTTATATCAGGTTTAAACTCAATAATACCTGATGATGGGCGTATTAGACCTAGTAATAGTTTAATAAGGGTACTCTTACCAGACCCATTTGGTCCAATCAAGCATGTTATAGTGCCACGTTCTATTGATAGCATTGCTTCATGCAGTGCTATCGATGACCCATACTTTTTTGTTACTTTATCAACTGTTATCATTATACTTCCGGTTAAATACATCAATATTAAACTTTAAAAACTGTCTTGAAGTAAATACCCAAATCTCATTTTTAACTAAAAATAAGTTGGATATAGGTCTATCAAGTTCAAACTTTACATCGACGACACCATTACTATCGAATCGATATATTTCTGAACCATGACTTGGAACATTTCTAACTTGAAGAAAGTGATTACCAACTTTTAAACCCGTTCTCCATACTGGCCCAACAGGTATTTTAAATTCGCCATGAAAATTATATTCTGGTTCTGAGGGTAGAAATGGGTTTTCAATAACC
>CAZDYD010000046.1:0-8497 GCA_964509715.1 uncultured Chitinophagales bacterium
GATCAGCGCAAGCGCAAGTAACATATTCACCAGCATAGCGCTCATTGTATTTTGGCTATCCGAGAAGCTTCGGCCATAACTCCAGCCATAACCCGGCGGATAGTTGATCTGATCCATAATTCGAGCGATTTCGGTACGGGCCTGATCCATGTTTATACCTTCAAGGTTTGCAGTCACATAAATGGATGTACTGCGATCGGTGCGATTAATCCCTTGAGGGCCCTGTTTGATATTGAAATCTGCAATACTTCCCAAGGGGACAGGCTCACCGTTCACCGTAGCAATCGTGATTTTCTGAAGGTCATCAAGTGTCTGGCGATCTGCATCCTGAAAACCCATAATGACATCGATCTCGCCTTCGCGTCCCCGGATACGTCGCAAATTAACTCCGCGCATCGCTCCTGAAACGATTCCTGCTATTTGCATCGAGTTGAGTCCAAGTCCGGCACTGCGATCTCTATCGATCAACACCTGAACTTCCTCTTTGCCCGCTTCGGCTTCGCTACGAACATCCACAAAACCAGGAATTGTTTCGAAACGACGCACCACTTCATGCGACAGGCGTGTCAACTCTTCACTTGAGTCACCCAACAGGTACACTCGCATACTCTCCATACCTGTACGACTTGTAAACTCGAACTGTGGATTTCCAATGCTAAGCTTCGGTAAACCTTCGCGGATCAATCGTCTTATTTCATCCACCGATTTGGTAGAATTATCTTCATCCACAAGCATAATGGTACTTGAGGCAAATCCTGTTTCATAGAAGGTGTACACCTGATCGATATCAAATTCCTCTTTGTTTGCGTAAAGAAACGCTTCGACTTGTTCAACTGCCTCACCAACTTTGTCAAGATTGTAGTTGGCATTCAAATTGTAAAACAAACGCAGCTCACGCGATTCAGGATTCTGAAACATATTGACATTCACCACATTCAAAGGTATCGCAACACTCGCGATAACCAATAAAATCAGCAAGGATGTGGTCCAGCGAAATTTCATGGTCCATGCCAGAATACGGGCGTACAAATCAGCCATGGAATCGACTATTGTACGCTTATTGGATGGAGGCTTTTGTCGGAGTCTTGTGGTCAGCAGCGGAATGATCGTAAGCGAAACCAGCAAAGATGACACCAAAGTGATGACAATCGCGACAGCCACGTGTTTCATAAAAACTGCCGTCATATCTGCCTGCATCATGATATTCGGCAAAAAAACAATGATCGTAGTAAGGGTACCTGCTGTTACTGCCATACCCACCTGTTTTACTGCTTTCAATGTTCCGTCGAGCAGATTGGCACTTGTGAGCTGATGTCGATGGATGTTTTCCGTCACAACGACTGCGTTATCGACCAGCATCCCTACTGCAAGCATAAGCCCCATCATACTCATTATATTCAACGACAACCCCAGAAAGTACAGTGCTCCCACGGTCACGGTTAGCGAAAAAGGCACGGCAAGTGCTACGATCAAAGTGGTGGTAATGCTTCTTAGAAAAAACAACAACACGATCATGGAAAGTCCGGCCCCGATCATGCCTGCCTTGAGCAACTCATTCAATGAGCTTTTGATACCGGAAGCCTGGTTATTCATTTCGTAAATCTGGATCCCACGCATTTCGGGGTTCAGTTTGATCTGCTCAAGTTCTTTCATTACGACTTCAGCCACCCCAACGGTGTTGGCTCCTGACTCCTTGAAAATATCCAGTCCGATAGCAGGTTTCTGGTCCAAACGACGTATCAGCGTCATTTCAGGAACATCATAGCGGATATCGGCAATGTCGCGCAAGCGAAGATTATTCGACCCGATTACGACGTCACCAAGTTCCTCGATCGACCGAATTTCTCCAACCGGACGAACCATATATCGAAGTCCGTTGTCCTCGATTTTACCGGACGTAACCGAGAAATTGCTTCTCTGAAGCGTTTGATTCAACACTGTGAGATCCACATTATAGGAGGCGACGCGATCAGCATTCAATTCTATTCGAATCTGGCGTTTGTTCACGCCATACAGGTCGACCCGGGAGACACCATCAACGCGCTCAAGCGGATTCTTCAAAATGCGTTCAAGCATATCATATGAGGTCGAAAGATCCATTTCGCTGGACAGCCGCAACATCAGAACGGGGTCGTCGGTTGCAGAGAATTTTCTCACAAAAAATCTCTCAACATCGTCCGGCAGCAGGTGTCTGATTCCATCGATCTTCTCTCTGACCTCGATAGATTTCAAAGTTACATCTGTACCCATTTCCATCATCATGAAAATAGACGCGTCATTTTCTCGTGAACTCGAGTTCATCGATCGAATACCACTGATCGTGGCAAGGACTTCCTCTACCGGACGCGTGATCAATTGCTCAACTTCTTCCGGAGTAGATGCTTGATATGGAATCTGTACGAACAATCCGGGGAAAGTCACATCTGGGAAAAACTCCAAAGGTACTTTTCTACCAGCGATCAACCCGATCATGATCAGTGTAATGAACAGCATCAAACTGGTGACCGGACGTTTAATGGCTACTTCTGTGATTTTCATTTGGACGACTCCGCACCGGTTAAGTTGACATCCGCATCAAATGTCTTACGATCGAGTATGGAATACATCACAGGGATGACCACAAGAGTAAGCATCGTCGAAACGAGGAGTCCACCAATGACAGTAATTCCCATCGGGGCACGGATTTCGGCTCCATCACCAATCCCAATTGATAATGGCAACAATCCCAGGATGGTGGTAAGCGTGGTCATCAAAATAGGGCGTAATCTGGATCGCCCCGCTTCACAGATGGCTTCGATTTTGGCCATCCCTTTTCTGCGCAACTGATTGATCAGATCAACCAGTACGATGGCATTATTCACAACAATACCGGCGAGGAGTATCAATCCAATAAAAACGACCACACTTACGGTCGAGCCTGTGATGAGTAATGCCCAGATCGCACCGATTACAGCCATCGGGATGGTAAAGAGGATCACAAATGGATGGATAAGTGATTCAAACTGAGATGCCATCACCAGATACACCAGGAAAACGGCCAGTAATAGGGCAAAAATAAGCGATTCGAATGCGACATCCATTTCCTGGCTTTGTCCGGCCGTGCGGACCAGAACCCCTGTCGGAAGTACTACATTTGTGAGTGCCGACTCTATCTCCGTTACGGCAGCACCCAGGTCTCCGTAATTCAGGTTTGCACTGACCATGGCCACACGTTGCTGGGCGATACGACGTATCTCAGAGGGACCTTCGGTAATCTCGATTCTGGCGACAGCATCCAAAGGAATTGGACGGTCACTTCCCGGATTTATGATCAAATTCCGGATGTCATCGGCCGAAGCACGATCCGATTCACGTGCACGAACCAGAACATCGATTTTTCGGTCCCTCCAGGAATATCTTGTGGCGACATCACCACGGATTTTGCTCACCACACCATCGGCAACTGAACCGAGTTGAAGTCCGAGGGCAGAGAGTCGGTCACGATCGAAAATGATTTGGATTTCGGGGTGTCCTTGCTCCATACTTGATTTGACGTCTGTGAACCGATCTGATGTTCTGAGCGATGACGCCACCCGGTCGGCGGCAGTTTTAAGATCATCGAGGTCAAAACCAACAATTTCAATTTCTACCGGGGTGTTGAACGTAAACAGGGCCGGACGTTCAAACTTGTATTGTAACCCGGGCACCGAACTCAATTTAGCACGTAATTGTTCCATGGAGAATTCCTCGTCGGATGTAGCTGCTCCCTGGTTCAGGGTTACATTCATTTCGCCCCAGTTTTCGCCGCCAGCATCAGGATTTGCATCCATTCGATTACCGGATCCGGCTACGGCAAAAGTCATGTTGATGCGGTCGGAGCCAGCAGCCGCTTGTTGGACTTGCCGAATGATCTCGTCGGTGCGCTCTAATGGAGTCCCGGGAGGCATTCTAAATTCGACATTGTACTCCCCTTGTGCCATGGATGGGATAAGCTCGATTCCAAGTCGCGGGACCATCAACAAACTGAAAATGAATATCCCTACAGCCGAACCGAGCACGATGATTTTACGATCCAATGCCCACCCTATTATTTTTGGGTAGACCGATTCGACGGCATTATATCCGCGTTCGAATAGATTTAAAAACGGATTCAGTACGAACATAATCCCGATTCCGAGCCATCGGAAAATAAATTTGAACACTCGCACGATGAGTGATGGGATGGTATTGAAAATAAACAGCCTGAACGCTCTCATCCATCGACCGACCATCGTTCTGGGTTCGCGCAGGACCGGTTTTTCGTACTGTTGCTTGTTTTTGTGGATGGAGGAAAGCATCGGAATAAGTGTGATCGCCACCACCAGAGACACAAGTAATGAGAAGGTGACCGTCAGTGCCTGATCTCGGAACAACTGACCCGCTATTCCCTCTACAAAGACCAATGGAAAAAACACCGCCACAGTGGTGAGGGTTGACGCCACCACAGCCATTCCCACCTCAGAAGCACCATCGGAGGCGGCATCCAGCACCGATTTACCCATAGATCGATGACGAGAAATGTTCTCCAGTACGACTATGGAGTTATCGACAAGAAGGCCGATGCCAAGTGCGATCCCTCCCAGTGACATGATGTTCAATGTGATGTCGTATCCATACATCAGATTGAATGTGGCAATAATCGAAACAGGAATGGATACCCCGATGATAAGCGTGGACTTGAGGTCCCTCAAAAATATGAATAACACAATAATCGCAAGGATTCCACCAACAATTCCCGCATTTCTGACCTCGTTGACCGCTTGAGATATAAAAGTAGATTGATCATACACCTTTTCGAGACGCACACCCGGAGGCAGCGATTCCCGTAGTCTTTGCAGTTTGAGTTCAACATCACGAGCAACGGCAACCGTGTTGGCATCCCCTTCCTTGTAGACAGCGACTTCGACCGCCTCCAGTCCGTTTAGTCGAGTGATGGCCTCACGTTCTTTGAATCCCTCCCTAACTTCGGCGATATCCCGAACATATACGGGTCGTCCGTCACGATAAGTAACGATAAGATTTCGGATCTCATCTACATCCCTGAATTGATTCAGCGTTCTAACCAGGTATTGCTGAGTGCCTTCCTCCAGTCGTCCACCCGACAAATTGATATTCTCACTTCTGAGCATCCGGATGAGTTGGTCGACAGGGATGTTCAACCGACTTAAGCGTTGTTGATCGACCAACACCTGAATTTCTTCTTCAAGTCCACCGCTAATCTTGACAGAAGCGACTCCAGCGGCCGATTCAAGATCTTTTTTCACCTGCTCATCACCAAATCGACGCAGCATTTTAAGTGTCTCGATCGTGAGTTCGGCGGATGGTGGTGAAACTGTAGAGGCAACCCGCTCAATACTCATATCCGGGTCTGACGTCGCCTCCACACCCTGATCGATTTCATCTGAGAACAATGCAAATCGCATGATGGGATCGAGAGTTGGATCGTATCTAAGGATGACGGGTCTGCCGACTTCGAGAGGTAGCTGAAGTGCATCCAGTTTCTCGCGTACATCCATGCTGGCATAGTCCATGTTGGTACCCCATGCAAACTCGAGCGTTACATCGGATTGCCCGGAACGTGAGGTACTCTTGACCCGACTAACGTTTTTGACAACCCCAAGAACTTCTTCGATGGGCTTGCTGACCAGGTTTTCGATCTCAACTGGTGCTGCACCCGGATACTCTGTCCTGATCGTCAGAGTCGGATAACTCAAATCGGGCAACAGGTTGATTTTTAATCTTGACAACGAGACCATTCCGAACAGGAGAATCCCGATCGTGAACATGAGAATGGTAACCTTCCTGCGGATGGAGACTTCGATTAATCGCATTGGATTATTCCTGTTTTGAAATTGGGATTGGTGCTTACAGTGCGTTTATAATCTCGACACGGGTACTATCGCGCAAACTGTTGTGTCCGACAGTGATTACAACATCTCCCGGGATTAGTCCACTAAGGATTTCAACCTTGGTGCCATTGGAATATCCGAGTGTAACGGGACGTCGACTAACGATACTGTCATTCACTACAAACACCGAATTGCGACTTCCATCAGAGATTACTGCCAGTTTTGGAACCACCAATGTCTGTTCACGCACATCATATACTACGCGAACCCGCGCAAACATGCCTGGTTTCAGGCGTTGTGATTGATCACGCACCATCGCTACTACCCTGAATGTTCCGGTAGAACGATCGATGATGGGACTAACACGCTCAACGACTCCCTCGAATACTGCATTTGGAACGGCGTCGATATTCAATTGGACGGTTTGTCCGGCCTTGATTTTGTGAAGTTCGTGTTCAGGGAGATGCAAAATCGCCTTCAACGGATTCATATTGGTCACACGGAACAACTGTTGATTTGGATTTACCATGTTACCGGACTTGACCATACGCTCTGATACGACTCCATTGATCGGGGCTCTGACGGTAGTATATTCCAGATTCAATCGGGCGAGTTCGAGAGTTGCCTTTTGAGATTCAAACTCGAATCGGACACGATCAAAAACTTCGGCGCTGACCATATTCCGTTCAAACATTTCCTTGTTTCTGTTAAAATCACTTTCGAGTCGTTTGAGATTGGCTTCGGCCCGATCCACTTCCAGTCTGTATTGGGTATCGTCGAGTTGAAGCAAGGGGGTCCCGGCACGAACGACAGCTCCCTCTTCGACGAATATCCGGGTAATGATACCACTGGTTTTAGCAACAACATCGGCTTCTTCCTCGGCCTCAAGGGTGGCTGTTGTAGAGTAAAAAGCTGAAACGGTGCCGTGTTCTGCCAGTCCGGCCTCCACGGGTATATAGATGACGGAATCTGCTTTGACAGCTGATGGATTGTTACCTTGGTCGTTACCACATGCTGATATGGTAATAATGGCGACGAGTGAAAAAATAAGACGTGATTTCATAATCATTGATAGACTGATGGTTAACTGGATTTTCTCCTATACGCAATGTTTTATATTTGGTTTCTATCGGATGAATAATCGTTTTGAGTCGTCAAAAAGAAGAGTTCGATATTTCTTATCTTAGAGGATGCAACACTCACCATTGAATCAATTAGAGCCGGTAGCAGCAATAGCCACACCCATTGGTGAGGGAGGAATTGCTGTGATTCGTGTATCTGGCCGGGACGCTATTACAAAAGTCTCAACGATATTTCGTGGAAAAAATCTGGAGTCGGTACCAACTCATACTGTACATTTCGGTCATATAATACGCGATGGACGAAAGATTGATGAGGTGGTTGCAACGATATTTCGTTCGCCTAAATCTTACACTGGCGAAGATACGGTTGAGATTTCGTGTCATGGTGGGGTGTTGGTCACCCAGGAGGTATTGGAGACCGTGTTGGCTACCGGAATCAGAGCTGCAGAACCGGGCGAGTTCACAATGCGTGCATTTTTGAATGGCAAGATGGAACTGAGTCAGGCAGAAGCTGTGGCGGATCTGATACATGCCAAAAGTCGCAAAGCGGTTGAGGCGGCCCAGCAACAATTGGATGGTGCGTTGGGCAAGCATGTATCCCTGTTTCGACAACAGATTATTGATGCTACGGCATTGGTCGAGTTGGAATTGGATTTCATCGAAGAAGATGTTGAGTTTGCGAGTCGGGATCAGCTTAGAAAGTTGATTGTTGAGCTAATGGATGAGATCGTGAAGTTGCTGTCGACTTATGAAACGGGTCGGTTGGTCAAACATGGCATCCGGACTGTATTCGTTGGCAAACCCAATGCCGGGAAGTCCACATTGTTGAACGCTCTTATGGGTAAGGACCGGGCTATCGTATCGGATATTGCGGGTACTACACGTGATGTGATCGATGCCGACTGGAGCCTGGATGGATTGTTGTTCACGTTGACCGATACAGCGGGGTTGCGGGACACTGAGGATGTTATCGAAGCGGAGGGCGTGAAGCGATCGCATAAGGCGATGGATTCTGCTGACCTCATCGTTTATCTAAAGGACTTATCAGAACATATTTCTGCGGCTGAGTTGGCACTGGTTGATGAACTTCGAGCCAGGTATCCATCAAAATCTATCATTGCTTTGGGAAATAAAATCGACCAGAGTGTGAATCCAGAATTGGAAGATACATTCGATCTGGTGATCTCGGCAAAATCGGGGCAGGGCATTGATAAGCTCAAGCAGTTGATGAAAACGGCGGTGTTACATAATAAGGACATTGACACATCGGGATTGTTGGTTACCTCTTCGCGTCATCGCGATGCACTTGAAAAAACTCATCGTCATCTGACTGATGCCATGAACGCACTCGATGCGGGGACTACCGGGGATTTTGTAAGTATCGATTTACGTGCGGCATTGCATGAGTTGGGTACAATAACCGGGTCCATTACCACAGAAGATCTGCTCGATTCGATCTTTTCTCGATTTTGTATTGGAAAGTGAATAGCGGGGAGCGGAGAGCGGAGAGCGGAGAGCGGAGAGCGGAGAGCGGAGAGCGGAGAGCGG
>CAZDYD010000046.1:8597-10127 GCA_964509715.1 uncultured Chitinophagales bacterium
GAGAGCGGAGAGCGGAGAGCGGAGAGCGGAGAGCGGAGAGCGGAGAGCGGAGAGCAAATAATTGAGCTTTCATTTCAGAAGCGATGACCAACTGTAATGCGATAGTCAAAATATGGAGAATGTGGATTTTTATACTGAATTCTGAGCTTTTTTTGTTAGCAGATACTATTTGAAAGTATTTGAACATGCCTTCTCGTTCCCAGTTAGATAATTTATTCATCACTTCATGGAGCAAACGATTACCTGAATATCCATTAGATTCGTGCCTGTTGGACCAGTTTTAATGACACAGTCAAATCCGCTGAAGAATGATCCGGAATCAAATGTTGACAAAAATTTGGAAGGTTTTCCTTTTTTCTTGACGATACTTCTATATTCGGCCCGATCGCATATAATCCCGGCAGCACCCGTATTGCCATCAATGCCATCTGTTCCTGCACTCAAAACTGTAAAGTCAATATTTTCGGGCAATAAATCATCCAATTGAGATAACAGCAGTAGTCCAAGATGATGATTTCGTCCCCCTAATCCATCCCCCTCCACTTTGATTGTACTCTCACCATGAAAGACCATGATAACCGCTTGGTTGGATTCAAGGCTCAGATGTTCAACAATAGTATTTTGTATCATCACTTCCGATACATACTCCACATCCATATTGTATGATGTTTCATCAATGATAACCTCCGCATTGGGATGCTGCACTTTTAGCTTAGCCCCCAATAAACTTGCGAATTCATAGGGCGTATCGATGAAAACCAATCCATATATTTCAGGAACCCATGCCTTGGGATGTGAATTAGAAGCAATTGCAGGACCACTTCCGATCACAAATGGATCATCACCTGGGACATCTGAAATAAGCAAATTTACCCATCCTTTTGGTTTGGCAAAGCTTAGGGTTTTTCCAGCTTTTACCTTGTCCCATTGGGATCGAATGTGATTCATTTCGTAGATATCAGCTCCAGAGCGTAATAATTCCTGGGTACGCATACGAAGGTCCTGCCATGTGAACCCATCCTCAGGCACACAATACATCGATGAGGCTCCTCCGGTTGTAATAAACAGAACCAAATCTTTGGATGTCACTTTTTTAAGTTGACTGAGCAGTGTATTTGAACTCGAAACACTGTGAGGTCCTGGTAGCGGATGATCACCCGGAAGAATCGTAATATTTCCAACTGTTTCTGGTTTTTCAATCGGTGATATTACACAACCACTGAAGATCCTGTCTCCCAAGAGTTGGTTTAGCCCTGTCGCAACTTGTTTTGCAGCTTTACCTGCACCAAATACATAGAGCTTATCGAAATCCTTAAGGTTTACTTGATACTTATCTATTATGAGGTAGTTTCCAACCATTTTAAACTTGGATGCTACTCTGCGTGCAGGTTCTGAGTCCTTCAGAACATCAATAAACGTCGTTTTGAGTGGGATTGTAAGCTTTTTCATGCTGTAAGTTACTGCTTTTTTGACAAATAGCGGTGAGCGGAGAGCAGAGAGCGGGGAGCAGGAAGAAAAAGCGGGGAGTGG
>CAZDYD010000046.1:10227-21160 GCA_964509715.1 uncultured Chitinophagales bacterium
AGAGCAGAGAGCGGGGAGCAGGAAGAAAAAGCGGGGAGTGGAGAGCTGATAGCGGAGAGCAGAGAGCGGGGAGCGGTTAACAAAAAAAGCTCCCGGGGGAGCCTTTTTTGTTTCGGTTATTCTCTGAATATACCCGAGCAGTTGATACTACTTGGGTAACTTCTTTTAGTTAAATATGTATCGTACACCGAACTGCATTCTCCAACGTGAGGTCAATCCTGCGATGTTGAAGGAGTCGTTGTTGGTTTGGGTTCCAGTGTAGTTGAATCGTGGTGTTGTTCCGTCTGCTTCGTAGCCAGCGAAGTTGTACAACTCATAGTTGTTGAAGTCGCCAGGGACTACATATTGAACTCCCCACTCTGGATTGAGCATGTTTGCAATGTTCATGATATCAGCTGATAGTTGCAATCTGTGACGCTGACCTCCGATGTTCATTCCAACATCCTGACGGATTCCGATATCGAAGATTGCTACAAATGGAGCCCAGGCACCATTTTTCTCAGCATATTTTCCGCGTCGGCTGCTCAAATACTTACTGTTTTCTATGTAGTTGCTCAGGTTGGTCCACTGCTGATCGGCAGTTAGATTACCTACTGGCACCAGGTTGATTTCATTTCGACTGGCTGGAATGTATGCCAGGGTTCTGTTACGACCTGTACTTCCACGTTCTGTCATCACGTTGTTCGCTCCACCCATTACGTATGAGTATGGTGTGCCTGACTGTGCGTTCATGAACAATGAAACAGTGGTGGCATTGTTTCTGTCACGTGTCCAGTTGAATCGATAGTTCAGGGCGGTGATTACTCGGTGACCTGCTGCGAAGTCCGAGCGTCCGTATGCCGGATCATTTCGACTGAATTGATGCACCTGACCTCTCCATTGTGAAGAGTTTTGAGATGATGTGTTTTCAGCCAATGAGTATGCATCATTAAACGAGTATGCAACGGTCGCATTCAGTCCGAAGTCAAATTCTTTGGCAAAGCTTACTGCCAGGTTATAACTGTAACCTTTGGAGGTATTGGCTGCAAGATATACACCGGAGTACTGATTGAACAGGTTGGCGTTGGCGTACACCGGACGATTGTCTGGGGTTCCTGTCCAACGGAATCGTTCAGTCGGGTTGCTGTTGATTTGCGTGTAGTACAGATTATTGAGAGTCTTGGTGTAAATCGCCTCAACTGTTGTACGGATTCCATATGGCAATACGAAATCTGTTGCCAGGTTGGTACGGAAGACTTGTGGATATTTGAAATCCTTAGTGAACAAACTGATATCACCCTGTGGGAGGGAAATGTTTGGATTGATGTACTGATTCTGGTAATCTGCACGGAATCCCTGGTATAGATCTCCAGGCAAATTGGCCAGACCAACAGTACCACGTGTTACACCGTTTTCGTTGAACATAGCACCCGGCCAAACAAATGGAATTCTACTTGTGAATACTCCTGCTCCACCACGAAGAACCAGATCCATGTCGTTCAGGAAGCTATATGTGAATCCAACTCTCGGTGACCACATCAACTGTCCATCTGGAGCAGATCCACCACGTGCTTCTTTGGCCACATCATAAAATTGGCCCATAGTTGCAAGTGCCGTATTGATCAAACCATCATCGCCCGGCTCATCGGTGATGATCGGAATATCCAATCTAAGACCGTATGTCAATATCAGATTGTTATTGACCGACCATTCATCCTGAACGTAGAATCCAAGTTGCATGGCATTGAATTCAGCCGCGGCTTTAGATCCAGGACCTGTGATATTATCTACCAATGAGTATCCGCGAGCATATGCTGTTGGACGCTCGTTGTTCAAAAATGCGTTCAGGTTTGCATAGGTGTACTGACCAAAGTTCTGTGGAATGAACAGGTTGTACATGTAATAGAACTCATTGTGTGTACCAACAGTTATGATGTGATTACCACGGAACATCTGAAAGTTGTTGGTTATCGAGAAGATATTCTGATTGAGTTCATTTGCTGTAGAGAAGGGCTCTGTTCCGAATCGGATTTGTCCACCAGCAGCGTCATTGATGATCACGTAAGGAAATGGATCACCCAACCACTTACGGTTATCTCGAACTGTGACATAACTCAATGTCAAATTGTTTGAATACTGATTTCCAAACATCGAGTTGAGTTCAAGTGCCGATGAATTGGTCTCGGATGGGAAGAATATACCACTGTTAGAAAAATCTACCGTACGGTTAGTACTTTGGAATCTGTTGAATTGCTCAGCTTTAGTGTATTGATGACGGAGGGTCAATCTGTGATTCTGATCGATGTTGTAATCGAGTTTTGCGAACAATTTGGTTCCTTCAAGCGCTCCCTTGGTGTCACCATATGAACCTGGATCGTATCCGTAGTTGTTGATCAAATGATTGCGGAGGTTTTCGAGGTTAGCCGCAGATATTCTACCAGCTACTGAGGTATATTCATTGACATTAAATGGTCTTGGGTTCTCATCATCCTGGACTTCTGCGTTCATGAAGAAGAATAATTTGTCCTGTATGATCGGTCCGCCGAGTGAAATTCCGTAAGAACTCTGAACGAAGTCAGCTACACGAGTTCTATCGGCATTGATTCGATCGGCTGCAGTCTTGTTGGTTTTACCTACAAGACTCTGGTTTTGGATGTATCGGTAAGCGGTACCTGTAAAAGTATTAGTACCTGATTTGGTTACAGCGTTGATACCACCACCTGCAAATCCACCCAATGTTACGTCATAAGGCGAGACTACAACTTGTAACTGGTCGATAATGTCGAGTGAGAATGGTGATATTCCGGTCTGACCTCCGTTTGTACCACTGCTTGCCAGTCCGAATACGTCGTTGTTAACCGCTCCGTCGATGTAGATCGCATTGAATCGGTTGTTCATACCCGCGAAAGTGATTCCACCACCGGTATATCCACTCGATTGTGGAGTTGTTCTCAGGAAGTCATTGATATTACGCTCGATCGATGGAAGATTACTGATCGTAGTTGACGATATCTGTGTACTCGTACCAGAGGATTGTCCGGCAGATCCGGCACGCGCAGATACGGTTATCGTTTCGAGTTCAAGAGCTGTTTCAGTGAGCACAAAGTTCAGTCGCTCGGTTTCACCTAAGCGTAGGAACAGGTCACGTACTTCCGCACCGACAAATCCAGTGTATGTGACACGGACAACATATGGTCCACCAACACGCATCCCAGGGATACGAAAATTACCCAAAAGGTCGGTCGCAGCACCGTAGAAAGTTCCGGAAGGTTCATGTATAGCCACCACATTTGCACCTGTAAGTGCTTCACCATTTTCGGCAGTAATGGTTCCGGTAAGCGTTGAGGTGGTTACACCCTGAGCAAAAGCATTGTTAACGAAGAGTAGGGACAACAATGCACAACATAGCAGAAAGAAATTGAATCGTATGACTCGTTTCATATTGTTGCTGATTGAGAGGTTTATTGTTTTAAGAGAAGACTTTTAAGGCTAGAAAGAAGCATTTTTATTCGACTAACAAATTTATGATTTATTACACAATTATTCACTTGATAAATTCCATCTCAAGCATCGTTAACACTTTTTTAATATTGAGCTATCCTATTGATATAATTAACCTTATTTATCAACGTAAAAGATGAGGCAACTTGCCCACAAGTTATTAACAGAGGTAATAGTCTGTTTTGCTAGTTAATTCTGTAAATTTTTGTAAACTTATTCCGATTCAGTTCATTTATAAAGTTAAAAGCCGAACTTTATTTACATGTTATACAAAAGAATATTCATCATCGGTTGTGGTTGGCTCGGACTCCCTCTTGCTATCTCTCTGAAGAATGCAGGCCATACAGTTATGGGTTCAACCAGAGACGCATCCAGACAAATGGAGGCTGGCGATGGAGCAACCACAGGTGACGTGGGTAGTTCAACCAGGGACGCATCCAGACAAGTGGAGGCTGGCGATGGAGCAACCGCAGGTGACGTGGGTAGTTCAACCAGAGACGCATCCAGACAAATGGAGGCTGGCGATGGAGCAACCGCAGGTGACGTGGGTAGTTCAACCAGGGCGAAATCCAAGTTCAAGGAGCTTGAAGCTCACGGACTACGGCCTTTTACTTTTGATTTCGATCATCCGGATTCAGGTGCAATGCCTTCTGCTGATGTCGTTATTATCACGGTACCTCCATCATCCAGCACGGAGTATATTCGGGCTTTATCTGTGATAACCCGGCATATTGACCCGAACTGTCATTTGATTTTTTGTAGTACTACTTCTGTTTATGGCGAACAAGATGATTTACTTTGCACGGAGGATATGCTTTCTCCGGGAGATCTTTCATCAGTTGATAATCCGGATTTAGCGAGACATGGAACGCCAAGAAAAGTCCTGATTGAGGCGGAAGGGATTATTTCGGAACATAAGAATCACACTATTCTTAGGCTTGCGGGACTCTACGGACCTGGGCGACATCCGGTAAAATATCTATCAGGTAGGTCGGGCTTGTCCAAGCCCAATGCCCCGGTTAATCTGATACATCAATCCGATATTATTCAGCTTGTGCATGCGCTAATCCAAGCAGATGTCCAAGCAGATGTAGATAACGTACGCTCCGGGCAACAGCAAAAAATGCAAACACTCCAATCACATCGAACGTTTGATGTAGAGAATGTACGCTCCGGGCAACAGCAAAAAATGAAGTCGCTCCAATCGCATCGAACACATGATGTAGATAACGTACGCTCCGAGCAACAGCAGAATATGCAAACACTCCAATCACATCGGACGTTTGATGTAATCAATGTATGCTCCGGGCAACATCCCACGAGAAAGGACTACTATTCAAGTGTAGCCCTCGCTCTCGGGATACCGGCTCCTCAATTTGATCTGAGTGACTCTTCCGGAGGGAAAATCATTGATAATCAGAAATTGGTCAAGATCCTTGGATATGATCCAATTTTAAAGGACCCGTAACGAACAGCCAGAAAGGCTGTTCATTGTGGATAGGTGAGTTTGAAAGGTCACTACACGATCATCAATGAATTTCTGGTGGGGGTTTTGTTTGACCTTCGAGTTCACGTGGGATCCTAATGCGCTCTACCAAAACCTGAATTTCAGGTGGCGGTGGTGGTGTAAATCTACTGACTGTCAGTGCGACTACGGTGTTGATGATCATCCCAACTGTACCTATGCCTTCGGGTGATATTCCGAACCACCAGTTGTCGGGTGTGTTCAGATGAGGATTCATCAGTGCGAAGTAGACGATATAACTGGCTGTGAACAACAGTCCGACTACCATACCAGTTACAGCTCCTTCGGCATTCATCCGTTTATAGAAAATTCCCAGAAGAATTGCGGGGAAGAACGAAGCAGCGGCCAATCCGAAGGCAAAGGCTACTACCTGTGCCACAAATCCGGGTGGATTGACACCAAAATACCCGGCAAGGACTACGGCTCCGGCTGCTGCAAAACGTGCTATCAGGAGTTCTTTTTTGTCTGATATCATCGGGTATACGGTGCGTTTTATGAAGTCGCGCGATACAGCTGTAGAGATGACCAGGAGCAGCCCGGCTGCTGTGGATAAGGCTGCTGCGAGTCCACCAGCGGCTACAAGTCCTACTACCCAGTTCGGGAGTCCGGCAATCTCTGGATTTGCAAGTACAATAATGTCACGATCCACGTAGAGTTCGTTTGTGGCCGGATCAGCATTGAAGTTGATTATTCCGTCGTCGTTTTTGTCATCAAATCGGATGAGCCCGGTTTTTTCCCAATTACTTACCCATTCAGGGACATCCTCATAAGGAACATTACTCACAGTTTGGATTAGATTCGTCTTGGCGAACGCAGCTACTGCCGGTGCGGTGGCGTAAAGAGCCACGATGAACAAAAGGGCGTAACCTGCGGAAATCCGGGCATCTTTAACCCTTGGGACCGTGAAGAACCGGACGATTACGTGTGGGAGGCCGGCTGTTCCTACCATCAGCGCCATGGTTATGAAAAAGACATCATGCGTGGACCTGAGACCCGACGTATATTCGGCGAATCCAAGTTCTACGTGCAATTGATTGAGTTTGTCGAGCAAGTAAACGCCTGGTTCGGCAGAAAGTGTCCCTCCAAATCCGAGCTGTGGGATGATCGTATCGGTCATCATGATGGAGATATAGATAACCGGTACCAAATAGGCAAAAATCAACACGCAATATTGCGCCACTTGTGTGTAGGTGATTCCTTTCATCCCACCCATGACTGCATAGATGAGGACGATGATCATTCCGATAACTACTCCGATTTCAATATCGACGTTCAGGAAACGGGAGAATACGATCCCCACCCCACGCATTTGTCCCGCAACATATGTGAATGATATGAATATGGCACAAAGTACCGCGACCATGCGAGCCGTTTGTGAGTAGTAGCGATCGCCAACGAAGTCAGGCACCGTGAATTTGCCAAATTTTCTCAAATATGGAGCCAGTAACAATGCCAATAAGACGTATCCACCGGTCCACCCCATGAGATATACCGCTCCGTCGCGTCCCATGAAGGCAATGATTCCGGCCATGGAAATAAATGAAGCCGCCGACATCCAGTCAGCGGCAGTAGCCATACCATTGGCCAGCGGATGCACGCCTCCACCGGCGATATAAAACTGTGCAGTGCTGGTAGCACGGGACCAGATCGCGATTCCGATGTAGAGAGCGAAAGTGAGTCCGACGATTATAAATGTCCAGGTTAAAATATCCATATCATCCTCTAATTATTTTTCATCTACATCAAATTCACGGTCCAATCTGTTCGTAAGCCACACATAGGCAAAAATGATGACTACGAAAATGTACATGGACCCTTGTTGAGCGAACCAGAATCCCAGGCCAAATCCCCCGATACGATACGTATCGAGCCAATCGGCCAATAGAATTCCGAATACAAATGAAGAGACGAACCAAATGACGAGTAGCACCCCTATGATACGAAGTTGACGCACCCAGTAGGCTTTAAAATGATTTTCCTGATCGATCATACACTATTAATTGACTATGTGTTCTAGTTCTGTGGTAAGGCGGCGTTTTTTACTTTTATCGATTCCTAACTCATCGACGATATCGATTTTTTCGAGGAGATCGCGACATACGACGATACCTCTTGCTATAATTCTGTCTATTTCGTTTCCGGAGATACTTTTCAACAGGGTAATGGGTAGTCTCCCTGAGCGACGGATCATCTGCAACAGACTGTTCTCACCATCATGATCCCATCCAATGAGAAAGAGGTCAGAACATTCACCGTATTGAATCGCGTCTTCGGTAAATTTCGCATTGGTCACAATGGCCCCCTGGAAGAAAATTGGACGGTCTGGATTATATGCCGGGGATATGGGATTCTTTTTATTGTACGGCCCCAGTTCCATGTGCTTGAGGAACTCCCCATTCTCGGCTTCGATCACCGAGCGGAGATCGTTGAATCTTGAATGCACATACAAGGCCACTTTGACATCTGTTTTAGACCCTGGCTGATTTCTGAACTTGCATTCACATACAAAGACATAGTTTTCTTTGTAAGCGATAACATCGACTTCGTGGTTGACGCAGGCTCCTCGCAGGATTTGTCCCACACGCACATCATATCCATCGGCTTTGAAAAGTTCACCAACAAACTGTTCGAATGGATAGCCTGATGGCCCCAATCGCATGACAGCCTGTTTTAGATGGTATTGTGAGGCAATCTGGACAGATTTTTGTCGAAGTAACTTGAACGCTTTTCGATAGATTTTTTTGGTTGAAGTTCCTTCTTCAAGTTCACTTTCAACTTCTGAGGCGACCATTTCGGCTGTCTGGATGGAAGCGCCGGAACGCACCATTGACTGAATCAATTTCATACGGTCGTACAGGCTTTTCTCGCCTGACGCCTTAGTGATCCGTAAATCAGAAAGATTTTTGTGCTGGTTCATCTATTACCCATCGACCTCTAATTTTTGAGAGGGCAATATGTGGACTTTGAACCAAAATTACAATCCGACATAAAAGCGTCTGAGTCTGTTTGTGACCTGTTCGTAAATGGGTCCCGTGAATGCGATGAATAGATCCTGTGGAGGTGGAACTGGCTCTTCTTTGAGTCGGGTGAGGTCACGTTGACGTGTTGTGAGCGCTCTTTCGTCGCCATTAAAAGTAGCCCATTCGTTGATCCAGATGAATTCTCCGGGGATTTTTTCCTGAAGGATGACCCTTTCTGTCCTGGAATCGATTATCTGCATATCCAGTAATCCACCGGAAATCACCGTCTTGGTGTGCCGTGTAAATCTGGCCTGAACCGTGTTGAAAACATCTATGGTCTCGCCTGATGGTAACTTAGTTTCACCAACTTTTACACTATCCTTGCTTGTGAATGTCTCGGTATGAGTCGCCATACTGGTCTGTCCGACAACAAATTCATCAAACTGAAGCCAGATTTCGTGGTCTGGCTGCTCTAAGCCAACCCGGTCGGCCTCATGCGGATAGTAAAAACGGACAAATTCACGTTCCATGGGGCCAGATCCAAGGTATTGCATGATCTTATTATGGAAGAACTCATGGCTTACTGAAAGCGAACGGGATTGGACCGGGGGCACGTGCACGAGTACGTGTAATGTCGCCTGACTCATTGCCTCCTCCATCCTACTGCGAGTATCTCGGTAATCGGGGACCATTCTTTCAACAACCATGAAATGTTCAACAGCTTCACGAGCGTTTTCGCGGGTCCTGGTGCTCATGGCATCGATTCCGGCTAAATAGCGAGCTTCTGCGGCCGATGTCTTGGCATCGTTCAACTCATCAATAAACAATCTGCGGGTGTCAACCAATTGATCACAAGCCGGGCAACGTTGTGCCAGAGACGACATCCTGTTGAGTTGTTCGTAGGATGTGACCACACGCTCCCACTTGAATCTGTCGGTTGACGACCGGTACATCATAATCTGGCTTTCATGAAACTCGATAGCTCTTGGCCACGCTTTTGACAGCACTTCACGAGCGGTCTTATTGCCAGGTTTGCTCCTAAGTTTATCGATGGACATTGTAACAGCTCTGTCATAATCGCCGCGGTTATAGGCTTTCTTCGGTGAACTGCACGCAGCTGTCATGAGCAAAATCACGGATATTGCTATGATATGTACTCTGAATTTATGTTGACCGTGGACCATGACGACTCCGATTTAGTACATTGATAATGGAAAGGTTGCACGGAGAAGTTAACACCGTATGGACAAACTTTGCAACGCTTGGGTCAACGAATCATTCAATCCATTTTATCAGGATGGATGGGTGATGGAGGTGGAAACTGTGTTGAGTTTTGGTCACCCACATAGCGAATCGTCTGATACGAGAATCGGATATCCTTGTGGTTAGCAAATTCTGTAAGGACATCTTCCCAGATCATTTGGGCGGAGCCCCTTCTTCGTCGAGGATGTGTGAGGTATCGGATGGTGAGCTGGACACCATTGGGTCCGACGTTGGTGTAGACATTTGGAGTCAAATACTTATATGTGATCATGTACTCCTGGGCTGTTTCTCTGATCTGCCGTTCAGCCTCAGGGGTAATGTCAGCTGCATGTTTTTTTGCAATCCTGTGTAGGATTTCTTTGGCTTTCTTCCAGTTGCTGTCGAATGTGAGGTTGATAGTCAACTCATTCCAGATGAATTCAAAACCGGTAGTATAGTTTGCAATGGCATCCAGGAACACGCGGTGATTCGGGATATGTACTACACGGCCGGTACTTTGATCGGCATCGACCCAGTTACCAATTTCAACAATAGTGAACTTGAATACCCGTTTGTCGATTACGTCACCTTTGTATTTTCCGATTTCGATCCTGTCTCCGATGTCGAATGGGCGTCTCCATAACAAGAACAACCAAGCTGCAAAATCGGCCACAACATCCTTCAATGCAATCGCAAGACCGGCAGAGAGGAGTCCAAGGTAAGTCGCAAGTGACTGAAATCCTTCGAGCCAAAGTCGACCGATCAGGAAAAATGCGATGAATCCGACGACATATCTAAAGTTTTTTCGCCACAAAAAGCGTTGCTTGTCGTCGGAGAAATTTTTGGCGATGATTTTGCCGGCGATAAAGTTGGCCAACCAGGTAATTGCCAAAATAATCAACGTTGCGATCAGACTTCGAACGACTCTTGGGTCGAGGTCGGTAATTCTCTCTAATATTTCGTAGAAATTTTGCATCGTTTGGGAAGGTTGATCACATATAATTTATCATCATTAAGCATAGACAACTTAGGCTAAAATCCTGAAATTGTAAACAACGTGAACTTACTTACAAACTCTGGTATGTTTTTTATTGAAATAGGATAAATTTGTGGTTATCTTTCTCGGCTAAACACCATTCAGATTTTTTAGACATATTATGTACACATTTATAGTTATTCTGATCACCGTAATCGCAATTCTGATTACTATTGCTGTTTTACTTCAGAGCGGACAAGGCTCCGGATTAAGCGGAGGTATCGCTGGGAATGCAGGAGGTGCGGCCGGAGCGATCGGATCACGTCGTACTGCAGACTTTTTGTCGAAAGCAACCTCTGTGCTTGGTGCAACCTTTTTGGTGCTCTGCCTGGTCGCGAACTTTTTTATCGATCGTACCACCACTACCAGGTCAGCTGTTCAACAAAGCGGTGTTCAGTTCCCGATTGAGCGTGGACTAAACGACGCGACTGAAACACCTGCGGCGATTCCACAGTCTTCAGGTAACCAGAATCAGCAAACCGAAGAGCAGAACTAAGATTTATTTAGTTTCGGATATTTTATAAGCTCCGGGTTCTTTTGAGTCCGGAGCTTTTTTTATTATGAAGCGGGGAGCGGGGAGCGGAGAGCGGGGAGCGGGGAGCGGGGAGCGGAGAGCGGAGAGCGGGGAGCGGAGAGCGGTGAGCGGGGAGCGGGGAGCGGGGAGCGGAGAGCGGAGAGCGGGGAGCGGAG
>CAZDYD010000047.1:0-20609 GCA_964509715.1 uncultured Chitinophagales bacterium
ATTATATCAATTTAATGGTTGTTATGCTAATAACATTGACTTTTACTAAATCTGAATTAGAGTACTCACCAATAGTTGTAGAGAATTATACAATTTCATGCACCGAAAAAAGTATAAATCCTGGAAGTATACTTCAAGCTATACCGATAATAAGCTCAGCACAATTCAATTTACTTCACGATTTATACTTGTCATGAAATCCTTCGCCGTTTAAGATTTTCGGGATGCATCTTTCTATTCTTCCCATTCTTGAAATGGATTGTTTGGGTTGGGAAAAGTGAATGATGTACCCGCGTTGTCGTCCTAGTGTCAGTGCTTCAAATGCTGTTTTTAAAGCCGGGAATTCTTCGAATTTTTCAAGTAACTCGTCAGGTATTGGCTCCGGATTCTTTGCAAATTCAACTTTTTTACCAGTACGTTCAATCTCAATCGCTTCCAGAATATATTCTCTGAGTTGTTCTTTTTTTTCGAGGATCTGGTCCGGGGAAGTGAATTTAATCAGCCGTGTCGATTGAGAACTAATCCCGTGCTTATCCAGGATTTGGTGGACATCTTTAAGGAGCACACCTTTGAAAAAACTCAAACAGCTATACTCTTTGAAGGCACTCACAACGACAATGTTTTTATTATTCTCTGTATAGCAAGGTACGCCCCATTTGATTTCCTCTTTTAGTCCACACTCCAAGACGATTTCACGCAATAATATTAGTTCATTTCTCCAGTTGTTAACTTTGCAGTCGGGTGTGCCACCGTATTTGCACCGCATACAACCATCTAAAAGATATTTGTCAACTTCCGGATTCATATTATACAGCTATTTTCGTATGTCGTTGCCTATAATACAGATAAATCAAGTTTCTACAAAAAAAAGCCCCTGAATAACTGTTTTATTATCCAGGGGCTTATGCTCTATCGAGTTGGACGATGTCCGATTTTAGATATCAAATCGATCCAAATTCATCACTTTGCTCCAAACGGACACAAAATCATGAACAAACTTCTCTTCTGAATCACTGCACGCATATACTTCTGCTAATGCGCGTAACTCGGAATTGGATCCAAATATGAGATCTGCACGAGTCGCAGTCCATTTGAAATCACCGGTTTTGCGATCACGTCCTTCAAACACATCCTGTGCATCTGACATGGCTTTCCATGTTGTACCCAGATCCAACAGATTCACGAAGAAGTCGTTGCTTAAAGTCTCCGGACGATCGGTAAATACCCCATGGCGTGATTTGTCAAAGTTGGTGTTGAGCACTCGCATACCACCCAATAATACCGTCATTTCAGGGGCGGTAAGGGTAAGCAACTGGGCTTTATCAACAAGCATTTCTTCGGCAGTTGTCACATGTTTCGGATTGAAATAGTTTCTGAATCCATCTGCCGCAGGCTCAAGCCATGAAAATGATTCAACATCGGTTTGGTCTTGTGACGCGTCTGTTCTACCAGGAGTAAACGGTACGATAACCTGGTGACCTGCGTCTTTTGCCGCTTTCTCGATGGCAGCACATCCACCTAACACAATCAGGTCAGCTAAGGATACGCGCTTATTGCCTGTTTGCGCCGCGTTGAATGACTGCTGAATGCCTTCAATCACACCCAGATTTTTTTGTAATCTGGCCGGACCATTCACTTGCCAATCTTTCATCGGTGCTAAACGGATACGTGCCCCGTTTGCTCAACCACGCTTGTCAGATCCTCGGTATGTAGATGCGGAAGCCCATGCGGTCGATACCAATTCGGAGACAGAGAGTCCAGATGACAAAAGCTGCTCTTTTAGATGTTTGATGTCGGCATCATTAATCAGCTCATGGTCGACAACTGGTAATGGGTCTTGCCATAACAGTGTCTCTTCCGGAACTTCAGGTCCTAAATACAGTGATTTCGGGCCTAAGTCTCTGTGTGTCAGTTTGTACCAGGCACGAGCGAAAGCATCGGCAAATTCATCTGGATTTTCATAAAATCGACGTGATATTTTCTCATATTCAGGATCGAATCTGAGAGAAAGGTCAGTAGTCAACATGAACAACGCATGCTTTCTATGCGGATCATGTGCATCGGGCACCAAGCCCTCGCCTTTTCCATCTTTTGGCTTCCATTGCCAAGCTCCAGCAGGTGATTTAGTAAGCTCCCACTCATATTCGAACAAGTTCTCAAAGAAATAATTACTCCACTGGGTAGGAGTCTGGGTCCAAGCACCTTCCAGTCCACTGGTAATAGTATCGGCACCACTTCCCGATCCGTATGTATTCTTCCATCCCAAACTTTGTTCTTCAATTCCGGCAGCTGCAGGTTCACTTCCAACATATTTACTTGGATCAGCTGCACCGTGAGTCTTACCGAATGTGTGTCCACCGGCAATCAATGCCACAGTTTCTTCATCATTCATGGCCATTCGACGAAACGTCTCACGGATATCTTTTGCAGCTGCAACCGGATCAGGATTGCCGTTCGGTCCTTCGGGATTTACGTAGATCAATCCCATTTGTACAGCGGCCAATGGATTCTCGAGTTCTCTATCGGCGGTATACCGCTTATCTCCGAGCCATTCACCTTCCGAACCCCAATAGATGTCTTCTTCGGGTTCCCATACGTCAGCACGACCTCCGGCAAATCCAAAGGTTTTGAATCCCATGGATTCGAGGGCAACATTCCCAGCCAATATCATCAAATCGGCCCATGAGATCTTCTTGCCATATTTCTGTTTGATAGGCCAAAGAAGTAACCGTGCCTTATCGAGGTTGGCATTATCAGGCCAGCTGTTCAGTGGAGCAAAACGTTGTGTACCTGCTCCCGCACCACCACGTCCATCACCTACTCTGTAGGTCCCGGCACTGTGCCACGCCATTCGGATCATTAACGGACCATAGTGACCATAGTCGGCTGGCCACCAGTCCTGGGAATCGGTCATCAATTGTTCCAGATCTTTTTTCAGAGCATGAAGATCCAGTTTTTTGAACTCCTCTGTATAATTGAAATCAGGATCCATGGGATCAGATTTCGCAGAATGTTGTCTTAAAATATTCAGATTAAGCTGGTTTGGCCACCAATCTTTATTTTTTGTCCCTGAGCCAGCAGTAGCACGCATTGCTCCGCCGTGAAAAGGGCATTTACTTTCGTTACTCATAATAGTATTCGGTTGTTTATGCCACCAATATGGTGCGATTCATAGTTAAAATAATACCTCGGCAATATACGATTTGCCGACCAATTTCGGGAATCAATTGTCCCGTTCGCATTGCGTATACTGTGTATAAATAGTTAAAATTCATTAAATCGGATGCATTTGCTTTGAATTTTGCAGAACTTATTTAAGATATTTTACTCTTCTAATAATTCCACCGGAGGTTGCCATGAAACGCGTTCTGGTATTCGATGTCCCAACTAGGGCTTTTCACTGGTTGTTCGTCATTTTTTTTCTAACAGCCATATTATTGGCTAATCTGACAGATGATGATTCTGCCATATTCCCATATCATATGTTGGTCGGGATCATGCTCGGGGTGTTATTGATCTTCAGGATTGTGTGGGGGTTTATTGGAAGCACTTATGCACGTTTTTCAACTTTTATGTTGCGGCCATCACAATTAATTGGCTACATACGGGAGGTAGTACAATTGAAGACTACAAGGTATCTCAATCATAATCCGGCATCTAGTTTTGCAGCCATTATTATGTACTTTGCAACCATCGGACTACTCATAAGCGGATTCGTGATGGTCAGATCTGGGAATGATAATATCAAGGATTTACACGAACTCTTTGCTCAACTCTTCGTCTTTACAGCAATTGTGCATGTATTTGGTGTCGTGTTTCACCAAGTGCGACATCGCGATGGAATGATCACCAGTATGATTGACGGAAAAAAAGACTCAGTAATCGAACAACAACCCATTACATCGGCACGGACATTATCTGGTCTTTTTCTGTTGATGGTTGTTGCCGGTTGTCTTTGGTTTCTTAATTCGAACTTCGACCGGGATACACGCATACTAACCCTGTTCGGTACTGAGTTGCAGTTGGGAGAAAACGAGGGAGCAGGAGGTTATTACGATCACGATGATTGATGTTGATCTGTGGTTCACCTATTTTCGAGTATGACAGATATAAAACCAGACCCCAATTTCCTGTTCGAAATGGTGTACATGCGTATGCCATTTGGAAGATTTGAAGGACGTTGGCTCACCGACCTCCCTGTTTCTTACTTAGAGTGGTTTTCGCGAGAGGGTTTCCCGGAGGGGGCTTTGGGGCACTACCTTTCAACTATGCACGAAATTCGGATCAATGGTATCGAGAATATCTTGTTACCACTGATCCGAATGCGTGATGGCAATAAATGCCGACGCTGAACTCAGAACTTGTCCGGATACACACCACTTGCATGCAATTCCGCAAGTCGGGCGTTTACATAGTCGTTGTCCTCGGGATATGTGACCCCGAACCATTCACTGTTGGTCGGCACCAATGCCACAGGCTGGGACCGTTCAATCATTGCGTTTAGAACATGTGCTAAATAGAACTCAGCCGTACTCCCCGGCTTAAGTGCCGCGTAAAATCGGGCAAATTCATCCCGAAGCAGCGAAAATACTACCGGACTGAAACCCATCAGGTTCATCGAAACCATGTCGTCGGGTTGCAGTATACGATCTACTCCATCCTCTTCGGCAACGATATCCGTTCCTCGACGCTGAATTGACTTCAACTCTTTTATGCTGAGTAAACCGTTATTCCCATCACTCTGACACCATCCCCTGGATACTGTACCATTTTCACTCAATGTGTTTTCAAGTTTGTATCCAATGATGCAGGCACCAGGACGGGCAGGATCCATGGCATTCAAATACTTGAATGCATCCGTTATTCCCTCGCGTCCATAGAAATCGTCGGCGTTAACGATAGCGAATGGCTCCTGTATCTCAGGTTCGGCCATCCACATGGCGTGGGCTGTTCCCCAGGGCTTGGTTCGTCCTTCGAGTACCTCGAATCCCTCTGGCAAGTTAGAGAGCTCCTGATAGACAACCCTCAAATCGATTTTCCCCTCCCATGATTTCAGCACAGATTCGCGAAATGCGGGTTCGATCTGGCGACGTATGACACAAATTACTTTATCAAAACCCGCCTCAATTGCATCATAAAGCGTATAATCAAGGATCAGGCGTTCGTAAGGACCAAATGTAGCAAATTGCTTGGTCCCACCGTAGCGGCTACCCATACCGGCAGCAAGAATTACTAATGATGGCATAAACTAAAAAATAATATGACGATTAATAAAAGTTAAACGCCAATAAGGTACGGATTATTGAGTAAGAATGTTAGGTGATGATGCACTGATCATTTAGTGATGGTAGTGCATTGTGGTATTTTTAGACCTGAAGATATCAATTCTGATGTATGGATATGACGAAATGGATACACATGGTTTAACACTGAAAATCACTGATTTAATCAAAAGTAATGAACGGATCTCGGCAACGACATACACAAATTTTTCTGCTTTAGTTTCCTGAATTTTAGTACATCTTAGTTATCTTGACATACGTTGCCAATTATCATTCTTCGAACATTAGTCATCAATGGAACACCCGGATTATAGTACGTTGTTTTACCACAACCCGTTACCGAATTGGGTGTTCGACCGGTATTCACTTCAGATATTGGATGTAAACCAAGCAGCTATCGATCATTATGGATTCTCCCGTGAAGAATTCCTGAACATGACCATACGGGACCTACGTCCTCCTGATGATTTACCTCGATTACAAATAGCACTCGAAAAAGTAGATGATGCTCTCGGTAATATTCTCTTCGGTGTTTTCACACATCAGAAAAAGAACAAAGAAAGGATTCAAGTTGAAGTCCATGGACATAAAGTTCATTACCGCGATAGGTCCGCAGTGCTGGTATCATGTCTGGATGTCACACTAAAACTCAAGGAGCAGTTATTCCGGGACCTGATTGAAAAAATCAGTAACGTTTTTAATAGCGAAGTCGAGCTCAGAGTGTCGCTCGACAAACTTTGTCAAATTCTACTGGATGTCGGCAATTTCAGTTTAGTAGAAATCTGGCTGCCCGATACAGGCATCAGTAAACTTAAATTGGTATCAAAAACTATAACTACTGAGCACGCTCGTCTATTTTATTCTGACTCAGAACAGGTTGTCAGTCTCAAACTGAACGAAGGATTACCCGGCGCTGTATGGGGGTCACATAGCTCGATAATTTGGGATGACGTTGGTTCACACCCCCGTTTCATCCGAAAAAATTCTGCGATACTGGCCGGAATCAAAACGATGATAGGTATTCCATTATCACATCAGGGTGTTAAGGTCGGAGCTATTTTAATAGGGTCTGATGAACAATCGACCGACATCATCCGTTTTGGGCCAACGATCACCAAACTGGAGACGATCATTGGGTCAGAGATCCATCGAAAAAGATTGGAAAATGATCTCAATCATTTATTTGATACACTACCCGATGTGATATGTCTGACAGATATTGGCAGAAAAGTCATTAAAATGAATCATGTGGGATGTCAGATTTTCGAGCTAAGTGAAGATGAAATGCTGGGCGAGCCATTAGAAGCTTTCGTGCATCCCGAGGATCAAAGTTATACACTTGCTGAGATAACTAAACTCAATTGCGAAAATACCTTGATCAAGTTTGAAAATCGAATTATCACAAAATCAGGTAAGATTGTTTGGTTGAACTGGCATTGTAAATTGGCAGGCGAAGATGATGTACTGTATATCTGGGCTAAGGACATTACCGCTGAGAAGAAACTTCGACAGATTGCTGATAATGCATCCAAGATAGCAACCGTCGGTGGGTGGGAAATTGATGTAATGCATAATCAGCTTATATGGTCCGATATGGTACATCAAATATATGAGACGAATCCGGAAGAATACACCCCTGAATTATCGAACGCCATCGAATACTATCGAGAAGATTTCAGGGACATGGTAACTGATGTGATCAACGAAGCTATGAGTACTGGTAAGGGTATTTTTTTCGAGGCTGCACTGATCACAGCAAAAGGTAATGAGGTATGGGTACGGGCCATAGGTCAGACCGAAATGCTGAATGGTAAATGTGTACGTTTATACGGAAGTTTTCAGGATATCACGCAGTTAAAACTCGCCGAAATGCAGGTAAAGACCATTTTAAACAGTATTTCGGATGCTTTTTATTCGGTCGACAAAAACTGGAATTTTACTTTTTTCAACAAAGAAGCTGAAAACCTTCTGAAAAAATCGAGCAATGCAGTCCTGGGTAATAGCATCTGGGAAGTATTTGCTCCCGCTCGAGGGACCATACTCGAAGAAATCTATCGTCGAGTAGCAGCTTCCGGAGTACCCGAAAGTTTTGAATACCTGTATCCTGGAGATAATTGCTGGTATGAAATCACAACATACCCGTCTGATGGTGGGATATCATCCTATTTTAAAAACATCGATGAGCGTATCAGGTCTGCCAAGGCTTTGGAACAAGCCTACAGCGATAAAATTAAAATTATCGAAAGCATTGGTGACGCTTTCTTCACTGTCGACCGCAATTTCATCGTCACCTACTGGAACAATAAAGCAGAAGAACTCCTTGGAGTAAGTCGTGACATCCTTGTCGGAAACAATCTTTGGGAGGTATTCCCCGATGCGGTCAATCTACCATCCTACAGAAATTACCACAAGGTCCTTGAGACGGGTGAAATGATCTCGTTTGAGGACTTTTACGGAAAATGGTTGGAGGTGAATGCATATCCTGCAGAGGACGGAATCAGTGTTTTCTTTCGTGATATCACCTATCGCAAACAATATGAAACAGAACTTCTCGAATTGAATAAGGCTCTTGAAATAAGAGCCCGGGATCTTGAGAAATCGAACGAACAGCTTGAACAGTTCGCTTTCATTACTTCGCACGATCTGCAGGAGCCATTACGCATGATCTCAAGTTTTTTACTTCAACTTGAGAAAAAATATGGTGATAAGCTCGATGACAAGGCCAGGCAATATATTCATTTCGCTACCGATGGAGCGAAGAGGATGAAGACTATCATTCTGGACCTGCTCGAATACTCTCGTGCCGGGAACATGGAGGGCTCGGATGAAGAAATAGATGTCAACGAAATTATTGATCAGTTCAAGTTCCTGCGAAAAAGGGTTATCAAGGACAAGTCTGCTACGATCCATGCCAACAATCTACCAAAATTGTATGGGCACAAGGTACCACTTACGCAGACATTCCACTCCATTCTTGACAATGCTCTGAAATATTCAAAGGATGGATTGCCTCCCGAAATAAACATTCACATTGATGTGAAAAAAGATGAGTGGATCATCCGGATTTCGGACAATGGAATAGGTATGGATTCACAGCATTTTGACAAAATTTTTACCATATTCCAACGACTACATAATAGCGACAAATATGATGGTACCGGTATCGGATTGTCAATTGCAAAAAAGAATGTAGAGTCTTGGGGCGGAAAGATTTGGGTTGAATCCCAAAAGGGGGTTGGTAGCGCATTCAATTTTACCTTAAATAGGAACACGTTATGAAAGAAGTTCACATTTTATTGGTCGAGGACAATGAAGGTGACATCGTGCTTACACTTGATGCCTTTGAGGAGAGTAAAATAAAAACCAACATAAGCGTTGCCAGAAATGGCGAGGAAGCCCTGGACTTCTTATACAAAAAAGGTCAATTCGAATCAGCAACAAAACCCGATCTGATATTGCTCGACATCAACATACCCATTTTCAATGGACACGAAGTGTTGAAAAAAATCAAAGAGGACTCAACACTTCGAAAAATCCCTGTGATCATGCTCACCACTTCGTCCGACCGGAAGGATGTCAATTCTGCGTATGAGAATTATTGCAATTCTTACATCACGAAACCGTTGGACATGGATGAGTTTCTTAAAGCCATTCTTAAAATTGAACAATTTTGGCTCCAGTTGAGTAAATTGGCCGACTGATCTATTGTTAGCTACTTTATCTGTTTAAATAATGCGATATCTGGTATGTATCACCGCCTTATGGGCTTTTTCATTTAGCCTTATTGATGTCTATCTGGCCGGCAAAGTCGACGGTGATTTCGCCGTGCTGACCCGAGTAGTCCTGGCAGGACTTATATTCCTGCCCATGACCCGATGGACAGGAGTTCCAACACCACTGAAATTAGGCACAATTGCAGTGGGTAGTCTTATGATCGGTGTCACGTATCTGTGTCTATATCGATCATTTCTATATTTGACAGTGCCTGAGGTACTTCTTTTTACTGTTACGACTCCGCTATACGTAACCCTTTTGGATGACGCTCTGAACAAAAGATTCTCTCCTGTTGCACTTTTTGCAGCGATAATGTCGGTATTCGGTGCTGCATACATACGATATGATGGTATCACCGAAGCGTTCATCACCGGTTTCTTCCTGATCCAGATTGCGAACTTTGCCTTCGCTGCAGGACAGGTAGGGTATGCCAATCTGGTAAAGCGTTATCCGGTTGACTTCCCTCAACGTAACTTTTTCGGTTATTTTTTTCTTGGGGGATTGATAGTTGCCGGACCATCATATTTGATCTTTGGGAATGCTACCATGATGCCCAATTCGTTGCTTCAGTGGGGAATCCTATTGTGGTTGGGTGTCGGAGCATCCGGTCTTGGACTTTATTTGTGGAATAAAGGGGCCACTTTGGTAGATGCTGGTACTTTAGCTATCATGAACAACATGTTGATTCCTGCCGGAATCCTGGTCAATCTTGTTTTTTGGAACAAAGAGGCCGATCTTGGAAAACTTGCCATCGGAATGATCATTATTCTGATATCATTATGGGTAAATCACAAGTACCGAAACATAAAGCTGGGGAATCAGGCAGCCACTGTTACCTGACACATCCTAAGGCTTCAGTGTTAGCCATTCGACGTACTTTCGTGTTGATGCCAGCTTTAGTACTTCAGGTTCCCTTTGCTGTCCCAGATACCCCAATAAGCCCCGACTTCACCCTCGGCACTGACCTTCCAGGATTCGTCGAATGATGAAAAATAAAACACCCCTATGTTGTTTTCTCGGGCCCATAGTTGAGTATTGATAAAATATTTCATGGCATGTTCGGGCGAGGGGATGGCATCGGCGAATGCCTCTCCTTTGCTTGGCCAGCCAGTCTCGGTAATCAATACTGGTTTCCCTTCCGCTGCATGGGTCGCCATTCCGTGCATCCATCTCATATGGTTGAACGATTGTTCAAAGGATGTACCCTCCCAATAGGGATAACAGTTGCATAGTATAACATCACAGGCATATGCGATTTCGGGACGCTCCACAAATTCATAGTAGGCATCTACATATCCGACGGGTATAGACGGTATCTGTTTTTTTACATCACCGATATGTTGCAATAATTCTGACTGTGTCAGATCTTTTCGGTACAATACTTCATTCCCGACCGCAGCGATGTCAACAAATCCCTCATTGGCCAATTCAATCAGATTTTGAATTTCAACAGCGTTCTTGTCCGAATCCCGGCCCAACCATGCACCGACCAAGGTGTTCATGCCGTACTCTTTGGCAATTTTGGGAATCAGTTCGTTGCCCTCAGTAGTTGAAAATGTCCTGATCCATTGAGTGTATGGTTTCAAGAATTCGATCTTTCTGCGGATCTGAGCTTCAGATATGATATCTCCCGGCTTTTGTCCTTCTTCATATAGACTGAAACACAAACCATATAATCGCTCATTGAGCAGCCTCAAGAAGATGTCTCTTAAGGGTTCATTGGATTGGGATGTTATCGGATCAGCAATTTGGCCCAGGTCTTCCGGGGCTCGGTGTGATATCTTATCTGGTCTGGATGACATGATTATTAAGGTTGTTTCTAATAATTTGTTTTTTTTCAGCCATCTAATTAAAAGGGATATTTAGTTGGCTGTGTTCTCAAGGATTTTTGGTTTCTGGAGGTGGTTGGTTTTTCCATTCAATCACAGATAATCAATTCATATGATTACAATTCTCCGCGACGACGAACCAGTTCAGTTTTGATTTCCCGTGCTTTGGCTTCCGTCAAATCATATCCCCACATGACCCAAACAGCCAATGCTGCAGTAGTTGCAGGTATCAGAATATCAGCCAACCGGAGATTTGTGAGCGTATCTACAGTCTGTACAGTTACATTCTGATCGAAGCCTACGATCTTAAGTACGAGCCCTCCCAGGACAAGGGCAATACCTTGTCCCAGCTTGACCATCCACCAGTAGATTGCACCAAATGTGCCTTCTTTACGTGGCATACCGTTGTAAAGTTCGTCAAGGTCACAAACATCGGCAGTCATACTCATCATAAGTGTGAACAACCCACCGATACCAAAAACAATGAACGGTATTGGCATGAGCATCAGCATCGGGTTGGATGGATCGAATCCCCACCATTTCAATGTATATCCAACGATGGAGATGAGCGTGGATATGATGAATGCATTTCGCTTACCCCATCGGTTCGACATCCATGTTATGACCGGGATGATCAAGAAAGCAGTGGCCATGGCGCTGATAGTCGAAAACCATGCCGGCCAATTACCTGCAGCGCCGTAGTCCCCAGAGAAGATGTAGAAAACAATGATGAAGTAGCTGAAAGAGGCTACCATCTGAAACCCGTTGAAGACGAGAAAGGTGGCTCCGCACAGACGTAAGAACGGTCTGTTCTGAAATATCAACACCATGTTTCGGATGAGATCTTTAAGATTGGTGAAGATATTTTTGAATGTCAGGTCAGCTCTGTTCGACAAGTGTGTCTGGTCAACTTCCTTGCAGAATAGCGCCGGCATTATACCAAGAATCATACAAGCTCCTCCGACTACAACAGCCATTTTATGGACGCCATCGGCCTGAGTCTCAAATAGATCGGGATTAGCAATGATGACCCAGAACCAGGGGACGATCATCCATGCTATTTGACCGATTGTCTGCGAAAAACCCATCAATCGTGTTCGTTCGTTGTAGTCGAACGTCATTTCATATCCAAGTCCAATGAGCGGTGTGGAAAAGATGGTGTTTCCAGTGATGTAGATGAGTGAGAACAGCAGGAAATACCAGAAGTTATACGTCTGTGATTGTTCGGGATCCAATTGCCATAGCATGATGAAAAGTATCCCGGTGAGTATAGCTCCCACAAAAATATAGGGTCTTCTACGCCCAAATTTCGATTTCGTGTTGTCCGATATATAACCCATGATGGGGTCGGTAATCGCATCGAATAGCCTGGGAAGTCCGCCCAGTAATCCTGCTAAAAATGGATCCATCCCAAAAGCCGTAAGCAGGAAAAATGAAAACACACCCAGTGCACCGGGTAAGAGGTTATTGACAAGGTGACCGGCGCCGAAAGCCGCCTTCTGTATGATGGGGACTCTGTCCCTCTCGGGTGTGATTAAATGTGACATTACTTATGTATTAATTAATTAGCATGCCCTTCATTTTGCGACACCTTCCGAGTGTCTATAGAACATGCATCTGGTCGCTAAGAATATGTGTACTTGAAATGTTTCGCTGTTTACTCTCCATCAACTACCGACTGTAATCGTATTTTGATTTCCTCCTCAGTGGGTGGCACCAATACATCTTTCATGAGTTCATTAAGATTCCCATCATAGGATTTGGTGATGGGTTTTCCAGCTCTGGTCAACCCGTCAAAGATACCCGCATCCACTTTGTCCCAAATAGCAAACTTTGCCTTGGACTCAAGCGTGATCAGACCAAAATGGTTCTCAGACCCCATAGGATTTGCTGCATCCTTCCATTGTTCATCAAAAGCTTCAAAGTAGAACAATGTTAAGTTGTTTTCCTCAGACCATTCTCGCATCATTTTATAATACATCCCTGCCTTGTATTCGTCGATGGCGCGAGATCCATCGGATCCATAGTGCTCATTTGACTTGCTGGCCCAACCAGTTTCACCGATATGGACAGGTTTCTCGACTCCGAGTCCACGCATGTAAGCCACAACACTGTTGTACTGCATGATGGCATAGTCTCTGGCTCGGTGCATGGCAGCATGGATTTTATCCAGATCGGTGCTCCCCTCCTCATCGGCTCTGACTCCCCAGAATTGTGGGTTATAATGTGTGTCGTGCACGGGATAGGTGTGCATGGATATAAAATCTACCTCCCGGATCAGTTCATTCAAAGCAGGTTTGTGATATTCTGATCCGCCACCACCCCATGATGCAAAGTTGTCGGATGTGGTGATCCAAAGTGTTTCCGGAAGCTGCCCTTTGCGTCTGAGCGCCTTCAGGTGTTTAACCCATTTCAGTATGACTTCCGGCTCAACGTAGTATTCCCAGGCCCAGTGGACCATGGCTTCATTACCAACTGCAATGATTTTCACAATGTCGGGGTATTGTTGCGCCAGCTGTACTGCCCTTGCAATCTCACCGGCATTTTTGGCGCTTTCTTTATGGCGTATACGTTCGGGTGAATCGGTCCATGCATTTTTTGCATCTATCCACGCCCCAAGCATGAGATACATTTCGAAAGAAGGGTCTTCCTGCTTGAGCTCACGTATCGCCTCGAGCAAATTGGCGACTTCGTCATAATAAACGTTATAGGTCCGCAACAGTTTGATATCCATTGCGGCAAGGATTCTGAGGTCTTCCTTGAGCTGTTCTACTGTTGGTACAATGTCGCGGGATAGCTCACGATATCCTCCGAATGATATGGCACGATACTTGTTGTTTCCCAAAATCTCCTCGGCTGTGATTCCGATATTGGAAAAATCATGGCTTACGTTTTTACTGCAGGATGTCATTGCAATGGATATGGTGATCAGTATAAGTAAGGTTGTACGGAGATGCATAGATATCACGTCTTAACGGTTGATAACTGGTTCGCTGTGAGACCAACAAGGATGCTATCGACTTCGCCGGTTCGATCAAAAATATGTCTGGTTGTATTTGCATCAAGGTGGTTTTGATCAAATAACTTGGTTGTACCATTTCGGAAGGTTACTTCCACCCCTGGATTCGATCGCAATGTGTAGATTACCGGGGTTTGACAAATTGTAAAACACATTGAATTTTCGGGTAAGTCGATTTCTTTATGCTGATTTCTGACATCAATGATTCGAATTGTCCGTGGTTCAGCAATAAACTCCGTTGGACTTAACAAACGGGGATCAAATCTTAACACGCCGTCAGTAACCTGTACTCCCAACTCTCCGATACTTACAAGGATGTCCTCTTTAACCTGACCGGTCATCCCTGGTTGCTGTGCCCCACGATGCTTAGGTGTATGGGAATATGGATCGGTCGGATATGCGCCGTATGCTTCCGGTGATTTGTGCACCCCTATACCATCACCAATCTCGCGAAAATGTGTGGTAAGACGTGTGATCAACTCCTGTTCTTCTCCGTCGCTTATGGCTTTTATTGCTATTTCGGTTACGGCAAGATGCAACTTGGATACCATGTGCCAGTAAATTGACCCAAGTCCCTCATATGCATAAAATGTACCGGATCGACCTGTGAAGGCTTCATGATTAAATACATTCTCGAATAGTTGTAGTACATAATCTGACTCATCCGTCACCAAATCAGCATATCCGTTTGAGCTTAGGTTTTCCAAAGCCATTTTTACATCAGCCGCATTTCTGAATCTACCGTTAAAATGATATCCACCTTCTACATCAGCGATAATTAACTGCAGATTTTCGTCCGATAACAATTTTTTTAACAGGCGTGAGTTGTTTACTGATTCAGGGTGAATATTGTTCTTCTGTAAAAACCCTGGTAGCTCTTTGTCAGGATATAACATATAGCTATTCTGGTCGGCACGGTACAGCGAACTATGCCTGAGTGCATCAAGTAATGAAACAGCAGATGATGCTTTGATGTACCCGGAGCTCAGAACGGCGACTTGTCCCTCAAGCATTTCACTCAGGGGGTGAATTGACATGTTATCGGCGCCTATTCTGACAATATTATAGGAGTGGTATAATTCATCTGAACGACGATTAGCATCGATTGTATGTTCCAAGTAACTTATCGTCGTATCCAGGAATCTAATTACATCTGATGATCGGATATCTGACATCTTGCCACTGAATCCGTTTTCATAGATGTTGGTCCGGAAATCACTCCCTGCCTGACCTAACGCATCGGTGACTCTTTTTCTACTGATGTTATCTATGGATCCTTTGAGCAAATGCTCATTGCCGACAAGTACATCATGAATGGAATCGAACATTGTTTTAAGCTCTGCTGATACCTTGAGCGTAGAGTGACTGTCAGCGGTCATCACAGACCGTAAAAATTTTACGAATCGATATAAGTAGTACAATGTGACCATGGAAACACCATTGCCGACCAGTGCATTATTCGCATCATTCCACTCTGGACGCTGGGTATTCATCCAAATGCCACCTTCAGGTATGAAGTTGGAAACTTTAGCGAGCATGGTTGCAAGTAGTTTTTCCAGAAAATTTACTCTGTGAAGCGCCCCCGAAATGTTTGTAAGGAGTGCGCCATCGGCACCCATTTCCTGTACTTTTTTTCGGATTTCCAGATCAGACTCCTCGTCAAAAACAATCGTGTTTTTGGGGTCTCTGATTATATCACTGTATGACTTGATCCGATACGGTATGTTGGCATAAACAAAAACATTTTGTGCGAACATCATCTTAAATGCATCGGGACGATGCATATGGTAAAACTCCAGGAACTTAAGTAGATAGATGATTTGATGATCACCCCAATACCCGATGTATGACCACGGATTATCCGGCTCAATAGTTTCCCAATCAAATCCGCCTTTTGTTACACGATATGGATTATAACCGTCAAAGGTGGATGCGTTCAGAAACTTGTAAATCATGCTGTCAATAAAATCGGGGTATGCATGCACCAATGCCTCCCAATTTTGAAAAATATCCCTCCAGTTTCCCTCATAATCCAGGATTTTTGATCCGTCTAATTCATCATGGGTATTGATGGAGAACTGATTCCAAGGTCTACTTGGATCCCCATGTCGACGACTGAATTTGAGTGGCAGGTATTCTGTCCCAAGCCTAAACAGGTCTTGGTCACCGGATTCAATCAGGATTTTCGTTAATTCAGTTTTTGTAAAGACTTCGGGTTGATCAACCAATACCGATTCAATTCTTTGATACACGGGTTTGCTCGCATTTCGAAGATATTTTAGAAAATCCCGTTTCTCAATGAAGTAATTGTCGTCAAAAATACCACCTCGCATGATGTTGAACAACACATTCGAATAGTGACGAACGTCTTTTTTCTCATCTGCCGAGTATCGGATTCCATCAGCGCTTGCAACCAATTTCACAAGATTACTGGTACCGAGATTGATATCGTTCTCAATCTCCAGATCCAAGGCTTTAGGCTCACGCTTGATACGTTGATTTAGCTCAATTACCTGTGACTGGTTTTGATTTACATTCGCAATGAGTTTCCATGTGTAATTTGAGCCCGGATCAAGACCGATTTCCGCCATTACGAAATATGCCCCTCGCTCACCTTTTACATCCACTTCGTGTGTGACTTCATAACCTTTTCTGAACTTTTGAAGCTGGATGGATGAAAGCAGATGGAGCTTCGCGTTGATACCAAGTGACCAAACAATATTAGTCATCAATGACTCACTGGGTTCAGCTTTGTCGACGATTATTGCACTGAGTGCATAGATGCCAAGACCTGAATCCTGCACCAGTTCACTCCTTTTGTATGCATCAGCTAAATTGCTCGTACGAGTTTGCATATCGGGATCTACACCGGCAGGCATAATGTTCTGGATTCCATCCAAAATCGTGATGGTTCTTGGTTGATCTGAGATATTCTTGATCTCTGTTTTCCTGACAAACCCGAACGTGTTGCTTGAGTTCCATTGATACCGAAATATCAGCTGTAAGTCATGGTTTATCTCTTCAAAGAGTATTTTGTTGCCTTGAAAGTTCTTATAAAGCGATCTGGTTGTTTCATATTTGCCGGTATCTCGATCAGAAAACGGCTCCCAGGTATGGGTTGTGGATGCATGATCAACTCGAATTATTGTTTTACTGCCGGTTATTTCTGCCGAATCGGTAATTTTGTCGTCGGTATAATATGGAAACAAGGCATATTTGCTGTTTCGTCTTCCGGCACTCAATCCTCCGTTACTCGAAATGAACATCCAGTGATTGGAATCACTTACAATGTTCATAAAAAACGCGCGCATGCGATCTACCTGATCTATTTTGAACCAGGAATCACCATCCATTTTTATCATTTCAATAGCCAAAACTTCTAAATTAATGAGCTGAAGATTTTAATTGATAGACTGACAATTACAGAATCATATTTACTCAGCGAGTCTGTACACTCTGACGTAGTCAACCGTCATCTGTTGTGGGAAAGGAGTCTGATCAAGCGGAAAACCAACATAAGTACCACCGACCGCGACGTTCAACAGAATAAAAAACGGCTGATTGAAAACCCATTCTCCGGGGGCATCTGTTCTATTGATCCTGTTGTACAGATAATCGTTAACAAAGAAGTCGATACGATCGGGGAACCACTCGATGGCGTATATAAAAAAGTCTGCATCAAATCTTGAATTGGGAAACGCGTGAGATCCGGATAACGGATTGCCGGCAGAGTAGCCGGGACCATGCAGTGATCCATGAATGATCATGGGATCCTGACCCCGCATTTCCATGATGTCGATTTCCCCACTTTGTGGCCATCCAACTGTATCAATATTGCTACCGAGTAGCCAGAATGCAGGCCAGATTCCCGGTCCGTGTGGATTCTTTATTCTTGCTTCGAATCTACCATAGGCGTGTTCAAACAAGTCTTTGGTATTGATTCTTCCTGAAGTGAAAGGCATCCCACCGAACGCCTCCCTGCGGGCTGTAATTACCAAATTACCGTTTCCATCCATTGATACGTTGCTTGGACGATTCGTGTAGTATTGTAGCTCCTGATTTCCCCAGCCATCCTGGCCTGTACCAACATCAAACCTCCATTTTGTAGGGTCGGGAGTTGCGCCCAGGGGACCATTGAATTCATCGCTCCACACAAGCTCCCAGTTTCTTTCATCAAGTTGCTGATGATCAACCGTGTTGCATGAATAGACGGTCAAAGAGACCAACAAAAACACAAGTAAATAACGATTCGAGTATTTCATAAGTGACCTCTTTTATATTCTGAAGTATAAATTACCGATGAAGATGTCGCCGTTGCCTTCGAACTTCAATTGAAAGACACTGGATAAATTGACCGGGCTAAATGATGACAACGGGATATCAAGCCTGTTCCATCCGCTGGTCGGAACAGTAAGTGCAAAGGGTGTTTCGACCGGGCCCGGACTGATCAGAAAGACGCTGAGTGCTGTCGAGTTGGCAGACCAATAATCTATGCTTAAATACTGCATACCGGAAACATCCAGATTTCTGCCAATTTCAATACCCTGATAATTCAATCCAGAGAGTCTAAGTGTATTTACACCTAAAATTGGTATGGTTGAAACCTGGGTAGCTTGTCCCCAACCCGGATTCAGGTTTACTCCCGCTAAATTCGTATATGCACTACTGAATAGAGAGATCACATCAGATGCCGCATGAGTGGGGGTTGGTGCCGGAGTAGATGGTTGACTTGGCGTGGGTACTGATCGATAGAAGTAGACATTGGTGATGTACACGTTTGGCAGTGACCCGGATAATACCAATTGGGCAAGATTTGCTCTTCTTTGGAGTCCCGTGAACTGGGTCAACGGTATATCCAGTGTAAACCATTGCTCGGTTCTCAATATCGGACTTCTGAATGTAAGCTCATGCGAAGTGTCATCGCCTCCACCAAATTGACCATTCGGACCGAAATCGACCAAAAGTACCTTGAACTCTGCAGGTAGATTTGTTGGATCGGGTGTCCAAACATCCAGTCGCAGATGCGTCATATTGGTAGCGTTAATTTGTTGTGAGGTGAACTCAATACCAACAAAATTCAGGTTACGATATCTAATGACATCTTGTCCTGCGATGTTCAGGAAAAATTCATCGACTGTGGAGAATTCCCAACGAGTATTCCATGTGTCAACAGGTACGTTTTCATACACATTAGTGTACAGTGAAATCACATTCGCCGGACTTTGAGTTGGAGTTGGAGGCGCCGTGGTCGGCCTTCTGGCTAACTCGCTCGAGTTTATGGTCAAGGATCCGATGGCATCCAGGTCGCCTAATTTAGCCGTGATAGTGGCAACTCCAGACCCGATCACTTGTACCACACCACTTTGTGAAACCGTTGCTATGGCTGGGTTAGAGGACTCAAAACTCAGATAGTAGGGTGTGATGGCAACTCTTTGATCAACTCCATTTGGCAGGTTATGTGAGGAGAATAGTCCGTCAACACGTAGTATTTCATTTAATTCGGCGAATACTTCTGCGTCCTGACCATTCATGATCATGGCCTTTGGGTGAGCCACTGTGCCAAGTCGTTCGAATTTGACCTCATCAATCCAAAATGTATAGCCATTCCCGTTTTCCGGACCTTCTGAGTAGAAGAACATTCCTCTTTCATTTTGAAGCTTCGACGGATCCGGTAATGGAATGATGTATTTTTTCCAGTTCGTATTCATTCTGAAATCGGAGACGGATGCGACGTAACGATTTTCTCCGAGATCATTTCCAAACCCAATGATGTCGATCGTGGCAGGTTGGGTTGACCTGGCCCAGAAGGTTAGAGCATCGTACTCAGACAAATCCCGTGGAGCTGATGTAAAGAAAGCGCCACCGGCATATGCTCCACGGGGATCACTAAAATCAGGGACCTCGAATCGCATTGACATCCGGGAATTGTTGTATGTTACATCACTATCGACCTGAAAGGCTGTGGGTACGGATCCACCAAAAGCGGCATAATCCAATCCGGAACTGAACCCATCAATAAAAACCTCTGGATTCGTTGAATTGGATGGTGCTTCCAGACCATTCACTGCTCGTTCGCAACTCCAGGTAACTAATAGAGTCATTAGTGCCATGAAGAGCGTGCTTTTTGAAAATTTGATTGTAGTTTTCATAATAATTCCTGGTACTAAGGTCAAATATTGATCTGGATGTATGTCCTGAACTCCCACTCTCTTCCATTATCAAATCCGATGGCATTCGGGTTTGGAACAAACACTCCCGATGCATCTCTCATCATGGTTGGAGAGTATCTTGGAGAGTAGCGGTCGAGCGATCTCCAGGTCCCACGGATACCAATCCGAGTGCCCGGCAAATCGAACCAGTCTGGCTTGGAGAGCGTTGTGGAAACATCCGCCATCAACTGGAGGGGGAACGTGAGGTTGAAATCACGGTGATAATCATATGGTCCCCAGTCCTGAACTCTGACAAACGTGTTCAATTTGACATGCTTGTAAATCATTCTCAGATCCATACCGTAACGCTGTATCACTCTGCTGTCGCTTCCGTTCGCCTGAGCATTTCCGCCATACATCACGGCAATGACTCCAAAGTCGCGGGTTGGTTTGGATACTACTCGGGCATGAAGCTCCCATATATCTTTTGCAGGTGGGGCTCCGGGGAAAGCAAACGTACTACGTCCGTCTGGGAATATACCAATCGCGGCATCCT
>CAZDYD010000048.1:0-20548 GCA_964509715.1 uncultured Chitinophagales bacterium
ACGAATCTCTCGAACAGATTCAGCGATATTTACATCGGTGATCTTCGATTGACCCGAAAGTGATTTGAATGCCGATCCGAGCTTGCCGGATAAATCGTCAAACATGGTGATTTATGAGTTTTTGGGATTTGGTTGCAAAGTCTAGAAAAATAGCGAGAAATTCACCATTTATCAACATTCAATTTTATCTAGATTGTCAAATCCCCGAATTATCCACAATTCAGTTGTAGATAATTTCCAAAAGTATAGCTATTCTTGAATATTCAATGATTATTGACGCATAATTCATATACCATGAAATAATGCGTTTTCAGGTACAACACGATTTAACAGAAATTTTCAGGAGTATTTTATGAGTAATTCACAGGGATATGGATTATTAAATGGCAAGAAAGGGATCATTTTCGGTGCCCTTGACGACAGAAGCATCGCCTGGAGGGTAGCTTTGGCATGTCACCGCGAAGGGGCTTCTTTTGCTCTATCCAACGCACCTATCGCTTTGCGACTCGGACAACTGGATGCTCTTTCCGAAGCAACCAATGCCCCTATCATTCCCTGTGATGTTTCCAGTGAAGAGGAGATCAACGATTTGATGTTAAAAATCAAAGAACAATTCGGTAAAGTTGACTTCATTCTGCATGCGATCGGAATGTCACCAAATATTCGTAAGAAAAAAGCATACACGGATCTCGATTACAGGTTTTTCATGCAATCGCTCGATATTTCGGCGATTTCTTTGCACAAAATCCTGCATTATGCCACAGAAGTACACGATGTTCTCTCTGATGGCGGTAGCGTTGTCGCTTTGAGCTATATCGGCGCTCAACGAATCTTCTCCAAGTACTCAGACATGAACGATGCTAAAGCTCTATTGGAAAGCATCGCCAGAAATTATGGAAGCCGCCTCGGTGAAAAACGTATTCGGGTAAATACCATTTCGCAAGGACCAACAATGACCTCCGCCGGATCCGGAATAAAAGGTTTTGATGGCATGTTCCTCTTCGCTGAAAAGCTCTCTCCTCTTGGAAATCCATCAGCCGATGATTGCGCCGACTATTGTGTCACCTTGTTCTCTGATTTGACCCGAAAAGTAACCATGCAGAACCTGTTCCATGACGGTGGATTCTCATCTAATGGCATAAGTGAGGAGCTTATCGCTGATCTGGCAAGGCTATACTCTCAGGATGACGGACTATCCTGAGCTGAATCGTACGTATGATATATACTAACCATGGATAAAATTGTGCTCGGTATCGATCCCGGTTCAAGAAACACCGGGATCGCAGTACTTGCATGTATTGGAAACAAATACACCATGGTTTATTGTGACGTTATTCGTGTTGGTAAAATCGATGACCATACGGTCAGGCTCCGAACCCTCTACAATGCCATTTCAGAACTCATTGTCCGGTTTAAGCCTGCCTCCTGTGCTGTAGAGACGCCATTGTATGGTAAAGATCCTCTTGCCCTGTTAAAACTTGGTCGAGCACAAGCCGCAGCAATGCTTGCGGCCATGAACAATAACCTGGCTATAGATGAATATTACCCGAAAATGGTAAAAAAATCGATTACAGGTAATGGAAATGCCAGTAAGGAACAAGTTGCATTCATGCTTGACAAGGTTTTGAACCTGAATGGCGAAAAATTCGCGTCAGACGCTACAGATGCGCTTGCTGTTGCATGGTGCCATATGATGCGAGATTCACAACCCCATAAAGTCGCACTAAGTACCAAGAAAAAGTCGCATCAGAATGCTGCAAAATCCGGGTGGGATCAATTCGTTGCTGAAAATCCTGATCGAACACGTTAATTTTCTATTGTATCTCGGTTCCGCGGATTTCAACATTAGTATCACATCATTGAAATCTGAAAAGTATCCGAATCGCTCAAAATTTGTCACCCTTTCTTTCTGAACACTAATACGCTGTATGATAGTATCACTAAATGGAATCCTGCTGGAAAAACACCCACACCGAATTATCGTTGAAGCAGGCGGTGTCGGTTACGAAATCGGAATTAGCACACAATCCTATTCAGCTCTGCCAGAGGTCGGGAAAAACCTATTTATTAACATATATCACCACATTACAGAATCGGAACAGAGACTATTCGGATTCATGTCTAACAACGATAAATCGTTGTTCATGCAACTGATTACCGTTAAAGGCATTGGTCCCAAGCTCGCGTTGACAATTATGAGTGGCATGCTCACTGACGATTTGGTCAGGGCAATCGGAACTCAAGATACCGCAATGCTTGCGAGAACCCCGGGCATTGGGAAAAAAACCGCAGAACGCCTGGTCGTTGAACTGAAGGATAAAATTGGCACAATTACAACATCCGGACAAAGTAGTGGGGGGCAGAGCATTCACATTGGACCCGAATCAGAAGCGGTCTCAGCACTGGAAGCCCTTGGATTCAGACGCATTGATGCTGAGAAAGCTGTAAAACAAGTCATGGGTTCCGAATCGGGTCCTACCGATACCGGGGGACTCGTTCGTAAAGCGCTTCAACTATTGTATCGCTGACACCCAAAGTACATAATCCATGCTGCTCAATATCAAAGTAAATGCACAATTATTTCTAATTTTTTGACATCCGCAGCCATTTTCCATGGCGATCGATTTCCACAAAAAGCTCAAAAACACCTGTGTCATCGACACCCTCTCTTAACATTTATTTAATCTAAACTGGTTTATTGCCAGTTCAATTCTGATTAACTTAATGTTAATTAAATGTTTCCTCCCTATAAATCACATCCATTGTGGCAAAAGAAACCATACTCATCGTAGATGATGAAGTCGATCTTCTCGATTTGATCGAATATAACCTTCACAAAGAGGGTTACAACGTGCTTAGAGCTGAAAACGGGCAAGATGGTATAAAGATCGCTCGAAAACACAACCCCGATCTGATCATTCTGGACATTATGATGCCTAAAATGACTGGAATTGAAGTTTGTGCAGTACTCAAAGAGGACCCGGTTCTAAAATCACGCCCTGTAATATTTCTTACAGCAAGGGGCGATGAAAAAACAGAGATTGAAGGCCTTGAAATGGGTGCCGATGATTTCTTGATGAAACCAATTTCGACTTCAAAACTTGTCTCAAGAATCAGAACCGTATTACGCAGAGTGGGAGAAACCGAAGACACCGAACCGGTTCTAACAGTAGCCGATCTCACTATTGACCGATCCAAGTACCTTGTTTTCAGAGATCAGGAAGAATTTCAACTGCCACGTAAAGAATTTGAACTACTATCGTATCTGGCGACCCGTAAAGGAAAGGTCCTAGACCGACAAACACTACTGAACGAGGTTTGGGGAAATAATATATTCGTGATTGACCGGACGGTGGACGTACACATCCGCAAAATTCGGGAAAAGCTTGGCGACCACTACATAGAAACAGTAAAAGGTGTAGGATATAAGTTCAAAGAATGAGCAATCAGAGTGGAAATAACCAATTTTTCTATCTCGCTTTCCGAATTGCACTAATTATCAGCGCAACTTCCCTTCTGTTTATATTTTTTATCCTATCGCTACACATCCCTGTTAAAACGTCATTTCAATTTGCATTTCTTGGGTCGATAGGAATATTGATCTCAACGTATTTCGTTGTAAGAAGATCGGTCCAGCGAAGACTTCAAATCATTGAAACCTCACTATATCATCTTGCGAACAAACAGTTTGAAGAGTTTAATGAGGAATCTTGGTCCAGAAGAGACGAATTGGATGATTTAATCATCAACATGAACAAAACCATACTTTCGACCGAAAAAGAACTCCAGCGTCTTAATCGCCTGGAAAATTACAGGAAAGAATTTATTGGCGATATCTCCCACGAATTGAAAACACCCATCTTTGCAATTCAGGGATTTATTGAAACCCTGTTGGATGGAGCTCTATATGATGAACGTGTAAATAAGGCATTTCTTGAAAAGGCCATGAGAAATGTCACGCGATTAAATGTTCTGACACGCGATTTGATGGAGATTTCGAAACTTGAAACCGGAGAACTCCGCTCAGACCTTCAAGCAGTCAGATTGAGAGAAATCATGTCTGAAGTTGTAGAGAATCTTCAGTTCAAAGCACGTGAAGACGCCATATCACTTATTCTAACGGATTTCGACCCGAATATTCAAGTCCTAGCCGACAGAAACCAACTTCGTCAGGTTCTCATAAACCTCATAGAAAACGGGATCAAATACAATAAACAGAATGGTCATGTTTCTGTTGGGGTACGGATTTATCCTAAAAATCCGAACAAGTATCTTGTTTCGATCACTGATTCGGGACTTGGAATCGAACCCAGGGACATCCCACGTGTTACTGAACGGTTTTATCGAATTGACAAATCCAGAGCGCGGGAAAAAGGTGGGAGTGGACTTGGATTATCTATTGTTAAACACATCATTGAAGCTCATGGCGAGCAGCTATTCATTGAAAGCACCGTAAATATTGGCTCAACATTTAGCTTCACACTTCAAAATGCCGATCGCATTTCTACTTAAGAGTTAAATTCGGTACCTTTACTTCCCGATTTATTAACCCTTATCAGATATTATCATGAGATACGCAGTGATCATGGCCGGTGGAGCAGGAACGAGATTCTGGCCAAGCAGCAGGGTAAGCAAACCCAAACAATTTTTGAATCTGTTGGGCGAAAGATCTATGATCCAGAGCACCATTGATCGAATTCTACCTCTAATTCCGATCGAGCGCATCCTGGTCGTTACAAATCAACAATATGTTGGAATCGTTCAGGAGCAACTTCCTGATCTGCCTCATGAGAATATTGTAGGTGAACCGATTGCAAAGAATACGGCTCCATGTGTTGCAGCAGCTGCCTCAATACTTATTGAACGGGATCCTGAGGCTACCATGATCGTTTTACCAGCCGATCACCACATTACGAGACCTAAACGATTTCTACAAATTCTTGAAACGGCACTCGTAAAAGCCGAACAGGGACCAAATCTGGTAACCATAGGAATCACACCACATCGTCCAGAAACCGGATATGGATATATTCAGCTGGAAGAATCAGCGTTCGACGAAATTGGCCAGGACAAAACCTTCCTGGTCAAGACTTTTGCTGAAAAACCAGATCTTAAAACGGCGATCACTTTTCTTGAATCCGGTGATTTTCTGTGGAACAGCGGAATGTTCATCTGGAAAGCAAGTACCATTCTTGATCAATTCAGAATTCACCAACCTGTAATTCATCGGGAAGCCGAGATCTTCAGGCATGCGCTTGTAAATGATTTTGAGTCAGCTCTAAATAATTTTTATCAGCTGGTGACCTCGATTTCAATTGATTATGGTATTATGGAAAAAGCCAACGCCGTTCATGTTATTCCCGGCGAATTCGGTTGGAGCGATGTAGGAAGCTGGTTTGCAGTGTATGAACACGGTGAAAAAGATGAAAACGGCAATGTAATTGAAAACGAAAAAACCATCATCAACGAATCCCACAATTGCCTTGTCCGAACCAGTAGTAAAAAACTCGTAGCCATGATCGGCCTAATGGGTGTCGGATTGATCGAGACCGATGATACAATTGTGTTACTCAAGCTTGATGCCTCACAGGACATCAAAAAGGTTGTCGACTCTCTTGATCAAAACAACCTCAAATCTTACAAATAGCCCGACAAACAACAGTCCAAGCTACTACTTCAGATAAATAACTTGCTGATCATAAGCAAGCTTCATATTGTTTGGTAAGCGAAGGTTGGTATCCTCATGGTAGACATACGATGACATGTGGACAAAGTATACCTCAGGTATACCGGTTTTTTTTGCAACTTCCACAGCTTCAGGTATGGTGAAATGCGTTGGGTGCTTTGGTTCCCATCTTAGGGCATTCAAAATGAGTACTTTGCAACCCTCGATCAGCTTGAGGCTTTCTTCCGGTATATAACTGGCATCCGTAACGTATGCCAGGTCGTTTATTCTGAACCCATATATCTTTAAATGACCATGCATTACCGGTATTGGTGTAATTTTACAGTCGTTTAGTTGGACTACCTGCGACGAGGTCTCAATATTCAAGTCAACGGATCCCGGTGTCTTGCCCGGCTCGAACATGTAATCGTACCGTCGATGTATCGATTCTTTACACCCAGGGGTTGTTATAACCGGTATAGCACTCTTCTGCATGTAGTTATATGGACGAAGGTCGTCGAGTCCACCGATGTGGTCGTAATGTTCGTGTGTGATGAGCAAAAGGTCAATGCGCCGTATACCTGATCGGATTGATTGCAATCTAAATTCAGGTCCGGCATCAATCAGAATCGAAGATTGATCGGTCTGAACCCATATTGATGTACGATACCTGATGTCTCGGAAGTCACCTGATGGAATCTCTCGACCAAATGAACCCGAAACAGGCACCCCCATTGAAGTTCCTGTCCCCAGAAAAGTTACCTTCATGCCATTGATCTTCTCATCATGTAGTGATGCAGAAAGTGGACTTGTAGGCACACGTTCAAGAATTTCCTTGAACTGATGATTTGGCGTGGTGTTATTTGCCATCAAATTCAAATTCAGGTTCTTGATTCACCTCAAATTTGTCCCAGATAGCTTCAAGTTCTTTTCTAACTACTGGTTTCAGATAGAGTTCTTCGTGTTTCTGTTGCAAAATAAACTTGGCAAGTGTGCTAATATGGAGTTCAATGGGATTATTTTTATTGAGCATGATGATTCTCTCACCGGCAAGCACACAATTGCTACCCCTGAAGTTCCCTTTCTCTCTACGAACACGAAAACCAAGTTGTGTTACCACTTCCTCAAGTTCCAAAATCAGTTTATCGGGTTTCATCGGCATCGATGTTTAAAATGTAATTCCAATAACAACCTGTTGCTGGACCGCAAGATAACGGTATAGCTCATTTTCAAGGTCATATTTTCTAGATGATAGCTCAAATCCGATCATCAATCCGTATTGTTGAATGATACCGTCGAAATACAATCTGTTTTTTATGCTCAAATCGGTAGCGGTTCCACCCGAGTTGCCAAATCCAGATACAGAATAAGAATACCCGGCCGATCCCAGTACTTCAAATCTTGATTGATTTGATAATCGGGTTCGCATCTCCAGCCCTGAATGTATTCCGAACGTATTTTGCTTGAATTCTTGAGTATTCAACAGCTGATTGTTTTTTATGACAACATAATCGGTAGCAAGTTTAACAGGGACTGAGAGATTGAATGTCCGGCCTGGGACAATAAAAAAGTTATTCCCAACAGATGCACCAATTTGACTATATGAGTTGTTCGCATTGCCTAAAGAGCGCCCGAACAACCCGTATGCTGAGAATCCCGGCATATCTACACCTATATGATACACGGGTTCCGAGAACTCAAAGGATCCGGCAGGTGACAATGCATTCACCAACCTGGGACCACGATATTGAAAATCCACATAGCTCAATCCAAAATTGATCGAAAGATCGGGCACATAGATCGTTTGCTGCCTTTCCGGTTGCACGGAAAACATCTGCGCATCAGCCAATACAGGATTTAAAAAGTAAACAATTGATAAACTTAGAATAAAATACCTGATAGAATTTTTCACTGTGGAACGAATTAGGTTAAATTTCAATTATACATTTATCACCTTAAGATACTAGCTAAGATATGAAAATCATTTTAACACTAATATTAGTTGCATCATTCATGTCAATTTCAACGATTTCAAATCCGAACGGATTTCATGATTTCACAAAACGTGACATCCGTGGCAACGAAGTAAACCTCGAAGCCTACAAAGGGAAAGTCGTAATGGTTGTGAATACTGCATCCAAATGTGGGTTTACACCTCAATACAAAGACCTCCAAGCACTTTATGAAAAATATCAGGATACAGATTTTGTGATCCTGGGGTTCCCTGCCAACAATTTTGGTGGACAAGAACCTGGATCAGACGAGGAAATAGCCCAATTCTGTGAAGCAAATTACGGGGTCACCTTTCCAATGTTTTCAAAAGTCTCCGTGAAAGGTAGCGATCAGGATGCATTGTTCAAGTATCTTACTTCGCAACCGAACCAGGATTTTACCGGTGACATCAACTGGAACTTTGAAAAATTTATTATTGATAAAGAGGGGAATTTGGTCCGCAGGTTCCGCAGCCGCACAAGTCCACTCAGCGATGAGGTCATCGCCACTATCGATTCGAATCTAAAGAAATAAGCATTTTTCATATCCCATCACCATCCACTAAAAGAATCATATCTGAACGGTATGATTCTTTTTTTTTGTGTGGAAATCGTTAATTCATCAAATGTGACCTCAACAAGAACGTTGGGATGTTCACTTTGATATTTTGACCATCCGATCTAAGCATTTCATAGTATCCCTCCATCTCTCCTTCGAAAGATTTGAGGACACAATAACTGTTATAGCTGTGTGATTCGCCAGGTTTAATCAAAGGTTGACGCCCCACAACTCCTTCGCCATATACTTCGTGAACTTCTTCATTCGAGTCGAAAATAAACCATTTCCTGTGAGTTAGTTGAACCGCTTCGCTGCCAAGATTCTCTATTGTAACAAAATAAGCGTAAACGAATCTTTTGCGAATAGGGTCGGACTCCTTTTCGACATAGATGGGTAACACACTAATTTTAATATCGTGTGTGATCTCGGTAAAAGTCATGTCAGCTCCTGATTTTTGGTTATATAACTGGATGAACTATTCCGCAGTCACATTTAATACCAGGTGAAGGATTTGCAGCTGTACCATCATATCCGATTATGGGTGATAACCATTTCTCGATGGCTGCAATGCTCATTCCCTTTCTTAAATGATAGTCGATGACCTGATCTTTATCTATATCCCCAAGGCGGAAATACTCAGCCTCTGGATTGGCAAAATACCAACCACATACTGATGCCGCCGGTGACATTGCAAAGCTTTCGGTCAATTCTACACCGGTATGTTCAAATGCATTCAGTAGCTCGAACAAAACCGGTTTTTCGGTATGGTCCGGATTCGCCGGATAACCGGGTGCCGGGCGTATACCTGTGTACATCTCCTTGATGAGCTCCTCGTTTGACAGATGCTCATCGGGGGCATATCCCCAATCTTCCGTCCTTACTTTCTCGTGCAAATATTCAGCAAACGCCTCTGCTAACCTGTCGGCCAATGCTTTGACCATAATTGCCGAATAATCGTCGTGGTCAGCATAATATTTCTCAAGCAACTTTTCGATCCCATGTCCGGCCGTGACCACGAATGCTCCAATATAATCTTTTTTTCCAGAAGTCAAAGGGGCAACGTAATCGGCAAGAGATTTATTTGGTTGACCTTCACGTTTTGCAGTTTGCTGCCTGAGCATATGTAACGTAGTTCGAACCTGTTTTCGTTCTTCGTCTGAAAATATCTGTATGTCATCACCATCAGAATTTGCCGGAAATAATCCAAAAGTGGCTTTCGCCTTCAAGGATCCATCTCGAATAATCATATCCAGCATTTTATTGGCATCATCGAATAGTTTTCTTGCCTCATTTCCTATATGCTCATCTTCGAGTATCGATGGATATTTACCAGTTAATTGCCAGGTAATAAAGAACGGGGTCCAATCGATGTAAGGTCTCAGTATCGCTAATGGAAGATCATCGATTACCGATACCCCCGGTTTCTTGGGCCGAACTTCTTCAAAATTTGACCAGTCTACCTGATGTCGATTATTGCGCGCCTGTTCCAATGAAATCATCTGCTTTATGTTTCGCCGACGATTATACTGTTCTCTGACATCCATGTATTCTTTTCGTATGTCATCCTCAAATTGTGCCTTATTCTCTTCTGAGACCAATTTGCTGACGACCGGTACGCTTCTGGATGCATCCAGAACATGTACTGTGGTTCCGCTATACTCCGGCGCTATCTTAACAGCCGTGTGGACACGTGAGGTTGTTGCACCGCCGATTAGCAATGGTAAACTCATCCCCCTTCTTTCCATCTCGCGGGCAATATCGCACATTTCGTCGAGAGATGGTGTGATCAATCCGCTCAATCCAACAACGTCAGCCTTCACTTCAATGGCCGCATCAAGAATTTTTTCTTTGGAGACCATCACACCCAGATCTACAACTTCATAGTTGTTGCAGGCTAAAACTACCGACACAATGTTCTTGCCGATGTCATGCACATCTCCTTTTACCGTAGCAAGAAGAACCTTGGCACGTGGACGACTATCTGATTGAGCCCTTTTCTCTGCTTCGATGTAGGGAATGAGGTAAGCGACTGCCTTTTTCATAACCCGGGCACTCTTGACAACCTGTGGAAGAAACATTTTTCCAGCCCCAAACAGATCTCCAACAATGTTCATACCATCCATTAAGGGACCTTCAATAACACTCAGGGGACTATCGGCCTGAAGTCGGGCCTCTTCGGTATCCTCATCAATAAATTCAACAATACCTTTTACCAAAGCATGTGACAATCGTTCATTAACAGGTAGATCTCTCCATGCGTCGTGTTTGACTTCCTGCTTACCGATCGATTTTACCGATTCGGCGAACTCAATGAGTCGTTCTGTAGCATCCGGTCTGCGGTTCAACAAGACATCCTCAACCAGGTCGCGCAGTTGAGGATCTATTTCATCGTACACTTCGATTTGTCCGGCATTTACGATACCCATATCGAGACCAGCTCTGATGGCATGGTACAAGAATGCGGTGTGCATCGCTTCACGGACCGTATTATTACCCCTAAACGAGAATGATATATTACTTACACCACCACTGACTTTAGCTAATGGCAGATTTTGTTTGATCCATCTCGTGGCTTCGATAAAATCTACAGCATAGTTATTGTGTTCTTCAATTCCGGTGGCTACTGTGAGAATATTTGGGTCAAAAACGATATCCTGTGGGGGGAAACCTACCTTTTCAGTTAGAATTTTATATGCTCTGGAGCAGATCTCAATACGACGGGCCAGTGAATCGGCCTGACCTTGTTCGTCGAATGCCATTACTATAACGGCAGCCCCGAATCGATGAATCTGTCGTGCCTGCTCAATAAAACGTTCCTCGCCTTCTTTCAGTGATATCGAATTGACTATCGCCTTACCTTGAATGCACTTCAGTCCTGCTTCGAGAACGCTCCACTTGGAAGAGTCGATCATGAATGGAACTTTGGAAATGTCGGGCTCACTTGCCAAAAGATTCAGGAATCTGACCATAGCAGCCTCTGAGTCCAACATGCCTTCATCCATATTGATATCAATGATTTGTGCGCCATTTTCAACCTGTTGTAAGGCTACGCTCAGAGCTGCATCAAAATCATTTCTCAGAATGTGGTTCGCGAATACTTTCGATCCGGTAACATTCGTACGCTCACCAATATTGACAAAATTGGTTTCTGGACGTATAACAAGTGGCTCCAACCCACTTAATCTGAGATATGGCTGGATTTCGGGCAATTCTCTTGGTTTGATATCCGCCACACTCATTGCTATCGCTTGGATATGCTCTGGCCTTGTTCCACAACACCCACCAACGATGTTCAGAAATCCAGATCTGGCATAGTCGCGGGTCTGTTCAGCCATAAATTCGGGACTCTCATCATATCCCCCAAATTCATTGGGAAGCCCGGCATTTGGATACAAACTGACCCGACAGGTGGCGACGCGTGACAACTCTTGAATGAAAGGACGCATCTGACGTGAGCCCAATGCACAATTGAGACCAATACTCAACAGATAAGGCATGTGGGAAACAGAGATCCAGAAAGCTTCAGTGGTTTGTCCCGATAAAGTTCTTCCACTTGCATCAACAATCGTGCCCGATATCATCACCGGCACGATCCGTCCGGTTTCATCAAAAAACTCCTGTATTGCATAGAGTGCTGCCTTGCAATTGAGCGTATCAAATACTGTCTCGACCAAAAGTACATCCACGCCTCCATCCATTAACCCGCGAATCTGCTCTTTATAAGCTAATGCGACCTCATCAAATGTAACCGCACGGTATGCGGGATCATTTACATCTGGTGATAGTGTCAGGGTTCTATTTGTTGGACCCATCGCACCGGCTACAAAACGAGGTTTCAGTGGATTTTGTGCTGTAAATCGGTCCGCGGCTCTCCTTGCAAGTCTGGCTGACTCAACATTCAGCTCATATGTAAGAGATTGCTGATGGTAATCTGCCAAAGATATTGGATTTGCATTAAATGTATTCGTCTCAAGGATATCAGCACCATTTTCGAGGAACATTGAATGGATCTCTTCGATAATGGCTGGTTGGGTCAACGATAATAAATCATTATTCCCTTTCAGCTCATGTTCTGAGTTCGCAAATAGTGACCCCCTATAGTCGGCTTCCGTCAGTTTATATGACTGAATCATGGTTCCCATCGCGCCATCGATAATCAATATGCGCTTGTTGAGTTCCGTGACTATTGGATGGTTTTCAATATTCATTAACTATGTGTTCCGTTATAAGTTGATTGATTTACTGATCTGTACCCAAAACCAAAATTTTCTGATCAAATCTCGTTTTTGACAGATATCCCTAAAATAATGTACTAATGTTTTATCCAATCGGTTTCAAAACCGATTGGAGGTCGCTCAGGCGGGGGTAGTAATGTAATATAAGAACTTTTATGAAAAGCGGTCGGCTAACCTGTTGATCAGATACCCACTTTCATTAAGTGCAGTTTCCGCAAAATCGCCGAAAAAATCGCTAATTGCTTCAAATTCATTAATAAATGCTTTTTTGTCTCCCAATTTCACCATTTCTGCAAGTCGTTGATGGTGATTTAGAAAATTTAAAAGCATATTTCGTCGTTCTTCGTTGGCAAATACGATATCAGCGTAGAGCTCGGCATCCTGAGCAAAAATCCGGCCAGTCATCATAAGTTCGGCACGATAAATTGGACTTGAGAAATGTAGAATGTCTTCGGGTTTCAACTCTGTTGTCTTCATGTAAGATCCATGAAGCAAGGCGACAAAGTGTCGAAGTCCCTGAACCATATTCATGACCCTATCATGCTGTTGCGGATCAGCATTCAACACTCTCATACCCCATAGTTGAAACTGGCTAATCATCCAATCGTAAGCGTTCTCATCCCTTCCATGACATGTGATCATGAGCTGTTTTGAAAGATTCTGAACGTCTGGTCCATGCATGGGGTGGAGTCCAACCACCGGACCCGGATGCGAATCAAGCATCACCTTCAGAGGTTCTGTTTTGTTACTTGTGAAATCGGCCAATACCACATTTTCAGACATGTACGTAGCCGCTTTTTGGATAACAGCCGCCGTTGCATTGATAGGTACTGAGACGATCACTGCATCAATTTCTTTGAATAATTCATACGCTTTGTCCCAATCGTGCTTATCCAATATCCTTACTACATGACCACTTGCGGCAAAGAGCGTTGCATATTGCTTACCCATACCCCCTTGTCCACCAATGATCAGAATCTGCTTTGGTGATGAAGTTGCACAAGGAAACTCACTTGCGGACTGACTTGCGCGGCTGGAACTCATAATCATACGCAAAAAATCTTCCGCCCAATCAGGATCCAACCCTCTTTTTACGGCCATTTCTCTGAACGATTGAATCTTGAGATCCTCTCTACCGGCAACATAGATCGGTAACTTATTCTGGATTTTTGTGAGCAATACATCTTTAACGATATTGGCTCGTTCTTTGAGCAAATCCAATATTTGTTCGTCAATAGTGTCGATTCTTTGCCTGTGTTCATTCAGTGAATGATGTGATTTTGGCATGATATTAAATTCCTTATTGATTTTAGGAATGTTAAAAGCAATCAGTATGATTATATTAACCTGATTTGCCCGTTACATCCCGATATACAAAAACTATCCCTATCCGGGCAATTTCGTTATTTTTTAGGCACACAATCAAATCAAAAGACGGATATTATGTCCGATTTTAAACTTGTTTCTTCATTCTCACCTGCAGGTGACCAACCAAAAGCCATTGAAGAGTTATATAATGGCGTTGTGAGAGGGGATAAATTCCAGACTCTACTAGGTATCACTGGTTCTGGAAAAACCCGCACCATAGCCTCAGTCATAGAGAAATATGGGGCCCCTACACTAGTTATGAGTCATAATAAGACCCTTGCGGCCCAACTATACCGTGAGTTGAGCGACTTTTTCCCTGAGAACTCAGTCGAATTCTTCATTTCATACTATGATTATTATCAACCAGAGGCCTATCTCGTATCTCAGGACAAATACATTGAAAAAGATCTCTCCATAAACGATGAAATACAACGGCTCAGGCTTCGATCCACAAGCTCCCTTTTGTCGGGACGACGTGATGTAATCATTGTTTCATCCATAAGCTGTATTTACGGAATTGGTTCACCAAGTGAGTACGAAAAGCTGATTATCAATCTGCAGGTTGGAAAGGAAATTCCCAGAAATAAATTACTGTACGATCTGGTAGACCTCCATTACAGTCGTAATGATATAGAATTCAAACGTGCTGTCTTTCGGGTTCGGGGTGATGTAATCGATTTGTATCCGGCTTACTCAGACATGGCCCTAAGAATCACTTTCTGGGGTGACGAGATCGAGAGTATGGCCCTTTTCGATCCCGACACTGGTAAGGAAAAAGAAAAAGTTAATCAGTTTGTGGTCTACCCTGCATCACACTACGTTACGAGCAAGGACAGGCTGGCTGAGGCGATTAACCATATTCGAGATGAACTGGTATGGAGAACCGAAGTGCTTCGTTCTGAGGAAAAATATCTCGAAGCGCACAGACTTGAACAACGCACGCTGTTTGATATCGAGATGATGCAGGAAATTGGCTATTGTGCTGGTATAGAAAATTACTCAAGGTATCTGGCCGGACGAAAACCGGGAGAAAGACCCTACTGCCTCATCGACTACTTTCCAGATGATTTTTTAATGGTAGTGGATGAAAGCCATCAATCAATTCCTCAAATTGGAGCCATGTATGGTGGTGATCGATCTCGAAAAATGTCGCTTGTTGAGCATGGATTCAGACTTCCATCTGCACTCGATAATCGTCCACTGACATTTGATGAGTGGGAAACCATGGTGAAAAAGTGCATCTTCGTCAGCGCTACCCCTGGTGATTATGAACTTGAAAAGTCTGAGGGTGTATTTGTGGAGCAGATCATTAGACCAACAGGTCTGATGGAACCAGAAACTGAGGTCCGACCACTTAAAAATCAGATTGATGACCTGATTCATGAGGTCCGAAAAAGGATTGAAAGAAATGAACGAACACTTGTACTGACACTCACTAAGCGGATGAGCGAGGAGCTCTCCGAATATTTGAAAAATCTGGGGATCAAGGCTGCATACATGCACAGTGAACTGGATGCAATCCAACGAATTGAAGTATTATATAGATACAGACGTGGCGATTTTGATGTTCTTGTTGGTATCAACCTATTGCGCGAAGGTATAGATATACCCGAGCTTGGATTGGTCGCAATTTTGGATGCTGATAAAGAAGGATTCCTGCGTTCAAAGACCTCATTGATGCAGATCGCTGGTCGTGCAGCCAGAAATCAGTTCGGCAAAGTGATTTTTTATGCAGATAAGATCACTGCAAGCATGAAATATGTTATTGACGAGACCAACAGAAGACGAGAAGTTCAAAAACAGTACAATCTGGAACATGGTATCACCCCACAAACTGTTTACAAAGAGCTCAAGCCACTGGTCGATCCTTCATTGATTTCAAATCAGAAAGTAGACTTTGATAGCGGATTCAATTACGATGATCAACCAATAGAAATCATCAAAGCAGCCGAAGATGGCATACATTACAAAGCAAATCCGGCTATGAAGGAAGTAGTATTCGACAAAAAAGAAGATTTCCTGGCTTATTTACATGAATCTATGATGACAGCTGCAAAAAACCTTGAATTTGAGGAAGCAGCACGGATCCGGGATCAGATAGAAAAACTTAAAAAAGAGATTTCGGTCTAATTACAGCTCATATTTTATGGTAACAGGAACATGGTCTGACATATTGAGCTCTCTCTCAATGATTCCCGACACTGCACGCTCCTTTATGGACTGGCTTGCCAGGTGGTAGTCGATCCTCCACCCTTTATTGTTCCCTTTTGCCCCGGCTCTGTAAGTCCACCAACTATAGGTGTCACGTAAGTCGGGATACAATTCTCTGAAAACATCAAAGTACCCTGTTTCCAAAAATGATGTAAACCAGGCTCGTTCTTCAGGTAAAAATCCGGATGATTTTTTGTTCGAAACGGGATCATGGATATCAATTTCTTTGTGAGCGATGTTATAATCGCCACACATCAGCACCTTATTACCCGACTTCAGTTGATCTTGAGAAAACTCATTAAAAGCATCAAGAAACTTATATTTTAAGGATTGACGTACATCACCGGAAGTTCCACTTGGTGCATAAACGGAATAGATATCAACGCCGTTAATCCGTGCCATTAAAACTCTACCCTCCTCATCGACCCAATCGAGTCCCATTCCTATCTGCACTTTCTCAGGTTCGACTTTAGATAAAATTCCAACACCGGAGTACCCTTTTTTCAGGGCTGGATGATACATTTCATGATAACCCAATGACCTTATTTCATCAGGAATCTGTGACTCATCAGCCTTTAGTTCCTGGAGACATATCACATCAGGTTTTGTTGAATTTACCCAATCCACAAAACCCTTCTTTACTGCTGCTCTAATTCCATTAACGTTATAAGACGAAACTAACATGCTATGAATTATTTAGTTATCAATTCCGTAACCTGACCGAATACGATCATTTGCTTTGGTCAAAATGTGGTCAAATACCCCGTAAGATATACTTGCGAACCAGCTACCACTTGGAGTGCGGTAATAATCAATGTATTCGAGTAATTCACGATCTGATACTTCTCTGTATGTGAACAAATTCATCATTACTGTTACGTTCTTATATGAATTATACATTTCTCGAATAATCATTTCGCGCATAACTTCAAGATCATCACGACTTACTTGCTCATGAACCGGTAGAAAAGGGTTCATCGCTTGAATCAATGTTAAATACAGATCTGAGATGAAAAATACTGTGTGGTCGGTTGTGTTTGTCAGATCATCAAAATCAAGAATGATGTCAATTCTTGTTTGTGGAGGTGGATTATCCTCAAGCGACATAAAGTACGCATTCCGGAGCTCTTCAACTTCTTCTGAACTTGCAATAAGTTCAAGTTGGTTCATTTTTTGGGTTAATGGTCGCTCAAGCCAATCCATGATATGTGAAATTTGTGCTTGTTGAACATCAGCCAGGATAAATGAAATTGCATCAGAAACCAGTTGTTCTTCTTGAAATGCATCGATAATTGCTGCACGAATTTTGGCTCTGGTTTCTGGTTCAAATCTACTCGCCTCTGCTTCGAATTGTTCTGAGATGATTAATGGAATCTCTTTGATCTGGTGCATGATACCAGATTCATCCAAAAAATTCTTTACGTCTTCACTCTTGACCTGTGTCCCCTGAGACATATTTTTTATAGGTACAATTAAAAGAGCAGCAAAGAGCAGAATCAATTGTATTTTTTTTTGATTTAGATTCATTTTTATAAAGAATTTTCCATTAGAGCATGATTAATTACAGAGTAAACGCGCGAATTTTCTTTTACCGACTTTTAAGACGAAGTTGTCTCCCTCATTGAACGTTAATTCAGCAGTTGCATCATCAACTACAACACTATCAATGGAAACACCACCCTGTTGAATAAGTCGACGTGCTTCACCATTACTTGGGGCAAACTTTAGTTGTGTGATAATCGAAATTATCCTTTCGGTAGTCCCAGGACTATATTCAAATTCCGGTATTTCGTCGGGTATTTCTTTGTTGATGATGGTCTGCTCGAAATACTTTCTTGCTTCTATGGCGGCCTCCTCACCATGGTACATTCGGGTGATCGTTAGTGCCAGATCATGCTTCGTATTTCGCGGATCACTTGCCGCCTTTTCTTTAATAATGGAGAGCTCTTCATTTGGAATGTCTGTGACCAATTCAAAATAGCTGTAAATCAAATTATCGGGTATGGATAAGGCTTTGCCGTACATATTGTTGGGATGTTCGTCAATTCCAATATAATTGTCATATGACTTACTCATTTTGTTGACCCCATCAGTACCAACGAGCAATGGCATCATAAGGCAGACTTGCTGTGATTGTCCGGCTTCTTTTTGTAACTGTCTGCCAACCAATAGGTTGAATTTTTGATCACTTCCACCCAGTTCGACATCTGAACGCAAATGAACGGAATCTTGTCCCTGGGCTAATGGATATAGGAACTCATGGATTGAAATAGGCTCTTCATTGTTGTATCTCTTGGAGAAATCATCTCTTTCAATCATTCTGGCCACTGTGAACTTAGATGCAAGTCGTATGACATCCTCGAATTTCATGTGTCCGAGCCAATCGGAGTTGTATACGATTTCTGTCTTCTCAGCATCCAGAATCTTAGAGGCTTGTTCAAAGTATGTTTTCCCGTTTACCCTCACATCTTCAATTGTTAACGCCGGACGAGTCTTATTTGCACCCGTTGGGTCTCCAATCATCCCTGTGAAATCACCAATGATCAGAATACAATGATGACCAAGATCCTGAAACTGACGCATTTTTCGTAGAATTACCGAATGGCCCAAGTGAAGATCAGGGCGAGTGGGATCGCAACCGAGTTTAATTCTCAATGGCGTATTTGTAGCACGTGATTTTTCGAGTTTTTGCACAAGCTCTTCAACAGGTACAATTTCGATGGTTCCACGTTTAATAATATTCAGCTGTTCTTCAACTGGTAAAAATGACATAATGCTGTTAATAGTTATAAATAATGTACTTATTACTGTTCCTGATCAGAATGATCCGTAACAATTGAATTGATATCCAACGAGTCAAAATACTCGCCTACCTGGTCGGTAAAGTCCTTAACACCTGGGTAAACCCTGGCTATAACATCGTATGTTTTGGGGGCTATCGGTAAAATATACTCATAAAGTAAAGACGCATCTTTGTTTTCACGGGATGGTTGATCGAGTAGACTCAACAGAACCAGAAAAACCGAAATTAGTAAAGCACCTTTGAATGCAGCAAATAATCCGCCGAAAATTCGGTTGACAATGGATAATCTGATCAGCTTGATGAAAGATTCCAAAACTTTTATCAAAAGTCTTACCAGGACAATCGCTACAATATAAATTACAAGAAACGAAACCAAAGGAATCCAACCACTGTCGATCGAATAGAACTCCTTCCAGAAATCAGCCAGAATATACATGTAAGTAAAAGCCAAGAAGATGGCTATTACTTGTCCCAATAGTCCCAATACTTCTTCGATAAAACCTTTCCTTATACCATGTACAAGAAAAAGTAAAATCGGTATAGCGATTATTAAATCAAGTGGACTCACTGGCATGACAGTATATCAGGCAAGATGTTCTTTTACAATTTTGTTCACCAATGCGCCGTCGGCTTTCCCTTTGACTTTTGGCATGAGAGCACCCATAAGTTTCCCCATATCGGATGGTGAAGTTGCTCCGATTTGAGTAGCTGTCTGCTGAACAATAGCTCGGATCTCCTCTTCAGACATCATTTGAGGTAAATAGGCTTCAATAATTCCAAGTTCATATCGCTCAGTTTGCGCTAAGTCTTCACGATTCGCATCTACATACTGCTGCAATGAATCTTTTCTTTGTTTTGCCGATTTCATAAGAACCTGGATCACAATTTCGTCAGTTAGTTCGACGCGTTCTCCCCCGGAACGTAGACTTATTTCTTTTTCCAGAATTGCAGCTTTTAAAGAACGCAAAACTGTTGATCGTGCAGCATCTCGAGCTATCATTGACTCTTTTAGATCTGCTAAAATTTTTTCGTAAGTACTCATAATATTTATTAAACGATAGATTTATCAGAAAAGGTATTCTGAATTAGTGTAATCTCGATAAAATAAAAAAAGGCTACATGAAACATGCAGCCTTTCTGAAAAATAGCAGCCAATAAACCAATCGGGTATTACCCGTTTTTGAGGTAGTCGCCTACTTTGTCAACGTCTACAGTGACTTCACGATATGAAATGGTACCCTTAGGTGATTTCTCAGAGATAATCACTTTGGCCATTTTTCGTTGAGCCAACTTGGCTGCAAGAACTTTATCACCGAATGTCTGTTTCTTTGCCATGTTTCAGCCTCGTTATTTAATTTCTTTGTGTACAGTGTGCTTACGCAAAACCGGATTGTACTTGCGAAGTTCAAGTCGGTTTGTCGTATTTCTTCTGTTTTTTACCGTCACATAACGTGAGGTACCAGGTTTTTCGGTGCACTCAAGAATGACCTGAATGCGTACGCCTTTAGCTTTAGCCATATCAGATCACTCCCTTCTTAAGGGTACCAGCGGCTTTTGCATCTTTAAGTACAGCTGCAATTCCGTTTTTGTTTATGGTGCGAAGCGTTTTGGAAGTAACTTTCAATGTTACCCAGCGATCCTCTTCAGGAATGTAGAAACGTTTCTTTTGCAAGTTAACATCAAAACGGTGTTTCGTTTTGTTGTTAGCATGGGAAG
>CAZDYD010000049.1:0-20326 GCA_964509715.1 uncultured Chitinophagales bacterium
CAACTCAAATCATACGGAAGTATACTCTTCAGTATTATGGGTATTTGGATTGGGGGATTTCGCCCTGCCAGTGATCTCGGTATTCGAGGGTCAGAAAATATACGCTACTACAGGGCTGGATACTACATTAATTGCCTCGAACGATCCAGGTACAAATATGGTGGGATTCCTCAAGTATGACACTATCACCGACGAACGATATCTTTCAAAGCCAGTGCAGGGGCATTCACCATCAGTTACCGCAGATGGTGATGGGAATGTATGGATTACGTATTTGGGTTCGGACACGCTGAATTATGGGCGCAACAACACGTACGTGATCCATTCACAAGATGATGGGTCTACATGGTCGAATCCATTGATGTTGAGCCAATCGGATGACTTTCAATCTGGGGGGAACATCTTCAAAACATCAGATAGTTACTTACATATCTTCCATGGAACAAGTACTGATGATATAATAGTCCCAAATCAGTTATGGCACACTACAAGTAGCGATAGGGGCGTGACCTGGCAAGATAAGACCCTGATTTATGATACAGATACCGAGAACTTGGATGAAACTCTTTACATCATCAGACATCAAATAACGACGGATATATATGGTCAAATACATATTGTTATGCTGATATTAAATGCTAATAATGATGACTTCGGGTTATATACATTTTGGAATCCGCTTACTCAAAGTTGGTCACGTACGCAACGAATCAATCTGGATATGTCCAATAGTTTGTTTTTAGATCTGGAGTTTTCTGAGAGCGAAAGTAAACTCTATCTGTTTTTTGACGACAATGATGAGCGGGTGATTAATTACGCCACAAAAAGCGTGTCCCCGCCTCAAATACCCAATGTGTCGGCTGAGAATGGCGTGTTTCAACTGCACGATCCTTTTCCGAATCCAGGAAACAGATTTGTTACGATCCCTTTTACGCTTACGGATGATGCAACTGTGCGAATCGACGTTTATGGACTCGATGGCTCGCTGGTACAACGTGCAAGTACTGGTACATTACAACCTGGATACCATCAGCAACGTTTCGATGTGTCCACATATTCCAGTGGAGTCTATGTCTACAAAGTCTACGATGAGTCCTCCAACTACCTGACAGGAAAATTTACCGTTATTAAAACTGGTTCGTGAAGATCCGCCTCAACCGCTCCACCCAATCTTCTATTGTATAAGTACTGAAACTTCATCACTATTCTTAATTTAGTTTCGGCTCTAACGCCTCTCTCAATACCTGTTGCAAAAGCATTTCATTTTGCTGCTGACTTTCTTTGATACTAGCCTCCAATTCATCACAGTACTGCATCAATTCATATAGCTTGGCCACTATGCGGTGTTGTTCGGAGATTGGGGGGAGGGGAATTAAAGTATGCAATACAGTATCTCTGTCAATCCCAGGAATTTGACTTTTTGCTTTACTTCTGTATTCTTTAACCCTTTGATCTAAAATAGACTTTACAAATTTTGGAGAAACAGAGTAAGTACTAATCGCCATAATTTGACGAGCAATATGTGCCTTCTCAATCTCCAACCAAGCCATCTTACCCAATCCTGAACCCTTACAAGTGAGAAGCAACTCACCATTGTATGCAATAGATTTAGGATCTTTTGTCCAGCGACTAATAACTACTTTCTCATTTTCCAGATTACTCGCACCAGTAATGTAAGGCAAACCAATTTCTTCTGAATCGGAATATTGAGTAGGTTTCAAGTCTTGGCCGGATTTCAATTCTATTATCTCCCCCAATCTACACCACACCCAATTCTTCGGAATCTCAAACGGTATTTCATCTTCAGAATTAGGAGGAAAGGGTTTTTGTTTTTTGATTTTGCCTTGTTTGATTAATTGTTCTTTTTCGGCTTTGATTTTTTTTAGGAGATCGGAGGCGGGTTCGTCGTTTGGATCCTGGGGAACTAGCTTTCCATGCATGGCTTCTCGCAGGAAGGCTTGGCGGAGCTGCTTGACTAGATCGAGTTGGTGGGTGAGTTCGTTGGAGATTTCTAATTTCTCAATACTATCAACCAAGCAAATAAACTCATCCTGCTCAACTTTTGACAAATTAGGCAATTGAACTAATTCGCATAATTGTTTTGGCGTTAGATATTTTCTATTTGTACTACCTGAAGATAAGTGGGTGATATAACCATAAAAAAACTCAAATGTGAATAATCTTTCTAGGAAAAATGGATTAAACTTTTCGGTATCAATTTTTGCTAATGCCATATTTGTTGACGCTAAACTCCAAGCATGTTCAGGCTTAGTTATTCCAAAAGCTCCATTCTTTGTGTCGACCTTACACCACATTAAATAATCTGGTTCAATGACTTGGTACTTTTTCATTTTTAAATTTTTACCAAGCTCAGTTCTCCTATTTATTATTCCTTTACCGTACGATTGAACTCCAGCAATTGTATACTGCATAGAATCATCAATTTCGATGCTTTTTGATAGTCCCATTTTAATTGCGTTTCCTAATTTCATTTTATCGCGGACCTTAATTTTTTCAACAATTCATTGCTTCGGTTAAAGCTTTTCTCTAGCATTTTCATTAATTCTGCGCTACTGTGAATGATTTCTTCTTCCTGCTTAGTGGGATTCTTGATGTCTAGATTATAGCTGCGATCGATGATGGTTTGAATGTCCACTTTCCAGCTTAGCTCGCTTTCCTTACGGTCGTTCCACCATTTTTTAATCGGATCAAACTCTTTGCGTTGTAACGGTCGCGTTTTACTGTAAGCTTTTTGCCCTTCCGGAAGGCGATGTTCGTAGTACCAGATTTCTTTGGTTGCTTCTCCTTTGGTGAAGAATAATAGGTTGGTTGCTACTGTGGCATAGGGCTGAAATACGGAGTTCGGTAATCTAATGATGGTGTGCAAATTACATTCCTCCAGAAGTCGTTGACGCACACGCTGTTTGACTCCGTCACCGGTTAATGATCCATCCGGTAGTACAATCCCCGCTCGTCCACCTTTTTTGAGTAAATGGATCATCAATACTAAAAAGAGATCCGCACTTTCTTTGGTTCGGTAGTTCTGTGGAAAGTTGTTTTCGTTGTTGTTTGCAACGATTCCTCCAAAGGGCGGATTAGCGAGGATTGCGTTAACCCGATTCTTTTCAGTGTAGTTACTCAGAGGCTGATCCAAACTATCACGAAATGTGATATTCGGTACCTCAATATCGTGTAGAATGAGATTGGTTGTCGCCAACAGATAGGGAAGAGGTTTGTATTCCCATCCAATGATATTCTGTGCGATACTTTCCCGTTCTTCGATGCTATTTGCCTGTTTTTTAAGATGCTCAATGGCAGCAGTCAGGTATCCACCGGTACCACAACTTGGATCCAGAATCTTTTCTCCCAGTTGTGGATTGATCATTTCGCAAATAAACTCAGTGATTGCACGTGGGGTGTAAAACTCCCCACTTTTTCCTGCACTTTGGAGCTCTTTTAGGATGGTTTCGTAGAGTTCTCCGAACGCATGACGGTCTTTGGCTATGTTGAAATCGATTTCGTTGAGTTTATTCAGCACTTTACGGATGTTGATTCCGCTTTTCATGTAGTTGTTGTTGCCATCAAACACTTCTCGAACCAACAACGCTCGTTTGTTGGCCAGATCGTCAGTCATACCAACTTTTAAATTTCGAAGGGTAGGGAAGAGCTTCTGATCTACAAATTGTTGAAGTTCATCCCCCGTGATACCTTCATCGTCGCCAGCCCAGGCGTCCCAATGAAACTCCGCCGGAATCGGACTTTCGTAATCCTCTTTAAGTACTTCGAGTTCTTTATCCTTGTCAGAAAAGATTTTCAGAAAAAGCATCCATCCAAGTTGCTCGATACGCTGAGCATCACCGTTCAGCCCGGTATCCTGCCACATGATCTTTCTAATACTATCAATAATGCCCTTGAGATTCGCCATTTATTTTTTCTTGTTTTTCAGTTTTTTGGCTGTGGTATCAATATTGTTGATGAAATCTTTTTCCACATTAGATAACTCGTTTTTGGTTCGTTCTTTATACTTTTCATATTCTACATGTGCTTTTTCAAGTGCTTTTTGATGACTGACACTTCCTGCATGATCTAGAATTTCATTGCCTGTCATGGATAGAAAATCATCTAAGCGAGCCACCCAATCTTTCATGTACATAGGTTTGCGGTTCATGGCTTGCAACTCGGCCATTTCCAGATATGCCGTTACCATTCTATTTAAAATGTCCAGTTCCTTTTCGTTGAGATAGTTTTTGGCTACTTCGGTTTCTTTTTTAGTTGGTTTTTCACCCTTAAAACTGGTAAGTCCTAGATTGGGTTTTGCTGCATCAATGCGCTGGTAAACTACTTCGGCGGCTGTTTGCCCATGAGCAGCCCAATGCATCTTGTTTTGGACTGTTTTGAAAAAAGTCTGCGATAAATCGGTATTGGGATCGTAATCAATACTGGTAGCATAAATATCAAGCACTTTTCTCCAAAAGACTTTTTCAGAAGAGCGAATGTCCCTGATTCGGTCGAGCAATTCGTCAAAATAGTTGCCGCCACCGGCTTCTTTGAGCAACTCATCATTTAAGGTGAAGCCCTTTACAATGTACTCTTTTATGCGAGCAGTAGCCCATTTACGGAACTGAACGCCCCTGTGGGATTTTACTCTGTACCCAACAGAAATGATAACATCCAGATTGTAGAACTTAACCGGACGGTCGGAACCACTAATGTGCAAATTTTGCACATTGCTTTTTTCGTCCAACTCGCCCTCCTTAAAAACATTCCCAATATGTTTGGTAATCACACTTCTGTCTCGCTGGAAAAGCTCACTGATTTGCTCTTGTGTTAACCAAACCGTTTCGTTCTCCAAACGGGTTTGAATTTTGGTATTGCCATCTTCGGTTTGATATATGATAATTTCTGAACTCATTAAGCACCTGTCTTATAAAGTTCTTGTTCTAATTCTTTGATGGCGTTGAGGTAGTCATTTCGGCTACCGAATTTATTGATGATTTCAAGGGGTGATCCATAATCAGTAAGGGGCTGGACACGCAGAATATCCATACTTTCAATGTTCGTAATACCTTCATCGGCATACTTATCTAAAAGTGTTTCAAGCACTTTTCTGGCTTGATCCCCATATTTCGTGAAATAATCACGTTTTTTAACGTTATTAGCGCGTTCTTTGCGTGTCAATGGTGGTTGATCAAACGCTACGTGACATATCAGATCAAATAAATCAACTTCTCGATTGACCGCATCACGTAGAGCATCAACCAAAACACCTTGGTCTTCCAATTCCTTGATCAAGACTTCTTTCTTTTCGGTATTGTTCCACTGATTCAGAAAGTCATCCAAAGACGAATATCTACCTTTGATGATTTCCCTTGTATGATCTTTTAAACTGGTTGTTATCGGCTTCCCGCTGGTATCGAAGTACATGTCTCGGCTAATCAATACAGATACATCTACGCCATTGACATAGACTTTTTCTCTGTGTGACTTTGGTGGAATTGGTGGTACATCGGGTCCCCTAATTATTGGAGGAGGGAATATCACTTCGTTTCCTTCATCATCGATGATGTCTGGGTCGTAGATGACATCCTCCTCTTCAACAATTCCAGTAATGTCTGTATCCTCGTCTACAGGTTTAACTCGGATCGGATCTCCATCGAATTCTTTATCAGCAAACAAATCAGTGACATTTCTGAAATCCAATATGTTGAAATACATCTTCCCGAATTCTTCGTTGATTCGAGTCCCACGACCAATAATCTGCTTAAACTTTGTCATGGATTTGATTTCAGAGTCCAGTACGATCACTTTGCAAGTCTGTGCATCGACACCTGTTGTCATTAATTCTGATGTGGTAGCAATAACAGGATAGATCTCCTCTGGATTAATAAAATTGTCGAGTTCACGCTTCCCTTCGTCGTTATCTCCGGTAATTTGCATCACGTATTTGTAGTTCTCAGCAACAAGATCCGAGTTCAAGTTAGCAAGTGCTGAACGCATTCTTTCAGCATGGTCGATGTCGGTGCAAAAAACAATGGTCTTAGCGAACCTATCGTATCCTATCAGAAACTCTGTTAACTTTCTGGCAACGGTTTGTGTACGCTCCTCGATTACCAAATGGCGATCGAAGTCTTTTCGATTGTACACTCGATCTTCAACATCGTTGCCATGTTTGTCCTTTTTACCCTGTTCCGGCCGCCAGCCTTCTGCATCGATATTCAAATTAACACGAATTACACGATATGGAGCCAGAAAACCATCATCGATACCTTGTTTTAGGGAGTACGTGTAAATTGGATTTCCGAAATACTCTGAGTTAGAAACCTCATCTGTTTCCTTCGGAGTTGCAGTCAATCCAATATGTGTTGCTCTACTGAAATATTTTAGAATCTCTCTCCAGGCGCTGTCATCTTTTGCGCTTCCACGATGACACTCGTCAATCACAATCAAATCAAAGAAATCACGGGAAAAATGTTTGTAAGCATTTGCATCCTCATCGGCACCGGTTAATCCTTGATAAAGGGCAAGGTAAACTTCGTAACTTTTGTCGATCATGCGATGCTTCACGACCGTCATTTTATCCTTAAAATGCTTGAAGTCTCCTCTGCGAGTTTGATCGATGAGGGCATTTCTGTCGGCAAGGAACAGGATCCGCTTCTTTGCCCCACTTTTCCAAAGCCTATGAATAATCTGAAATGCGGTATATGTTTTTCCTGTACCGGTAGCCATCACCAATAAAATTCGGTTTTGACCTCTGGCAATTGCTTCCACCGTCCGATTAATGGCTATCTGTTGATAATACCGTGGATTTCTACCGCTTGAATCGAAATAATAATCTTGAGCAGCGACTTTCTCTTCATCAGGAGTCGTTATCCCTTTGTACTTTTTGTACCTCTGCCATAACTGTTCGGGAGAAGGGAAGTCATTTAACCCGAGTTCCTGCTCTACATTTTCGTTGAATCCAGATCTATCATGAAAAAGGAATCCATCGCCATTACTACTAAATACGCAGGGGATATCCAGAATTTTGGCATAATCTAGAGCCTGTTGTATTCCAGCCCTAACGGAGTGTTTGTTATCCTTAGCTTCGACGATAGCAATTGGAATATTCGGTTTGTAGTAAAGTATATAATCTGCTCGTTTCCGTGTTCCACGAGCAGTTAATTTGCCCCTGACAAAAATCTTCCCATCTGTAAACGACACTTCTTCAAGCAACTGAGTTGTTTTGTTCCACCCGGCATTCTCGATAGCAGGAGTGATGAACTTAGTACAGATATCTCTCTCAGATAAGCTCTTTTTATCAATCATAAGTCATCACAAGCAGTAAATTCATGGTGGACAAATCAACTTAATCACATCTACCTTAATTAGAGAAGGTAGTATTTTTTGTTGAAACGAGGAACTTGAATTGATGATATGATTAATTGAAAATGCTAAAGCGCGGAAAACTGTGACAATTAGTGTCAAAAATTACAATCTTGCCTGCCTCTCAATAGATTTCAACTCCGCCAATATCAACTTCTTCTGATGGAAGGTGTTTTTCATGGCTTTTTCACGGATATTCGGGTCTTCACTGTTGATGAGATCGAAGTATTCTACGGGAACGACTTGCCAGGAGAGTCCGTATTTGTCTTTGCACCATCCACATACGCTTTCTTGTCCGCCGTTTGCGGTCAGGGCGTCCCAGTAGTAGTCTACTTCCGCCTGATCGGCGCAGTTTATGACAAACGAAACGGATTCATTGAATGTGAAGTGGGGTCCAGCGGCCAGAATGCTGAATTCGATCCCGTTGAGTTCCACAATCGCTGTTTCGAATTCGCCTCCGCCAACTTCCGGGGGATTCTGAAACCTGCGGTGTTCTTTGAGCTTTCCATCTTTGAATATAGATAGATAGTAGTCAACTACGGCTTTGGCATCGGTCGTTTCAACCCAAAGGCAGGGAGTAATCTTTTGTGTAATCATATCATGATGCGTTTTGCGAGGGTAACTCGTGTTATGGATATCTGGTTTAGATTTAACTATTTCTGTTAATCGATCAGGACTTGGTTATCTGCCTGCAATCAAGTTGATTATAACCATTTCCAATGTACTGAATTATTTTTTTCTCGCAATGTAAAATCCGTAGCTGTAGTAGGACTGATACTTTTTGTAGAGTTCGATTTCCTCTTTGTGGGCTTTGACGATTTTTTGTGCCAGTTCTGAGTGGTCGTGTCGGGTCAAGAACTCGTCAAACCTTCTTTCCATCGGACGATAATAGTTTTCGATCCAGCTTTCCGGACCCAGATTGAAATATCCCTCCAGCGTTAATCCATTTTCCTCAAGTACGCGGATTTTGTTCGCAGCAGTATCGACTTCAGGATATTCACTGGTCCAGAAAACTTCGATTTCTTTGGGTCTCGACTGCGATATCCAGGTTATTTCACTCACAGCGAGGTATCCACCGGGTTTGAGGAACTCCTTCCAGACGTTGATTCCATTGGCGAAACCGATGTTGTAAATCGCACCTTCAGACCAGATAAGGTCGAGTTGTTCAGGTGAAAAAGGAAGCTGATCGATGGAGGCTTGGATCGTAGAAATCTTACTTGTCAATCCCAGATGCTTCGATTTCTGGCTGAGCTCATCCAGGAAGACAGAGAAGAGGTCGACTGCGGTGATTCGGGCGTTTAGGTGTTGGGCAAGAGTGAGGGTTTGTCCGCCGGATCCGCATCCAAGATCCGCAACTTCAAGCGGTCTTTCTGCTGGCATATAGACAAATGATAACGCTCTTAGCGTGTCTGACACACTACCGGGACCCTGGCGCTCCGAGTTTCGATGAAAATCAATGATAAGTTCGAGTTCTGTCATGGTAGTTTATCTCTGTGCAAGTTGTACGGATGCCAAATTATTAAATATCTCGAAGAACTCTATTAAACCTCGATTGATAACGTGATTTTGCCACCAAGTCCCTTTTCGACGATGTCGTAGAGTGTTTTTAAGTCACAGTTTTATTGATAGTTCAAGGTGCCCACCCAGTCCACGTTCCACAATTTTTTGAAGTGTAGAAATACGTACTTCTTTTAAATCGTTCTCAATCTTGGAAATGTAACCTTTATTTGTACCGCATTTTTTCGCTAATTCTTCCTGAGTTAATCCTTTTTCGAGCCTTGCTTGTTGGATTAAAAAACCAATTTTGAACGATTCAAACCCCTTTTCGAACTCGTTTCTATCTGGTGTACCAATTTTTCCATAATTCTCATCAATAAATTGATCGAGAGTTTTAAGATCATTTTTGTTGCTCATATTCATCCTTTATCTTTAAAGCTTTCTTTAGTTCAGTTCTTGGCGTTTTCTGAGTCTTTTTTTGAAATCCATTCGCCAAAATTACAAGCCTACCTTCGTCGAAAAAGCAAAATATTCGAAATATATCACTACCTAGTTTTATTCTAATTTCAAAAAGTCCTTCTGTTCCTTCTATATGTTTAAAATAGTCTGAAGGGATTTGTTCCTGTGTTTCAATGAGTCGTAATGTCCATAAAATCTTGTCTTTAACTTTTGAACTCTGTTTTCTAAAGAATTCAGCAAAGAAGTCTTTGTATAAGACAATTTCTCTATGTTTTAATTCACTCATCAACACAAGTTAATAATTGTTGTCTGATTGGACAACTGTTTTCTACATGGAACTTATGTGTGATTCTTTTAGTGGCTAACAGTTTAAGAGGTTTTGTATTCAGTCGCGACCCATGATCTTGTCAAACATCTGCCTAACTTGGTTGTCGCCGAAGCCGTATATGCCGTGGTGTTTAGAGAATTCGGTGAATACGATGCCGAAGTCAGTGGACGTGTGTTCAATCAGCTGTCTGATGGCTATTTCGGGTCTGCCAGGTTGATTACCACCCGGAAATCGGTCAATATGGGCCTGAACGACGTCTTTCAATTGCTGAAATGCCCGGGACGACTGCCTGGATAATTCTTTCAATGTTTCAAGCTCCCCGTGCTTGTAGGCTCTCCAAAGTGATGCTCCGAGCTGTATGTCTTCCGAGTTGATCATTACTCTGGATTGATACGCCATTTCCAACGCATGGGTGTCCGATGCTCCGAACCCTTTCCACTCGTCTTTGGGATTTTCAATAACAGGGAAGATGCGGTACAATGTTTTAGGTGGACTATCACTGAGAAGTGACATTACAAACCACATGTTTGCCTGACAAAATAAATCGTTTTCGAACCAAAGATTCACCTCTGCATCTTCAGGAAGGGTCAGGATGGTATCAAACGCGGTCACGACCTTGGTGAAATACTCGTCTTTGGTTGCCGAATAGGAGTCAGAGAGGAACGTTGCTCGTGTTTCCCAAAATTCAGATAGGGTGTCACCGGATAAATCCCCATCAATCAGACATTCTGCACATACGATCAGTTTTCCATCGATGGAAGTCTGCCCGAGCTGTTCAGCCAAACAATCTCCGTTCAGAATGTGGTATGTCATAGTTTGTCAGCGAATGACTGTCTGAATCTGTTTACTCAAGGCAATGTCTTGAATAACTGATTTGAGCTCATTTTTGGAAGTGTAATCAAGCGTCGAAACATCCATGATTTTGATATGTCCATCTTTCTGCATGAATTGAAATTTGTTGAGGGTGTAGTTAATGCTCTGGACTTCCATCCAATCGAGATTGAATTCCTTGGCAAATACACCGAGTTTGACTGAAATCCGCTCGGTATCGATTGATAGAAAGGCTTTGAAAAATAGGGCTAAAAATGAAATTCCAAATCCTTCCAAAGCATGAGCTAATCCAGTGAGAGCAAATACACCGGAGTAGATCCAGTCAAATGGTCTAATGATTTGATCATCTACTATTCGGAGTGCAATCCAAGATGCCGATAAAACGACAAACAGAATTCCAAGGATTACCCGGAATTTCGACTTTTTTGTTGGAATTAGTAAATCTTTTTTTAGTTCCATAATCATTCTATAGGTTGTCTGTTTCAATGAATGTTTTCACGCAAATATCCTAAAAACCCAATGATAATATAGATTCGGTTTCTGACAAATCCTTTTACTTATTGTAGCGCTTCTGTTTTGATTGGTTTTTCAATCCTGTGCCAGTCGCCTGGCTGTATTGACGTTTCTCACAGTCATTTGTTTGTAGAGTTTACTTCCCACGATCTTGTCCAATTTGCTTTTGGAGTGGTTGACTCGGCTCAGATTCCAGATGAGAGCGCCAGGGACGTACATAATATTGATGAACTCCTGATCGAAGGGGAGTTGGCTTACGATTTCGGGATAGTCCACTTCCGGAAACAGGTACGCAATATCGGTTTTTTGATTATCATCGTTGGTCCAGTGATTAGGAATAACTCGCAGAATAGCTTCCAGCTCCTCCCTGGACTTCACCAGTAAGGGAATCTCAAAATCGAATGCACTTCCTAATGCAGCTGCGATGGCTTCCCTAATGAGCTCCTTATCCCCCTTATCAGATTCAAAAAAGATGTTTCCGGAATTGATGTAGGTCGAAACTCCGGTGAATCCGATGGACTCAAACAATTGGATCAATGTTTTCATCGGGACTTTATTGTTTCCCCCGACATTTATCCCCCGAAGTAATGCGGCGTATTTCATATGGTATCTATGGATTAAAGGAATATTCTATGCCGCCAACATCCGGCTGCACATATCATCGTTCGCCCCACAATTCGCGCGTGATTTCATACACGAAATTCAACTTTGGAGGTTCACCATAATACGCAACTTCAACCTCACCAACTTTGACCGCGCCAAGGCGTCCGATGGATACCTGAGACCTATAATTTGTAGATCCGATGTGAAACTGAACCTTCGAAACATACTGAAACGCATGATCGAGCATGAGTTTCTTGACTATCGGATTGAACCCTTTTCCCCAACAGTGCACCGCAAAAAAAGTATATCCGATGAGGATGCAACTATCACTGGGACTGAAATCATAGAATCGTGTACTTCCAATAATTTCGCCTGTGGACACATCCACGATTTTGAATGCTCCATTACTCTTGATCGCCCCCTCAAAATAATTTTGGAACACGGTCCGCTGCCAACGGTCTTTGTTTGGATGTTGTTCCCAAATTCGTGGGTCAGAAGCAACGGCAAACAATGCCTCGAAGTCGTCATCCAATAATGGAAATAACGCGACTTGATCGTTTTGTAATGTGGGCTGAAGAGGGAAGTTCATAATCGTCCACAATAGTAAATTATTTAACTCAGTTCAACCATGATCTCTGCAAGAAGCCGGACCGATTTCAGGCGGTCGTTCAGGTTATACATAGCGCAAGCCACCATGAGCTCATCGACGCCCGTTTCATCCAGAAATAGCTGAATCTGTGACTTGACGGTCTCTTTACTTCCCACAAAGGAGTATTTCAACATCTGACTCACAGCGGGATGCTGCAAAACACCTCTGAGTTCGTCGTTCATTTCGATAGGAGGCTGCAGGGGCTCACGGGCTCCGGTTAGCACCCCAATGAACATCCGAATGGTTGATGTGAAAAGTCGTTGAGCTTCTTCATCTGTATCGGCAATGATGATATTAACGCCCGCAATGGTGTAGGGACTTTCGAGCACCTCCGATGGACGAAATTGGTTCCGATAGATGTTTAATGCTTGATGGAGGTGGGTGGATGCGAAATGACTGGCAAATGCATATGGAAGTCCCTTACCGGAGGCTAAATGGGCACTGTCGGTACTGGAACCCAATATATAAATCGGAACCCGAGTCCCCTCCGCAATAGGAGCTCTAACTTTTGCCGTGACATTATCGTCCGCGAAATACTGCTGTATTTTCTCAACCTCTACAGGAAAAGAATGCGCCGCCTCCATAAAATCCGATCGGATGGCCCGTGCTGTGAGCTGATCGGTACCAGGAGCACGTCCCATACCCAGGTCTATTCTGCCTGGATACAAATGCGCCAACGTTCCAAATTGCTCAGCTATGATCAATGGTGAGTGATTCGGAAGCATAATCCCACCGGATCCGACCCGTATAGATTCTGTATTCTCCGCAACGTACCCGATCAGAATCGAAGTCGCACTACTACCGATATTGTCCGAATTATGATGCTCCGCAAACCATATGCGCTCATATCCGTGAGCCTCGGCCTCGCGGGCTATCGCAAGCGAGTTCCTTAGTGTCTGCTGATAACTCTCACCGCTTGATACAACAGCAAGCTCCAGAATGGAATATTTGATTGGTTGTTTAAACATGTATCTAATATACCCATATAAAACGAAAAAAGCCTTGCAAAACGGGTGTCTTGCAAGGCTTTTTTATGTGGGCTGTGAGGGACTCGAACCCCCGACCCCCTGCTTGTAAGGCAGGTGCTCTGAACCGACTGAGCTAACAGCCCCTGTTTCAGGGTAGGCCACAAATATACGGACGATTACCCTATCAATGCAATATGATATTATCTTTTTGTCAATAATTGTCCCTGCTATTTGATTTATACCTCCTTTTATATATCGTATAGCATGGAAAAAACACTGTTTCATAGTATCAAAAAGCGAGAATGGCTCAAAAGAGCTATCAATGCTCCCATCAAATCTTCGGCTTATATTACTCTGACATACGCTTTCGTCAGCCTGATATATATCGGAATTTCGATGATGTTACTTAACAGTGGGGTCCCCGACCGTCTCTTGCCAAGTATTTTCGCCCATTTGCCCTATCTCTTGTTCAATATTCTGATCGTAGCCATATTCTCATGGATCATGATGTCGGCTCTGAACCGACTTTTTTACAAGGTGCTTCAAGATGTTGAACAACGTAATCAAGCCATCGAGACCATTGAGCTCGAGTTCTCAGACCTCACTCGAAAGATGTCACATGACCTACGCGCCCCGATCCGCTCTGTTAAGGGGTTTTCAAAAGTGATCACAGAGGACTACCAACAGCAACTGGATACCGACGTACTGGAATACCTCAATCGTATTTCAAAGTCGGCCGATAAGATGAACTCGCTCGTCGATAAATTGTCGCTTTATGTTAAGCTGGCCTCGCATAAGGTCCGCCACGAAACCATAGATATTTTAGAATTCATCCATAGGGAGGTTTTACCGGAAGTCAACTCCACGTTGCCAAAACCTATCGAGATCAAGACCTCGGGCCCCATCCCAGTTATTCCAGCCGATAAAGTGCTTTTGAAGTACGCATTGACGGAGGTGCTGTTGAATGCGGGTATCTATGTTGATGGCCACACAACTCCTTGCGTAAATATTACTGGTCACCAGTATGAGGACAAGAGCACGATCTGTTTGCTCGATAACGGTATCGGTGTCGATCCTGAATATATCTCAAATATCTTTGGAATATTCAATCGACTGCACGGAGTTGAAACCTATCCGGGACTTGGCATAGGACTTGCAATCGCCAAGCGCTGTTTGTTGCGCATGAACGGCAACATTGAATTGACATCAGATGGGAAAAACGGCTGTGAGGTTATACTCAGCTTCCCAAGGCCTCTCCGATAGTCACACGTAGAACCTCGAGCTCAATAGGCTTGATGATATATCCGGATGGATTTGTTGTGAACGCTCGTTCACGGGTAAGTGGATCCGAGTTACCGGTAATGTAAATAACCGGGACATCCGAAAAATTCCGGATCTCTTTCATCGTATCAATTCCATCCAAATCACCCAGAATCTTGATATCCATCAAAATCAGATCACATTTCCTGGCTTTAGCCGCATCGATGGCACGGTCACCCGACGTGACCTTATCCACAACGGTATAGCCAAGTCGTGTTACCTGTTTTTCTATGAGCATCGCAATGATGAACTCATCTTCGACAATCAGTATCCGGTTTTTATCACTCATCTGGGTGTGTTTATGTTCCGCCCTAAGGTAATGGTTCATTCAACAAAAGCCAATACATACCAAGTTGTTTTACCGCTTCAACAAATTCATTAAAATTAACTGGTTTGCGGATGTAGCTATTGGCACCGCTGTGATAACTCTCCAAAATGTCCTGATCTTCTTTCGAAGAGGTGAGTATGACCACAGGTAACGTTTTGGTTCTATGATGGCTTCGGATGTGTTTGAGCGCTTCCAACCCACCCATTCCTGGCATGTTGATATCCATCAAAACGACGGATGGCAGCGGGATATGGGCAAATTCTGAGCCATGAAGGATTTTAAGCGCTTCTTCTCCGGTCCTGGCGACAGTGATTTCATTCTGAATATTATTTCTTTTGAAAGCGAGGAGTGTCAGATCGATGTCGTCTTCGTTATCCTCCACTAAAAGTATGCTCCCTCCGGGTATTTCCATGATAGTTTTACCGATTATTGTTTAGTTTTATACGGTAGAAGTTACGAAAAAACAGTCTACTTCCTCAATACTCCAATTTGAAAGGGGGAATTATTTTCCTTCAGGAAGGTAGAAATAGAACGTTGAGCCTTTTCCAGGTTCCGATTCTACCCTGATTCCACCCTTCAGGCGATTGACAATCCGTTCAACGGTGGCCAACCCAATACCTGTCCCCGGTTTATTGGAGGTTGGAGATAACCTCTGAAAAGCTTTGAAAATCTTGTCGGCATACTGGATGTCAAAACCCGCTCCATTGTCCCGCACAAAGTATTCGGTTATGCCGTCGGACTCAACGGCACCGATGTGAATGACCGGATTACTGATGTCTGAACTGTATTTGAACGCATTTGAAATCAGGTTATCCAGCAGGATTTTTATTAATCCCGCATCAGAACGGATGCGCATATCGGGCTGAACATGGATTTCATATTGTACATCAGGCCATTCAGACAGGTTTTCAGAAACAAGTCCGTGGATCATTTCAGTAAGATCAATTTCTTCAATTGAAATCGCTGTTCGAGTTATGCGCGACAATCGGGTCAGATCATCGATCAATACAGCCATCCTCATAGATGCTTTTCGTACACGTTGGAGGTAGTTGTTGGCCATGGGATCCATTTTTGCCCCAAATTCTTCAATAACCGCCAGACTGAACCCATCTATGGCACGTAAGGGGGCTCTCAAATCGTGAGAAACGGAATAAGAGAATGCCTCCAGTTCTGTATTGGCATTTTGAAGCTCACGGGTACGTTCCTCAACTGTTCTTTCAAGTGACTGGGTAAGTTCATTGATTTTTTCTCGACTGCGCACCTCTGTCGTGACATTGTTAAGAATGACCAAAGAGGACTTATGATTGTCAAATTGAACCGGAAAAGCTGAGACTTCAAGTATAAGTTCATCTCCTTTGCTATCATTTGATTTAAAAACGCCAAGATTGACTCCACTGGTCAAGGCGTCCAATTTCATAACGAGCTTGTCATACAACTTACTTGTGAACATATCTCGTAAATGTAATCCTGATTCCTGCTTGCGAGAAGTTTTGAACAACTCCCATACCGCTTTGTTCGCACCAAGTATGGCATGATCATCGCGTCCGACAATGACCATGGGGTACGGACTATGAAGGAAGATGATTTCGTATTGACGCTGTATCTCGCGAAGCTTCAACGCCGATTCGGTAACATACTTTTTATGCTTCATCATTAATAGATACAGGATGAATCCTGTCACCAAGATATAGAACCAACCTTTATACGTTTGAAGCTGGGAAACATAGGCTGGGTCATCTGAAATCCCCTGAGCCCATTGGTCCGAAAAGAGTATCCATAATCCTCCACCAACCAGATAAAGGAGGGTAATCGATAATGGATTTACCAGTTTACGGTATGATTTCATATACGGTTGGACTTATTACGACGACTTGATCGGATACAATCTAAAAAATTGTTCTATCATTCCATAACCGCATTCATAAAACAAAAAACCCCGGCCTGTTCCCAGGACGGGGTCTGAATGTATTTGGTTTTGTGTGAGTCGGGTGGGGCTCGAACCCACGACCTACGGCTTAAAAGGCCGCTGCTCTACCGACTGAGCTACCGACTCGTTAGCGATATATTCGGTATAAAATCGCTGACAGATTCCAAATATAAGAACAAAAAGCGTCTAAATGCAACATAAAATTTCTGACATCTTCGTTAATAGGGTTCACAATTTATCAGGATTTATCTATTTTAACCTGACCGATAACAAATCTGACAACTATGGCCAGCATTTTCACACGCATCATTCAGGGAGAAATCCCTTGCTACAAAATCGCCGAAAACGATCAATTCATTGCGTTTTTGGACATAAATCCAGTGGCAAAAGGGCATACCCTGGTAGTCCCAAAAGTTGAAATAGATTATCTTTTTGACCAACCCGATGATGTCCTTGCCGCGATGCTACCATTTGCGAAAAAAATTGCACGTGCCATCGATGAAGTTACCGGCTGCATCCGGACCGGAATTATTGTAGAAGGACTGGAAGTACCACATTCCCATTTGCACCTTATTCCAATCTATCCCGCACGCAAAGGGTTTTCATTGGGAATCAAATCATCGGTATCCAAAGATGATATGTCGCTCATCGCTGAACAAATTCGCTCAAAGGTCCAATTATGAAAATACTTGTTATCAACGGACCCAACCTGAACATGCTTGGTCACCGTGATTCAGCCCATTACGGCACCTCAACACTCGACGATATATATCAACTGCTCGAATCCACCTACCCGGACCACCAATTTGATTTTTATCAATCCAATCATGAAGGTGAAATCATTGAGCGCTTACACCAAGTAGTAACATCAGGCGGACCCCATGCCATCATGATCAATGCCGGAGCCTATTCACATACATCCGTCGCCATTCGTGATGCACTTTCCATAATCAAACTTCCCAAAGTGGAGGTCCATTTGTCAAACATCCACGCTCGTGAGGAATTTCGACACCATTCCCTGACCGGTGGAGTCTGTAATGGCATCATTGCCGGATTTGGCGCACAAAGCTATTTGCTGGGTGTGCGTGCACTAACTGAGTTGGTAAAATAAACCGGTTCACTCCATGTCAAAAATCAAAGAATTGGCGTCAGACACCGCAGTCTATGGACTCAGCAGCGTTGTCGCCCGATTCCTGAACTACTTGTTGGTCCCATTCTATACAGGGTACTTTGCTCCGGGCGAATACGGGGTAATTTCGTTGATTTTTGCGGCATTTGTGTTCCTAAATGTGATCTTCACATTCGGGATGGAGTCCTCTTATATCCGATACGGTTCAGAAAGGGAGGGATCAAAAGACGTCTTCCGTACCATTCAGTCGGCCATGTTCGTCGCAGGTACGGTCTTTGCTATCCTCATGATCTTCTCATCGGGTTGGATGATGCCATTGCTGAGTCTTGATGGTGCAAATGCAGGCAGCATATACCTCCTGCTAATCGGTATTTTGTGGTTCGACGCCCTTGGAATCGTGCCATATGCCGAACTTCGTTTGGTGCGTAAATCCTTTACCTACGCAGCATATCGAATATTAAATGTTATCATTAACCTGTCCCTGAATATTTATCTCATAGCCGGACTCGGGATGGGGATCGAAGCCGTCCTTTGGAGTAACCTTGCCGCATCAGCCATTACCGCCATTGGTCTGTGGATTCATACCCGAAATCAGTTATCCGGCAAATTTGACATCCCGATCCTGAAAAAAGTTTTGCTATTCGGGCTGCCATACGTCCCGAACGGCCTTGGTTTCGCGATCAACGAAGCCGTCGACCGTTTTTATCTGAACTCGATGTCACCAGAGGCCATTGAAGCCATTTATGGAATCGCATATTCTCCGGAGGACATCACTGGTATCTACAATGCATGCTACAAACTTGGTATCTTCATGATGTTAACGGTCCAGATGTTCCGAATGGCTTGGCAACCTTTCTTTATGAAATATGCCAAAGCCGATGACAATCGCGTAGTGTTTGCACAGGTCTTTGATTGGTTCAATATATTCGCAGGAATTATTTTTGTGGTGATTTCAATGTTTGTGACCGAAATAGCCGCCATAAAAATGCCATTTATGGATGGGAGCACGCTCATCAACGACAGATATTGGGCTGGACTCAACATCGTACCGGTGCTATTACTTGCTTACTGGTTCCAGGGATGGTTTGTGGTATTCTCTGCCGGAATATTTATCAAAGAAAAAACCAAGTTACTTCCGGGAATCACACTCGTCGGATCTGTGATCACGGTCTCGCTAAACTTCATACTGGTTCCGAAATTCGGCATGATGGGTGCCGCCATCGCGACCTTAGTCTGTTATGCTGTAATCAGTCATGCACTACTTCACTATTCACAAAAAGCACTCCAGGTTAGATACAGGATGCTCAGGGCATTATATGTGATTTTATTTACATCCCTCATTGTGTGGTTGCCGAACGTAATTCCGGGTGCTTATGTTGATTCAGTACAAGTAAAGCTGACATTGTCACTTATTGGATCATTTTTCGTATTATATACCCTTAAGCCTGTTCGAGCAGTGAGTAATTAGCGGCTGCATCGACTCGTAAAGTACCAACATAGAAAGTATTATTAGATGAGTTGTTCACGAAAAGTTAGTGTGTTTGTGGATGCTGTCAATGTCACTCTCAATGGTGGCTTTGGACTTAGATACGACATCCTGAGAAAATTTGCCATGCGTGGAAGCTGTAGTGCGTGCCGGCTGAATGTGTATTTGGCAATAGATCGAGAGCGCTTACGCGACGACCAGGTCTACAAGCAAAAAACCACCCGTTTCATGGAAGTCATGAGAGATTTCGAATACAAAGTAATCGAAAAACCTCTTCAGAAATACACCGATCCTGAAACACACACCACGGTTACTAAAAATACGGTGGACATAGACATGTCTGTCGACTTGCTCACACAGACCGACGGATGTGACAGAGTAGTATTACTGAGTAGTGATGGGGGATTTGTCCCGGTCGTTCAGGCCCTTCAAGGAAAAGGTAAACGCGTCGAGTTGATTGGATTCGACAACGTAGCCCAGGCACTGAAACGTGAAGTAGATCTGTATATATCTGGTTACACCATACCCGGACTCCTTCCCATAAAATCACCCTACGAATGGGGCACAGTAGGATCCCGTGTCAGAGGAATGTGCTACGACTTCTCGCACAGTGATGGATACGGATTCATGCGATATCTCAACAAAATCGAAGATCGTTTATGGGTAACAGACTCCAGAGCTGAAGAATCCCCATACCGGACGGTATTTGCACATGTTTCTCAGTTTGAAACCGACTTTGACAGCAGTTTTTTGCCAAGCCGAGATTTAATCTTTGAGTTCACACTCATTCAAAACGACAAAGGCCTCGTAGCAGAAGACATTGTACTGGTCTCCGCCCCCTAACCCCCGCTCCGCTCCCTGCTCTCCGCTCTCCGCTCTCTGCTCACCGCTCACCGCTCTCCGCTCCCCGCTCTCCGCTCTCCGCT
>CAZDYD010000050.1:0-20320 GCA_964509715.1 uncultured Chitinophagales bacterium
TGACCAATCCGGAAGTTCCCGGAACCCAGACTCCGGAAGTTTTTGTATTGTATCCCGCTTATCCAAATCCGTTCAATCCAAGCACCAACATCCGTTGGGCTATGCCGGAATCAGCAGATGTGAAAATCATTGTTGTCGATTTACTTGGTAGACAGGTTGGGATTTTGGCTGACGGTCATTTCCAGTCGGGGTATCATCAAGTCACATTTAATGCACATTCACTGGCCAGTGGAATATACTTGGTTCAGATTGAGTCGCAGGGTGTTAGACAAGTCAGAAAAATGATGCTCTTGAAATGATCTACTAAGGATATCGCTTAATTGATTGTAAGAGGGGTATGATTTGCCTATTTTGAGCATTATCATTCTACATAAATCTTGATGCTTTTGGTATGCGAATCAATCCCTCACTCATTTCAGGTTTAATCATTTCGATCCTGTTTTTGGCTTCTTGTGTCCCTTCGAAAAAAGTTGGTAAATCCGGATATGATCCAACTACCGGAATTTCAATAACTCCTGAAGGTTGGACTTCCACCTACAACTATGATTCGATGGATGAAATGACGCGATTAGCTCATATTGCTGTCGAAAAATATCTCATGGATATGAGAAATGGTACAGTTACAGGAAGAAGAGAGCTTGGTCCTCAGGTTCGAATCGAATCGGTAGAACTGGATCAAGTACAAAACGTATTCAAGGTCACTTTCGACACAAGATTTTCGGAATATCCGATTCGACCTGCCACAGTATCGCAGGCGGACTCCGTAATCAGAAGTTATATGCCAGAAGAGTTGAATACAGCCCGCATTGAAATGTTTTCAATGGGATACAGACTTGAGGAACTGATTCCAATCTATTACACGAGGGGTACAGAATTCGAAGGGGTATTCAATATTATTGAACAAGACCCCAATCGTCGCAACGTACAAGGATCGGCTTCACAGAGTCCAAGTTTTGAAACAGCTGTAGTGAATGAAGAGGTTGTCCGTACACATTTAACTCGAACACCGGAAGTTGATCCGGCTGATGGATTTAAATGGATTCGAAATCTTGATCGTCCCTGGGATGCCCCAAAGGGATTGGAATCCCGTCAGGTAGCGATGTGGCACAGTCATGGGTGGTATTTCAATAATCAACTCAAGAGATGGGAATGGCAGCGACCAAGACTGTTTGGAACAGTCGAAGATATGCTACCCATGTCATTTGTGTTGCCTTATATCGTTCCAATGCTTGAAAACGCAGGTGCCTATGTCTGGCTACCACGTGAACGAGATACACAGTCCCACGAGGTGGTCATTGATAATGACAAAGATCTTAAGCCCTTTTCAGAGATGGGCGAAATGAATTCCGGAAGTTATTATACTGAGATTTCGACAACCCGTGGATCTGGCTGGGTGCAAGGAAGTTCACCTGGATTTAATCGTCCCTCAGGACCCCTCTCAGGTTCGCGTAATCCATTTTCCGAGGGTACCTATCGAACAACTACAACCGATACCGTTCAGACCACCATGGTTCGTTGGGTTCCTGAGATTCCTGAAACAGGTGAATATGCAGTTTACATCAGTTATGCATCCAAAGAGAATAGCACAAGCGATGCACATTACAGAGTGTATCACAGTGGTGGTGAGACGAATTTTTTGGTTAACCAACAAGTGGGCGGTGGTACTTGGATCTATTTGGGACATTTCAGATTTGAAAAAGGTGGTGAACATGCGGTCGAATTATCAAATCGAAGTAAAGAATCCGGTTTGTTCGTAACAGCTGATGGTGTCCGTTTCGGAGGTGGTATGGGTATAGTTGAGCGGGACGGAAGGACTTCTGGAAGACCACGATTTCTGGAGGCTGCCAGATATAATTTGCAATATAGCGGTGTACCCGATACCCTGGTCTGGAAACTGAATGATAACAATGACTATAATGATGATTTCCAGAGTCGTGGTGAGTGGGTGAACTATTTGCGTGGTGCTCCTTTTGGTCCAAACAGAGACAGAAGTGCCGGACTTGGATTACCTGTTGAGGTTTCCGTTGCATTTCATACGGATGCCGGTCTAACTCTTGATGACAGAATTGTGGGTACGTTAGCTATTTACTCAGTACCTGATATGAACTTCAATTTTGGATTTCCGGATGGTCAATCACGTCTGGCTAACCGGGATTTGACAGACATCATGCAGACTCAAATCGTCAATGATATCCATTCCCGTTTCGATACAACCTGGGTTCGCAGGAGATTAATGAACTCCAGATATAGTGAGGCCGCAAGGCCAAACGTCCCGTCTGTCCTGCTTGAACTTCTGTCCCATCAGAATTTCAGGGATATGGAATATGCTATGGATCCAAGATTCAGATTTGAAATAAGTCGCTCAATTTATAAGTCAATAGTCAAATTTGTGGCTTCTCAACATAACCTTGACTATGTGATCCAACCCTTACCTGTAACGGATTTTAGTGCAGAGTGGGTGTCTGAAGGACTTAAACTGAGTTGGAGTGGAGTAAAGGATCCTCTTGAACCTACGGCTGATCCGATGAGATATGTGGTTTATACACGGGAAGAACAAGGTGGATTCGATAATGGATTTATTGTACATGATAATGAAGTAGTCATCAGGGACTTGAAACCAGGTACACTTTATAGTTTCAAGGTCCGTGCAGCAAATGATGGTGGGGTTAGTATGCCGTCGGAGGTATTGTCGGCAGTGCATCAGGGTGCAAATGAAACTGTACTTATCATCAATGGGTTTACAAGAGTCTCCTCGCCTGAGATTATCAAGGTCGGTGAGTTTCGTGGTTTTGCAAGTTTTCTGGATGCGGGTGTGCCGGATCGATATGATATCGGACATGTTGGCGAACAAGTCAACTTCAACTTACGTGATGAATGGATAGAGAATGATAATCCCGGGCATGGAATGAGTCATGGTGACCTTGAAACTACTATCATAGCCGGTAATACATTCGATTTCGCCTGGATACATGCCAATGCCATCCGTAACACCGGACTCAATGTTGTTACAGTGAGTGAATCGGCAGTAGAATCGGGCAAGGTACGTGCAAACAGCTATCGATTGGTAAATCTTATTCTCGGTAATCAGAGACAAAGCAAGAATCAAACTGCATTTGCTGATAGCCTTGTTGGTCACCGTTACGGGATATATGGACCCGGTGTCCGCGCACTTCTGACGAATGTGGCAACGAATGGTGGAGGAATACTGGTATCTGGAGCACATGTTGGGACAGACCTGGTCCACAGGCCACAACGGGATTCTCTGACACATGCATTCGCACGAGATATTCTGAAATATGATTTTACCGCCAATCATGCTTCCCGAACAGGAGTGGTATTTAATTCGGTTTCTGGTGGACAGACTTCAATCGCAGGGTCACGTGGTGCTGATGAGTGGGAAGGTGCATCGGTCAGTTTGGTTGAACCTCCTGTTTTCAATTGTCAGAATATCAGCTCTCCAGCCAGAAGATTTCAGTTCAACACGACTCCAAATCCATATATCTACAGAGTAGACGCACCTGATGCAATCAAACCGGTCGGAAACAGGGCCCAAACCTGGCTTAGATATGCAGAAAATGAGTTCAGCGCGGCGGTCAGGTATTCGGACAGATATAGAGTTGTGGTACTTGGATTCCCATTCGAGACAATCATGGACCAAAATGATCGTGACAATCTGATGAAAGAGATGATAAATTTTTTATTATCTTGTCCACGATGAACTAATAGTGGATGCTTTATGAAAATATTGGTGACGGGTGGGCTCGGGTATATCGGCTCGCACACGGTAGCTGAGTTATATCGACACGGACATCAAGCCGTGATAATCGACGATTTATCAAATTCAAGCCGGCAGGTGTTACCTGCGTTGGAAAACCTGGTGGGGACAAACATCCCATTCTATCAGCTTGACATCCTGAATCAGGACGGATTGGCCCGGGTTTTTGAACAAGAATTCCCTGTGGATGGAATTATTCATTTTGCGGCAAAAAAAGCCGTAAACGAATCGCTCCAGAAACCGTTGATCTATTTTGAGAACAACATCACCGGACTATTGAATATCGTTCGTTGTGTTGAAGATTTTAACGTCAATAACCTGGTTTTTTCGAGTAGTTGCACCGTTTACGGTCAACCTGAAAGAGTACCGGTGACCGAATCTACACCAACTACCAGATCAGTAACTCCATACGGGAATTCGAAGTTGATTGCTGAGATGATATTGGAAGAATATACAAGGCTTCACAAAGGATTAGGCACTGTTATGCTCAGGTATTTTAATCCTGTGGGTGCCCATGAATCGGCCACGATCGGTGAACTTCCGATAGGTGTCCCGGCTAATCTGATGCCATTTATTACCCAAACAGCCGCGGGTGTCCGCGAACGCCTTAAAGTTTTCGGAAGTGATTACAATACGCGGGACGGAACTGCGATTCGTGATTACATCCACGTGGTCGATCTCGCAGATGCTCATGTGAAAGCAATTGAGTGGCTTCAAGAACATCCGGATGAAGTTGAGTTTTTTAATGTCGGCACCGGTACGGGACAAACGGTACTTGAGGTTATCGAGTCGTTTGAACGTAGTACGGGACAAAAGTTGAACTACGAGATTGTTGGTCGCCGCGAAGGAGATATTGAACAGATCTGGGCCGATACAACCAAAGTAGAGCAGATTCTTGGCTGGAAAGCGACACGTTCCCTTGACGAGATGACGTCAAGTGCTTGGAAATGGGAATGTGCCTTACGTGCTCAAAAATCCTGATCTTTTCAAATAAAACGAAGGGAGTATTGTGAATTCTACTTTTAGAAAATTTGCTCCCTTTGGTCTGATCCTGACCGCCTATCTGGCCATGTTGCTGTTGATCGATCGCACAGGTGAGTTTCCGCTTATCGACGATTGGGCATACGCACATGGCGTCTCAGGTCTCATCAATGAGGGGGTACTGAAAATATCGGATTGGGTTGCCATGACCCAGGTAGCGCATCTTTATGGTGGATTCCTGTGGTCAATACTGTTTGGCTATTCACTTGAGCATCTGCGTGAGTTTACGCTTTTATTCAGCATAACTGGGTCGATCATATTTTATTACCTGACCGGATTTTTTACACGTCAAGTTTGGCTGCGTACAATCGGGACTCTGATCCTGATCAGTAATCCGATATGGATTTATCTGTCACACACTTTTATGACAGATATTCCCTTTACAGCGCTATTTATCGCACTTATTGCCCTTATCGTTCGCTGGATGCAGCTGAAGCCAAATACAGCAATAAATTACCTTGTTTTTGGGGTCATCTTGGTTATGTCTGTGACCATTGTTTTGATTAGACAAACCGGACTCGGTATTGGTTTTTCATTTTTGTTGTGGACCATATTGATGAATCCATCCGATCAAAAACGCTTTTTCGTTTTCGGAATCATTCTAACTGTAGTACAGATTTTAACTCTGGTCTCGTACGAGATAATCATGTCGGATTTGGGAGCACTATCAACAAGATATCACGGAGCAGGTAGTTTGAGCTGGATATTCTCACGTGAGTGGTGGGTCATACGTGCCGGATATTACGGATTGATTCAGATACAATACTTGGGATTCTTTTTGCTGCCCTTGTTCCCGTTTGTTTTACTTGCACTACGAAAGATCACTATCCGAAAGTCGGACCTTATTGTACCCCTTGCGTTGATACTTGCGATTGGGTTCTCAGTTGGCGGTGATATTCTGATGAACCCCCGATATACCCACCTGATGCAATATGACACGGTCGGACATATTATGACGATTGATTTTACTTATGAAATGCTTGAGTTTTCCAGGGAATTATACCCGTTGTGGATCATCATTCATCTTCTTGGTTTATTGAATATTGGTGGATGGGTGTTGCTTACGATTACAGCATACCGAACGATGCGACCGGATAGTCATCCAATTTGGTGGGTTTTATTGATATTGGGTGGATATTCTGTTTTTATATCGATTGGTCAGTTTGTCTTTGACCGATATATGCTACTACATTTGCCCTTGCTCATTCTTGCGATTATTTATCTGTTGGATCATTACTTGCCCTTGCGCAACCGAACCAGTATGACTATAGCTGTAATATTGCTTGTTTGCAGTTTCTTATTTGGTGTGGTTGGTACACATGACAGTTTTGAGTGGAATCGGGCCAGGTTCAATGCATTGCAGGAACTTGAAGATCAAGGAATATCTCCGAACCAAATCGATGGTGGGGCAGAATACAACTCCTGGAAAAAAACGGCGCCTCTTCAGCCACTTCGTATGTTCGAAAAGAGTTGGTGGTATGTCGATGGCGATGAATATGCCATTGCATTCAACGCCGTCCCGGGATATGAAAAACTGTACCCAATTTATTTTACCAGGTATTACGGTGCGATCAGCGACTCAATGTATGTGATCAGGCGAGTTGATTCTGACCCGGTCGATTCGGTACAAGCGGATTAATACGATCATGAGGGTCGCTTGGTGCAGGATGCGCCATTATGTTGGGCGAACAGAAGATCACGCGTGCTATGATGACCCAGATCAATGATTATCCGTCCCATACTTGAACGAGTCAAATTTCACGTGTGCTATGATGACCCGCATCAATGATCAAGTAGTGGGTATTTCCATATTCCCCACCGGTGCAGTCTGAAGCGAATAGACGTCCCAAGCACGCCGAATCCATATTTTACAGACCGTCTGAAACTGATGGATGATGCTTCGTCGAAATACCTTGTGGGACAACTTATTTCCCCGAATCGCGCCTCTTTATGATGCAACTGAATCAATATTTGATTGTCGAACACAAAATCGTTGCTGTTTTTCATCCATTGTCGATCTTCCAGAACTTCGCGGCTAAACGCTCTGTACCCGGTATGATATTCACTTAGCTTTTGATTGATGATGATGTTCTGGAGTAGGGTCAAAATGCGATTGGCTATATATTTGTACAAAGGCATGCCACCTCTCAGTGCTCCCATTCCAAGAATTCGCGATCCCAGAACCACATCATACACTCCCGATGAAATCATGGCAGCCATAGCTGTAGTGAGTTTGGGGTCGTATTGGTAGTCTGGATGAAGCATGATGATGACGTCTGCACCGGAGTCCAATGCCGATGCATAGCAGGTTTTCTGATTGCCCCCATATCCCAGGTTGGTTTCGTGGCGGATGCAGGTGAGCCCAAGTTTGTGGGCCAAATCAAAGGTGTTGTCGGAGCTGAAATCATCGACCAATATAATTTCGTCGACAAATCCCTGGGGAATATCAGCGATGGTACGTTCCAATGTTTTTCCGGCATTGTACGCCGGAAGTACGATAGCTATTTTCTTGTTGTTCAACATGCCCGAGAAAATACAGAATTTAGTAGATGATTGTGTAATTCGATTCTTAAGTTACCCGCTATTTTGTACTTTTCCGAGATTAGTATCCAGAACTTCAAACATCGAACCACGTGCGGGACATTTTATTCAGATATAAGTGGGTAATTGCGGCGTTGTTAGTCACACGACTAGGGATGGTTGCCTATGTGTATCCGGATGCCGGGCGATTATTTAACGGTGATTCCTGGCTTTATGAACAATATGGGGTGTCGTTGTTGGAAACTGGATCATATCTGGCACCGGGTTATGGTAAATGGATGGGTTATGACAGTGAAGGTAATGTCGTTGGGGAGACTTTATTCGGTTATGATCCGTTTGCTGATATGATTCGTCCGCCAGGTCTACCCGTCGTGGTTGCGATGGTGTATGGGGTTTTCGGGATGTCGGCCGGAGTGTGGGTTCTGAGTATTTTAACTGCTTTGCTGAGTGTTATCACCCTTTGGATGCTCACTCTCTTTTTAAGATTGTTTCGATTGGATCATATTGACTGGATTCTCTGGGTTTTTGTTTTCGATCCAATATGGATCATGTATTCGAAAGAGATTCTTACCGAACCGTTTTTTGTTCCATTAGTATTGGGGGGACTTTATCTGGGTTGCATAGGAATATGCAGACTATATGTTGATCGGGATTGCCGGTTGCACTTTCCCACTTCAAGATGGGCTTCGAGTTCACCGATTGTACTCATTGGTTCAGCAGGTCTTTTGTTTGGAACTGCAACACTTTTCAAACCGATCACTTTGTATGCTCCATTGGCCGGAAGCATATTTTTGCTGATACTATTGGTAGTCCATCTACGTAGTGAATTTTCGACTGCACGAAATGGAACCTCTTCACAATTCATAAATATGGCTGGATTGAAATCCGGTGGACTCGCCGTGTTGGTTTTTTATTTGAGTGCATCGGCTCTCATATGGGCATGGCAATACAGAAATTACCAGCATCACGGCTCATTTGTTTTTACCTCCATCCAGGCAGAAAATCTTATGACTGGACATGCGGCATTTGTGCTGGCTCACGCTGAGAATCTAAGCCACACCCAAGCACAGGACTCGATCAGGGTCATGTATAATCAGCGCCATCCATCCCACGGAGACTACGATTTTGACCGGATGTCCGAAGCCAAACAGGAAATTGCTTCCGAGATTTTAAGTGGTCACACGCGCTTATATGCATGGGCAATTGTACGTGGAATGGCCATAACCATGATGGATCCGGGGCGATTGGTAGTGACCAGGACATTTGCAGCTGGTGATCAATCATCAAAAGAAAATTTCAAGGACAATCACGACTGGACAACCGATTACAAAGTAACGGGTGATCAATCATTGAAAGAAGACCCGGTAAGTACCTCATCAAGTGAAAAACGAGGGAGCCATGAAATAGGATTGACGGATATAGTTGCAAGGGATGGTGTACTGGGAGCTCTACAACACCTTATCCGCACACAACCCGAATTAACCCTGTTCATGATCGTGCACTTGTTCTATCTGGGGATGATATTTATCCTTGCCTCGATAGGTCTCGTCCAATTTATTAAGAAATATCCTGTACCCGCAGCACTGATTGTTAGTTTCTTCCTGTATCTATGGGTGTTAGGCGGTCCATCGGGATATGCCAGATTCAGGATGTATTTATTCCCGATGATGCTCTTGTTTATGGCCTTTGTCCCGGTCGGAAGTTATTTTCAAAAAATTACCACCCATCGCGACCGATCAAAGGCACAAACTTGAACCCTTCATGAATCTGTTCGTCGTATTCATTTTCACTCACACGTATGATCAGGTGCATTTTTTGGGATACGGCGTCACCCACCGGAATGACCAATCTGCCGCCTATGACCAATTGCCGAATCAACTCCTGCGGGATTACGGGAGCACCAGCTGTTACCACGATTCCATCAAATGGGGCGTAAGCATTCCAGCCCAAGGTACCATCGTCACATTTCAAGGTCGGTTTATAGCCGAGTTCCCTGAGATGTTCACGAGAGCGTTCATACAATTCAAAATGGCGTTCAATACTATAAACGGAGGCTCCCAATTCACATAAAACGGCACATTGATAACCCGATCCAGTGCCAATTTCCAGAATCTTTTGTCCCTTTTTGACCTCAAGCAATTCAGTCTGTCGAGCAACAGTGTATGGTTGGGAAATCGTTTGTTGGAGTCCGATCGGCAGGGCAGTATCCTCGTATGCCCGTATCCAGAGCGCTGAATCTACGAAAGTATGCCGAGGGATTGCGCGAATAGCCCGAAGTATGGTTTCGTCTTTTATCCCTTTGTCGGTCAATGTTTTGACCAGTTCTTCACGTTGCTTTTGGTATCGACCTTTATTCATAATGGGGAAGTTACATAAATCTTTGCCACAATCTGAAATTTGCCGTTAATAAATTGACATAAAATGTTATGTTTAGGACGTCGTTTATCTTTATACTTTTACAGGCGGTAATACTGTCTGGTGGTGCGTTAAACGTTAATACATATTTGGTAAACACTTCGACAGACAACCATCTGAACCACAGAGGAACATTATGCTTAAACTTAACAGAATATTAGTCGCTACCGATTTCTCGGATGCATCCCGAAATGCCTATGCTTTCGCCGTTGAACTCACAAAAAAATACGGCGGTAAACTGGATATGGTCCATGTAATTCCAGTATTCAAATATTTAAACGAGAGCGTGAACCGGCTCGGATTACCATTTGACATGGACAAAGACGTGTATCCGCATCTAATTACCGAGTCAGAAGAACGCCTCTTGAAAGAAATGACTGATTTTGTTCCGGAAGAACAACGAGGTAGAACTATCGCCAGGGTAGAATTGAAGCCCTCTGAGTGTATCATTCGTGAAGCCGCTGAGGCGAGTGCTGATTTGATAGTGATGGGGTCGACAGGTGCCAGTGGACGGGACATCATCTGGGGTTCTACAACCGAAAAAGTAGTCCGTGGTTCCAAGATCCCAGTGTTATCCATTCCTAATGGATTTGCACCCAAAGAGATCAATAGTATATTGGTCCCAACCGATTACTCCGAACTATCATTCAATTCCTTACGTGGAGCTGCATCCCTTGCCAATTCGTTGGTTGCAGAGATTACCTTGTTTCATGTTGTTGAACTATATGGATCGTTGTCAGAGAACGAACCTCGCGATGCCGGAAAAGATGAGCTCGAATCCATTCGTGAAAAACTTCTGAAAAGAGTGGAAATGTGGATGCAGAAGTATCCTGAATTCGCTCTATCAATTGCACGATCAGATGACGGGGTATTCTTGGAGTCGAAACGAGGCGGGACTGAGAAACGGATCAAACTGAATGTAGTGATAACAAAAGGGATATCGGCACACTATGAAATCGCTGATTATGCCAGTGATAATGCTGATATGATCGTTTTGACTACCCATGGTCGATCGGGACTAAGTCACTTGTTTCTCGGATCAACTACCGAAAAAGTGGTTCAGGCTACCAATAAGCCTACGCTGACCTGGAGGCCATGAGCGAACTGATACCCGATTCCGACCATTCACATTCTGATAAATCGACTACAAAAACGACTGTAACGGAGTCACATGTGGATGTCATTTCTGATACGACCACGAAGGGCGAGATTCCGTCGTTATTCGTGAAGGGATTTTTTATGGGCTCTGCCGACGTTGTCCCGGGTGTGAGTGGCGGGACTATGGCCCTCATTCTGGGTATTTATCAGAGATTCATCGATTCTATAAAAAGCGTTGATACTGTTGCATTGAAAGCTCTTCTGAGCTTGAATCTGAGAGAACTGTTCGTCCGGGTGCATTGGTTGTTTCTGGTGGTATTGCTCTCCGGCATGTTTTCGGCAATTCTGTTCGTGACAAGAGTGATCAAGCTTCCGGAGCTGATGTTCACCCATCCAGAGCCTGTGTATGGACTCTTTTTCGGACTTATAGTAGGATCTGTGTGGTATGTCCTACGCGGACTCGAAAAAATCACGATCAAAGAGTTACTATGGGTTGTAGCCGGAACAGCTATAGGTTTCAGAGTGGTTACACTCGTCCCTACTGACACACCTGAAGCAACATGGTTTATCTTCCTGAGCGGCGCTATTTCGATAACAGCCATGATCTTACCTGGTATTTCCGGTTCCTTCATTTTGTTGATATTACGCAAGTATGACTACATATTGATGCAATTTGGAAAGCTTGGCGGTTCTGAAACCATTGAGGCCTTAATGGTGCTTGTTCCTTTTGGAATCGGCCTTGTGGTTGGTATTATGATTTTTTCAAGAATACTTTCCTGGCTACTGCATCATTATCACATTGCCACATTATGTGTGTTGGTAGGATTTATGATTGGATCCTTATATGTGATCTGGCCATTTCAGGATAGATCCTATTCCGAATCTGTCCGAACAGAGTGGGTATCTGTCGGTGATCTACGCGTATTGAGACTTGAGCAAGAACCTGAGTCCACCCGTAAACCGGAATATCTGCGATTGGGTTCAGTACATCCCGAGGGTAGATTGGTTGAACTTCAGACCGTAAAGCAGAAATTGGTAAAAAGTGAACCTTTCATACCTTTATTGTCCAAGGTTGATTCGGATGCAAGATTGAATGACGGGAAGTCATCTGTTACTTTTTCAATCGGAATGATGTTTGCTGGATTGATGTTGATTTTTGTGATTCATTTCTTTGAGCAACGAAAAATCAGACAACAGACGTAATCCAATACCCTTTCATGAATGTGCGATTCTTAACGATATTTTTGTTTATCGGAGTGATTTCCAATGGGATGGTAACAGCACAAAGTGACCGCTCCAGGGCGCTCCAGCACCGGGAAGTAACGATGTCGGAACCGATGGTAACAGCACAAAGTGACCGCTCCAGGGCTATTTACGAGGAATTTGACGCGAAAAGATCAGCTATTGTTTATGAAACCTCCACCATTCTCATGAAGATCGTCGATCCACGTGGAAGAGTTCGTGAACGTGAAATGGAATCATGGTCATTTAAAAAAGGAGAGGTTTCCCGATCCCTGACCCGGTTTATAGCACCTGCTGATGTGCGCGGGACTGGGTTTCTGAATATCCGTGAAGGCAACAATGAAGTACAGCGTCTATATCTTCCGGCTCTAAATCGGGTACAGACCATCGCTTCTGGTCAACGCGGCGACCGATTCATGGGAAGTGATTTCACCTATGAAGATATGGGAGAACTCAATATAGACGATTTTGATTTTCAGACTATCCGAGAAGATGTTGCCAATCATTCAATTTTGATCAAAGCAACACGTAAAAGTCCGTCGACATACACATATGCACACTTTTTGATTGACACCAAGCGCTCATTATTGCTCGAGGCATCGTATTTCAATACGGATGATGTCTTAATCAGAAAACTTGTGGCTGAAAACCATGTAGAAGTAAAAAACGGAATCTGGAGATCAGATAAATTAACGATGCGTGACGTCCGACAAAACCGATATACGGAACTGATTTGGCGGGCAAGAACGCTGGACCAACCCATAGATGACGTCATATTTACAGAGCGAAATCTTTCCCGCTTTTAGTTCATCGATCGTTATACGCACTGAATCGTTTTTGATTATACAAAAATTTGAACTCGGTTTGAGTTTCAGCAATCGGGATGATTATTTCAATATAGTTGGCTTCAGTATTATGCGGTATATGAAGAAATCCGCTCAATTCCTGTTCGTCACCCAAGTCTGTCCTTCTTAGGGAGAGGTTCGACCAGGCACTTCGTTGGGTTTCGAGGCTATACATGGATGCGTCAAATTGCTCTGCTGCAAAATGTCTCTCCATAGCCCTTTCAGCATAACCACGGCTATTGTATGTATTGGTGGATATGTCGCTGGCAATGTTAGCGATTTCTACGGTAGCATCCAGAAAGATTTCGGCCGTTCTCCCGGCTCGTCGCCTGTTGATGGCCTTATCAATTTCCAGAATTTTTGCCTCTGGATCGATCACAAATTGAGAGTCAATTCGTTTGGCCTCACCCATATCCGGGTGGTTAAGGTATGCAACGTAAAAGTACTTCGAGGGATCTACTCTTAAACGCTCTCCCGATTCATTGATTAATTGGAAATCAAAGGTGATCATCCCGCGGTTATGACGCACATAACGAAGTGTAGCTGTAATGTTATCGTTATTATGGGTTACATATTGTCCACCCTGAATCCACTCTGACTCATCTTCAGGGACCAGGCGATAAACAGGGGAGGCGCATGCAGTGATTAGTAGTAGGATAACAACTGGGAATAGTAACTTGTGGTTCATATCAGAAATATTGATTGAAAGTATCGATGCTGATCTTTCAATCAATCTACGAAGGTAGTCCACAAAAAGTTTTTCGCATTATGATGCGATTCCATAAAAATAGAGCGGGGAACTCCCGCTCTTCTTATAAGTTATCATCTATATACCTATGTCATCCAAATCATCGATCAGATAGTGTCGATAATCTGGTTGAGTGTTGGACTTGGACGCATAACGATCGATGCTTTGACAGGATCGGGGTGGTAATATCCACCAATATCCTGTGGACTACCCTGAGCACCTATCAATTCAGCATTGATAGCAGCTTCATTGGTCTCGAATGCTTCTGCCACCGGTTTGAAGGCTTTGCTCATTTCAGCGTCTTTCGATTGATTTGCCAGCGCTTGTGCCCAGTACATTGCAAGATAGAAATGTGAGCCTCTGTTGTCGATTTGTCCGACGCGTCTTGCCGGTGATTTGTCATTGTCCAGGAACTTACCGGTAGCTTCATCCAAAGTTTCTGCCAAAACCAGTGCCCGTTTATTGTTGAAGGTGTGTCCGAGGTGCTCAAGTGACACGGCAAGTGCAAGAAATTCGCCAAGTGAATCCCATCTGAGGTATCCTTCAGCAACAAGTTGTTGAATGTGTTTCGGGGCTGAACCACCAGCACCTGTCTCAAACAGTCCGCCACCGTTCATTAGCGGAACAATGCTTAGCATTTTGGCAGAAGTACCCAGTTCCAGAATCGGGAACAAGTCAGTCAGGTAATCACGAAGTACGTTTCCAGTTACTGAAATGGTATCAAGCCCCTGTTTTGCACGTTCCAACGACACTTTGGTAGCTTCCACTGGTGACAATATCTGTATATCCAGGCCGGTCAGGTCATGTTCTTTTAGATACTCGGTCACCTTACGGATAAGTTCGTTATCATGAGCACGCATCTTATCAAGCCAGAATATAGCCGGAGTATCCGACATTCGGGCACGAGTCACTGCCAACTTTACCCAATCTCGTATCGGGGCATCTTTGACCTGGCACATCCTGAAAATATCTCCTTTATTGACAGACTGTTCCAGCATTACTTTCCCGGCTGAGTCCAATACCTTTATGACTCCATCTCCCGGGGCCTGAAACGTTTTGTCATGCGAACCATATTCTTCCGCTTTTTGAGCCATGAGTCCCACATTGGGCACACTTCCCATAGTTGAAGGATCAAATGCTCCATGCTTTTTGCAAAAATCTATGGTTGTCTGATACACACCGGCATAGGATCGGTCGGGGATAACAGCTTTTGCATCTTGCTCCAAACCTTCCGCATTCCACATCTTGCCACTGGTTCGTATCATTGCAGGCATAGATGCATCAATGATCACATCAGAAGGTACGTGCAGATTGGTGATCCCTTTATCCGAATTAACCATAGCCAAAGCGGGTTTTTCTGCATAAAGTGCTTTAATATCAGATTCGATTTTTGCTTGTAAAGGGTGACCTTTTATACGGGCATAAACATCGCCAATACCATTGCGTGTATCGACACCTAATTCCTTGAATACATCGGAATATGTATCGAAAATCTCCTTATAAAAAACATCCACAGCTGCCCCGAAGATAATGGGATCCGAAATCTTCATCATGGTCGCTTTCATATGCAGAGAGAAAAGCACACCCTTGGCTTTGGCATCTTCAATTTCTCGGGCAATGAAGGATTTCAACTCGTTCATATCCATAGTCGCCGTGTCAATTACTTCACCCGCCTGAAGATTGATTCCGCTGCGGAGTGATACAGTTGCGCCATCCTGTCCTACAAACTCAATTTTTGCTGTAGTAGGGACCTGCACAGTCTTGGATTTCTCACTTCCGAAGAAATCACCTTTGCTCATGCTGGCAACATGCGATTTAGAGTCAGCGGACCATTTACCCATACTGTGTGGATGCTTCTTGGCATAATTCTTGACAGCTTTAGGTGCTCTTCTATCTGAGTTTCCCTCACGTAACACCGGATTCACAGCCGAGCCCAGCACCTTGGCATAACGAGATTTGATGCTTTTTTCTTCGTCATTTTTAGGTTCCTCCGGGAAATTTGGAACATTATATCCCTGTGACTGCAATTCGGCGATGGCTTCTTTCAGCTGAGGGATCGATGCTGAAATATTCGGTAACTTGATAATGTTAGCCTCTTTTGTAAGTGCCATTTCACCCAACTCAGCCAGGTGATCACCAATCCGTTGGCTTTCGTTTAAATACTCGGGGAAATGGGCCAAAATTCGACCAGCCAAAGAAATATCACGTGTTTCAACGGCTATCCCGGCTTTTGAGGTAAATGCTTGAATAATAGGCAATAGTGAATACGTGGCCAGCATCGGGGCCTCGTCGGTAATCGTGTATATAATTTTTTCTGACGTTGACATAGTATGGTATTCGAGTTAATAATAATGATGCATGGAAAATAGTATTTATTTCCGTTTTTTTGTAATTCATTGCCTCTCACAGTGAATTTTTAAATTTTTCGTTTGTGAAACTTAGTTGCACTTAGTAAATTTGAGGATTTGGAGCACAATGATGATAACAACTGCCGTAATTTTAGCTGCTGGAACGGGCACACGTCTGCGTCCACATACTCATGATAAGCCTAAGTGTCTTGTTGATGCCGGCGGTATGTCTTTGTTAGAAAGACAATTGGGTAGTTTACAAATGAACGGATTCAAAAAAGTTTTCATTGTCACCGGATATTGCCATAAAGTTATTGAGTCCTGGCTGAGCGATCATCCTCAACCTATGCAAGTGGAGTTGATTTTCAATTCATCCTATGCAGAAACCAATAATATATATTCAGTGTATCTGTTAAAGGATCTCATCCATGAGGGATTCGTACTTTTGGAAGCCGACTTGATTTATGATACATATGCACTTCGACATTTTCGAATGGGTGACAGGATTGCGCTTTCTGAATTCGATGCATCTATCCATCATGGTACATCGGCTGAGATTGATTCTGATCACAATCTGGTGCAACTGATCACCGACAGAAATCATGGGACAATTCCGGGTAGATTTAAAACCGTTAATATTACTTCGTTTTCCACACTTACATGGGATAGATTCAAATCGGCATTACATACCGAGATTACTGCCGGTAATGTTTCCATATTTTACGAACAAGTAATCAGGAATCTGGTCAAAGATGGCATCATCAGGCTTAAAGCGGTAGATTTTACTAATATATGGTGGGATGAGATCGATAATCAGAATGATCTGGACAGGGTAAATTCACATTTTGAAGCCTTCAATTATGCCTTTGAACATCAAACTCAGACACCGTCTTTCATCGTATCCGATTAAGTGGATCTTTGGCTTCTTGTCATGTCTGATTCCTTGGGTTACTCGAAAAAAATCCGGACTGGTTGTATTGACTTCATTCCATGGTGAAGGGTATCGTGGTAATACCAAGGTAATTTTCGAAGCACTTCAATCAGATACATATACACATATTGGGTTAACGGGTATCTGGTTGAGTACCAATCCATCCATTGTACAAGATCTCAACAGTAGATATGGTGCTGATGTTGCCGCAAATATGTACTCGTTCAAGGCCCTCATAAAGTTAGCGCAGGCTGAATACATTTTACTGACCCATGGTATCACAGATTATCCTTTTTTGTGCCTTCCATCCAGGGCTGTGATCGTGCAAACCTATCATGGTCTACCCACGAAGCGTGGCGAGAGGTTCAGACTTGATGGACAAGAGCCACTTTCCCGCCTCGAAGACCGATATTATAGCAGAGTGTATGATCCAATTGATATATTTTTGTCCAGTTCGGATTTTGTGTCGGATATTTTTCATAAACGTTTTGGTATCGCCCGTGAGAAGTTTCATATAACCGGATATCCGGCCTATGACAGGCTTAATCATCTGGAGATAGATCATGAATTTGTGTTTAAATTACATTCTGAGGCCGATTCTGATACCAAAATAGTGTTGTATGCACCGACATTTCGGTCAAAAAATCCAACCAGACTTTTTCCGTTCGATGATGTGGATGTCGACAGGATCCATCATTTCTTAACGAAAAACAACCTCGTAATTGCAATCAGAGTCCATCCCAATGAGAAGCTCAATATTGCACCCTATCTTGGATGGTCCGACCGAATCATAGATGCCGGGGACAAAATTATTGAGGATGTTACTGATTTGATCGTTAATTCATGCTGTATTATTACGGATTATAGTAGCGTGTATCTGGAAGGATTACAAAGAGATATTCCTTGTATTTTCATTCCTTATGACCTTAATGAATACGAAAGAGGCTTGCCGTTTGATTATAACGCCATGGCTCCGGGTCCCAAAGTGTCTGACTCGGATCAGTTTTTAGATGCTCTTGATCAATGTATCGAAAACGGATTGAAATCATATTCCGCACAACGAAATATCGTCAGGGATCTGGTGTTTAATCACATGGATGCTGGTGCAACAGGGCGAGTACTCGAGCTGATCAGAAACCATGTCAGCTCTAATTAAACAGAGCCCCCTGGTGTTTGTGTTCGTTCGATATAAAAATACCCTGCCCAAAAATTGTCATTCTGCATCCATGAATCGATTGTTCAATCAATCTGGCACAAATTAAATTGATTTATGACTGAAAACAGAATAGAGGATGAGATTGGTTATTCTGGTGAGCGCACTCGATACGATCAACATACCTGCGATTCCTGCAGATGCTACATCAAATGACATAGATAACTGGATCCCAATCCACACAAAAACCAGGTCCTTGGCGGGTAAAAATGGGATCCGGTTAAGGACAATGATTGTGCTGATATAAACCAACCAAACCTGAATGGGTGTCTCCGGGAGTACCACGGCCCATTGCAATACTAACAAACCATGATGAATGATGAATCTGGTGAGGTATATCCAGATTACTCTTACGGTTTTGTCGATAGACATTGCAAATATATGCTTCCTGAACTGAACAATGAGTACGATCAAGATGATAGCAACAATAGAGCCAGTGAGAACATACATCGTATTCGTCCGCTCGATAATTTCCGTGAGAGGGATTATCCCTTGGAAGATCAAGATGCCAACCAATACGATCGCAACGGAATTTGATACAATAGCTGAAATAATGTTTGTATCCCGAACATCCCGCATGATTTCACGATCAGACTTATCTGTCAGTCCTCGCATTTTTTTGAAAAGATATAACTCCCCGGAGTAGCCAAAAAGCTCTTCATTATAGACACGTTTGACAAGAAAAGTTCTGAACAGTTGCCTTTTTTTGATGTCCCACACATGCTTGTAAATCAATAGTTCTGCTGTGGGAAGTGTGAGATATAAAGCAACAAGAATTACATAAAAAAGGGGGTTTACGGGCAAATTATGGAGCACTTCGTCCCATCCAATATTCCAAATCTGCCAAATAATCAGTGCCAAAACCGTAACTAATACCATTCTTCTGGCAAGAAGTGGGACCCAAGATGGAATACTGTGCCCTATTTTTTCTATGAATTCTTTGATTCTGTGCATTGGTGCAGGTTTCATTAAATGGTCAAGATACAGGATTTGAAGCGAAAATTGTAAATCTTCACAAAATCATACTTGTCAGATAATCAAAATGAATCAATAAACGTTACCTTACGAGACGTCATGGTCCCACTGACGCTAAATTCTGACGAGCAGTATTTTTTTAAACCCCGTAGTCCAGGATACATTGAGGCGACTTCCAGTATTTATAGCAGCTTATTTTATATTTTTTGCTGGCATTTTACATGCGCAGACCTATAATCCGTTTGGTCCTATGAATCCGTTGCCGCCCAATACGGTCATGCCACAGTCTTTGGGACAAAAAGGATATAATGAGTTTTGGAACTATCATTTTTATTTGGATCAGGATATTCGTCTGCATGTAACCTTTTCGATGGTTGATTTTGGTTCACTGAAAGCACCGGTAAGTGGTATTAGAATATCAGTGCAGAATTTTGATGGTCGTACTTGGCAGGTTTCACGCGAATATCCGATCGAACGACTTACTCTGGACCAAAGTAGATTCAGAGTGCGGCTTCATCCCGAAAGAAACTTTTATTTCGAAGGTAAACTCCCCCAGGAACACAGACTTGCCATAGATTTTACTAAAGATGGTATCAGTTACAATATCCAACTCGAGTTTTCGGATATACAACCCGGGATGATGTGGGGTGATGGACATTATGGCGTGCGTGACGGGGGCCTCACTATTGTGACCCATATTCCGTATGCCCGAGTAAAAGGACATATTCAAATCAATGACAAAAAGCTTAATGTAACAGGTACGGCGTATATGGATCATACCTGGCAGTTTGAAAGCTCAGTCAGAATGATCCACAGTGCCTATAAATTTGTATCTCATAGAGGTGCAGATAACTGGGATGTGGTGTATTTCATACTGCCCCAAGCCCGTGGCGAGCATCAAACGGTGGGACATAGAATCTCAAATCATAATGGTAGTATCCGTCACTACGGTATCAATCGTATTGTTTCACATCAGGGTGAGAGAGTGGACGGCAAGACGGTCTTCAATCGTATCATTATAGGTGCAGCTGGCGGTGGTCAACTGGAACTCAGGAGAACTGAAAACAGAGAAGTACACCCTACATTTGGTGAACTAAGCTGGATCGCACGACGTGGTATCAGGTCTGTTCTCGGGGGTGAGGTCATTG
>CAZDYD010000051.1:0-13596 GCA_964509715.1 uncultured Chitinophagales bacterium
CGGACAAACATGTTCTGCTGGATCACGATTATTGATCCATGAAAGTCTGCATGATGTTGTTGTGGAACGCCTGGCCAATAGATTTAATAAACTGACCGTGGGTCCGGCCGAAACAGATCCGGATATTGGTCCAATCATATCAAAAAAACAACTTGACCGAGTACGAAAAATCGTGGATTTAGCACTTCAGAATGGTGCTACTATACTTGCACAGGCCAAAACACCCGATGGTAATGGATATTTTTTCCCACCAACACTTCTCGGTAAGACCGATAACGATAGTTTCATCGCTCAGAATGAGGTATTTGGGCCGGTCCTAACTGTAATCCCATTCAAAGATGAAGAAGATGCCATTTTCAAAGCGAATAACACCGTCTTTGGACTGGTCGCCGCCATCTGGACAAAGGATGTAGCTCGTGCACATAGAATGACTAAACGAATCAAAGCCGGACAGGTGTACGTGAACGGCTACGGTGCCGGCGGAGGTGTTGAATTACCCTTTGGAGGGATGAAAGAATCAGGTTTTGGTCGAGAGAAGGGGTTTGAAGCGCTCCACCACGTGACTACCACCAAAACAGTAATCATCAATCACGGATAAGGAGTCATCCATGAAAAGTTTGCAGTTAACCGGCTTTGGAAAACCACTCGAATGGGCCCAAAAACAAACACCGGAACCACGTGGAACTGAAATCCTGATGAAAGTCGTAGCTTGTGGCGTTTGTCACTCAGATCTCCATATCTGGGAAGGATTTTACGAGCTTGGTGGGAACGAACGCATTTACGTCAAGGATAGAGGGGTAAACTTGCCACTCACTATGGGCCATGAAGTTTGTGCAGAGATAGTGAGCAAAGGTCCGGATGTTGGGGAGGTAGAACTCAATAAACCCTATCTGGTCTATCCGTGGATCGGTTGCGGGACCTGTAAGTACTGCACTTCCGGGCGCCCTCAAATGTGCCTGAAACCACGCTCCCTTGGGGTGTACTCCGATGGGGGATACGCCGATCACATTATGGTCCCCGATGCCAGTTTTTTAATAAATATCGATGGAATTCGCCCAGAAATTGCCTGCTCATACGCATGTGCCGGACTTACGGCCTACGGAGCACTTAAAAAAACGATGCCGTTGCAATCGGACGAGACACTTGTATTGATCGGTGCTGGCGGACTCGGAATGATGGCCGTTCAATTTGTGCGGGCATTGACGGCAGCACGGGTAATTATGATTGATGTTGACGATGTGAAACTTGCCGCAGTCCGACAGATGGAACAAGTTGAGACTATAAATTCATCCACTTCTGATGTGACCAAAGTGGTCATGCAAATGACAGGCGGAGTTGGTGCCAATGCCGTGATAGATTTTGTAAACAATGAGACAACAGCAAACGCTGCGTTTTCGATGTTGGCAAAAAATGGGGTCATGGTCATGGTTGGATTATTCGGAGGGAAACTTCATATTTCAACTCCAGTACCCGCACTGAAGAACCTCACCATAAGAGGTTCCTACACCGGGAGTCTGACCGAACTAAAAGAGCTCATTGAACTGGTCAAAATAAAACACCTGAAATCTATTCCGGTAAAAACGTTTCCACTGGATGAGGCTGCTCACCTGTTACAGGAAATAAAAGACGGTAAAGTCATAGGTCGGGCCGTACTTACTCCAGACCGAACATAATTTCAATCATCAGTATGGTCGTTCTTAACAATCTTTCCAAGAATATCAACGGTAACCAGATCGTAAGTGAAATCAGCTTCTCATTGGAGAAGGGTGAGATCTTGGGATTTGTCGGACCCAACGGAGCTGGAAAATCTACTACGCTAAAAATGTTGGCTTGTACTTCGGCTCCCACATCCGGTACCGCAACCATCCATGGAATGGATTTGGTGAAAGACGACCTCGAAATCCGAAAAATTCTGGGGTATCAACCGGAGACTCCGCCTCTTTATGATTTCATGAAGGTAAAAGATTACCTGCTTTTCGTGGCCAGGCTAAAAAAAATCCCCAAGCATCTTGAACCAATGTACCTCGAGGATGTTATCGAGCGGTGTAAACTTCATAAAATGGTTCACAGGGAGATTGGGAAATTGTCGAAAGGATTCCGTCAGCGGGTCTGTCTGGCCCAAGCAATACTGGGGAGGCCGAAGTTATTACTCCTTGACGAGCCAACAGCCAGCCTCGACCCGGAACAGATCAGCGAAACCAGAAAGATCATCAAAGAAGCAGCATCCGATGCTGCAGTTATTTTCAGCACCCATATCCTTCAGGAAATTCAATTTCTATGCGACAAAATAGCCGTAATTCGAGATGGAAGAATCAGGTATACAGGGACATTACAGCAGGTCGGAGATTCACCGATCGAAATCGAACAAAAGATACTTAGGATCATGAGTGGATTGGCTCATCCTGACGGGGAGGAAGCGTATGCATGATGTGCTGATAATTTGGCGAAAGGAGTTATATAACTACTTTTGGAGTCCCATAGCCTATATCGTACTACCTGTGTTTCTTATCATCAGCGGATATTTTTTCTCATTCAGTTTATTCTATCTGCAAGTGGCGAACATGAGTAATGCTTTACACAATATGTCGATTATGCTGCTGTTGATTTCGCCTGTACTGACCATGCGTCTGGTAGCCGAAGAACGCCATTCTGGTTCACTTGACCTGCTCTATTCCATGCCCATCTCAATATTGTCTATCCTGATAGGTAAATATCTGGCCGCTTGGTCATTGTTGGTTATTATGCTGGCTTGTTCAACCATCTTTCTGGTACCACTGTATATGTATGGAGAACCAGATTTTGGCCCGATTTTCAGCGGTTATCTGGGTATATTTTTACTCGGATCGGTTTATTTGGCCGTGGGACTTTTCGTTACATCGCTCAGTCGAAATCAAATAGTTGTAGCTATCGGTACCACTGGCATCCTGATCATCCTGTGGTTTTTGACCTATCTTGACAACTTTGATGTTACTGGACTTCAAGGAATCCGATTCTCGTATTTATCTGTTAGTGTTCATTTTTCAGAATTTGTAAAGGGAACGATCCCAATTTCATCTATTATATATATGGCATCTCTCAGCTGGCTTTTCTTATTTTGTAGTTGGATCAGTCTGAATGCCAAGCGTTACCATAGTTGAACTCTTATACGATTATCGTGTTTATTTCGTTTGGCTAACTACATCCGTGATCAAAACATTGTTTATTCTATCACCACATGATCTTGTCAATCGAGCTGATTTTATTGCTTCTTGCAGTAGCTGGTGGCGCACCCTCCGATTTGAGGAATATCGCTCACTCGATAAGAAAAGGTGATCATAATGCTTTTAAACAATTATTTACCGAACAGTATCCGGTATTGTACCGATTTCTGTCGAGTAGAGGAATGTCCCATGATGATGCTGAGGACCTAATTCAGAAAGCATTCATCCTCATTTGGGAGAAAAGAGATCAAATAGATCCCGATAAATCACTTCGTGCCTATTTATTTCAAATAGCGTACACCAGGATGCTCAATCACATCAAGTATCAGTCCAGATTTCATGAGGATCCAACAGATCTTCTCGACAGACCGGCAGATGATCTTTCCGAACAAATGGATCATTCCGAATTGTTGGACAAAATACATCAGATCATCAGGGGCATGCCTGAAAAACGAGCTATGATTTTTGATATGTGTTTCAATCAACAGTTCACGTACAAAGAGGTGGCTGAAACCTTGGAATTAAGTCCAAAAACCGTTGAAAATCATATGTCATTGGCATTTAAGGATCTCAGATCGGCATTGTGCGAACTTTATCCGGAACTTGATCAAGTCACCTGATTTTGAGGTATCGATTAGGGGTATACCCCCCGATAAATTGTATATGCAGTAATGAAACAGCACTCACATAGAACATTTTTTTGGATACCAATCGTTGTCATCGCACAACTCTGGGTGATTACGGCTTGTGAAATCACGAGATTTGATGATGGAATGTCCAATTTACTACCAGAAGAACATATCATCGCTGGAAATATTATTGGTGAGTCGGTTTCAGAAGAACAAGGGGGAGTCTTATCAACCTATCAGGAAGCCTTTGCCATTCCAACGTCATCAGGGTTGTTACCAGGACCTTCATTGTTATCATATGGTACTCTGGATCCGGTTAGAGGTTATGTCTATTCGTTCGATGACCGGGATGGCATCCATTCAGTCTTTTTCACTCGTGAGTATCCAGATGCTGATGGGACCATGAAAATAGAGTACGAATTGTCATACAAATTCTTTGATTCCAACGGAAACATTATCCCTAAACCGGGCGAGCATATGGCTCAAATTGATGGAGTTGAATTCAAGTCCCTCAAAATTGGTGAAATCAGATCAGAATCAAAAGAATCATCATTTCATCGTACAGATCATTTGTTCATTGACGGACTTCAACAGTCGAGTAGAGAAATCCAGATCGATGGACTCCATGCCGCCAATGGAAACTTCAGCCAACGATTAGATGACATGTCATGGGCTAATCGGGACTATATTCTGAACATTGAATATCTTGATATTCGCATCAATAAGCAGGTCGTCAGTGAGAACAAGAACTTTCGTGAAGGGGTTTTTGGTGCGTTTAGTTACGAGTTCAATATCCAAGAATCCTCTTCTAACGATCAGATCCGATCGGTGAATGGCTCCATCGTGCTCAATGGAGATGGTACGGCATTATTACGATTTCGGGATGATGCAGAACCTTACCATGTCCAACTTGATAATGGAAGCGTCATGAAAAGAAATCGATTTAACGGAATTGTTGTTCAGGTTGATATAGCTTCTCGATATTTTACATTGAATACAGGTGAAAAAATCAATATCAATCAGGGGACTAACGTGATCAGAGGCAAATTCTTTGAGTTCAGTGAACTTCCAATGTTAATGGATAATGGAATCGCGATTCAGGCTGATGGGAATATGATTGTTAGTTCGAATGAAGAGGAACTTCTTTTTGCTACCACTGTAAAATTTGATCTTGAATCTGATTCTTTTGACTCTATAATTTCACAGATTAACCCTGTCGATCAAATGATCTTACTTCAAAATGGAATGAAACTCTATACTGAGCGCCAATCCAATATTAAATTCCCGCCGGGCACAAGAAATCTGACTTCATTGGCTGATGTGATAGCAACAGGTGGTGTTTTTCAGATCAAGGGCGATTTTTACATTAAGAAACCGGAATATAAAGCATTTATCAGACGAGCTGAGATTCATGTAGGTGTTCCGTTATTGAACTCTTCCGTATACCTGAAAGAGGCGTCTGATGAGTGATTCTAATATGAACCATCTGGACCGGGACCAACATCTGGCGAAATTATTTTCTGACCAGGAGGCATTATTTCATGATGGCACCAAAGACCCTTTATACAATATTTTGATCCAGGCGCAAGGAGTTGTTCACAAAAGAATGCCTGAAGTATCTGAAAGCCAGATCGAATCCGCTTGGCAGAAATTGGTCGATCAATTGGATACACAGAGTCCTACTCAAATTCAAACTGAGAATTCAAAAATCAGACGATTGAACACTGCGTGGATTTGGTCCGCCGCCGCTTTACTCATTCTGTCGGTATCGTTCGTTTTTCACTTTCTGTCCGACAATAACACACCAGTATTGATCGCAATGGCAGATCAATCCGTTGAGACTGTTGTTTTACCCGATGGCTCTCACATTACTTTGAGACCTAATTCCAGTCTATATCAGGTGGTTTTGGGAGAATTTGAGCACAGATATGAACTTACGGGTCAAGCCTTGTTTGACGTGGCGCCAGATGAACATCGAACATTTCTGGTGCAAACAAGCAATGCGGTTGTTCAGGTCGTAGGGACCAAATTTTCGGTAACTGGTTCGTCCGACAACACTGAAATCTACCTGATTGAAGGGAATGTGCGTTTTTCGAATCAGGATCTAACAGAAGTTCAGGACTTGTCACCCGGAGAGGCCTCCAAAGCATCGAATAACAGTCTCTCCGAAATTTTTAATTTTGATCCAGAGGAGGTTTTGGCATGGACCCAAAATCGTATGATTTTCTCAAATAGATCACTTCAGTCGATTATTTCGGAGTTGAATCAGCATTTTAATGTGCAGATTTCAGTACCTGATTCCGTTGCAGATGAACTAATGGGTGGTTCTATCTCTCTGGAATCCCTGCAAATTGCATTTGACGGACTAAGTGTTGTACTTGACGGAAATTTCATACAAACTGGTCCACGTACGTATCGATTCACGTTGAATCCCTGAACCATTTTAAATCGAGGTCATGGTGAATATAATCAGACAGATCCTGTTTCCGGGACTTGTAGTGATTTTTTCTTTTTGGATCAATCCTGTATTTGGTCAAAGCCAGATTGAGTACAGTAATGCACCATTGCAACAAGTACTCCGTGAGTTTACAGAGATCACAGGGTATAGCTTTTTGTTCCGTCAGGCTCATGTCAACGAAGTCACGATCAGTATACGGTCCACCGAAAATGACGCCATTCTCGAGTTAAAAAGACAACTTGAGTTACTTGGATTCAGAGTGAACCTGAATCACAGTACCAAACAGGTACTTTTGGTCAGACTGTATCAGCAGATACAGTCCCCCGAAATTGAAATCAGAGGTAACATCTATGATGCAAAGACACGTGAACCATTGCCTTATGCCACAGTCAGCTGGAAGGTCGACAACCGTCTCGAAGGTGTATACACAAATCTCGCCGGAGAGTTCTCGATCAAGCGCCGATTTCGTGGAAGCACCCTGGTACTTGAGGCACGTTATGTCGGATATAAAACGACCTCCATCCAGATCGACCTTCGATCGGTCAATCCCGGATCTAACCTGCGAATCTATCTCGAAGATACAACCATCAGGGGACAAGAAATCGTAGTAACTGATCACAAAGGGTACTTTGCACCCGATAGTCTTCTGTCAGGCATGCTAGACGCATCCAGATTTAGTCCCCTCGGCGAATCGAATACGATCCGAGCCCTGCAATCCCATCCCTCTGTTGGCAACGATGGAGCGATATCGGACGGCATAAGAGTCAGAGGTAGTCCACCCGATGGATTCTTAGTCCTTCTCGATGGGATGACAATATTCAACCAAAGCCATCTTTTTGGTCTCATCGATAGTTTTAATGCGGACGCGATCCAATCATCCGGGTACTATTTTGGCATTACCCCAGCACATATTGAAAGTCCGACCGGCGGTACACTCAACCTGGCCACGCGGACAGGTTCATTAGCTGGCACGCGAATCACATCCTCAATCAGCAATACAAGTATCGGATTTTCGATGGATGGTCCCATCAACGGAAATTCAAGTTGGTTGATTTCAGCCAGAACCTCCTACATAGATCAGATCAGATGGCTGGGTAATGATAAACTTATCGAATGGGGACTCGATGTAGCTCGTCCAAGAAAAATGACCAGTGGCGAACAAGACAATTTTGATCTCATACTGAAACCGGGTACATCATCGGCAAGATTTGTGGATCTTCACAACAAGTATCAGATCAATTTCAAAACGAAAGGGCGACTCTCCATTAGTTCATATTTCGGTGGTGACCAGACCAGTCATACAGCGAACAGGAGGTACCGATCGATCAATAACGAGGGGGACTTTGATTTCAGAGCCGTTACTTCAAAAAATGAATGGGGAAATGGCCTGGTGAGTGCAAAATATGACTTGCAGCTCTCGAATAATTGGTTCTCTACCACCCAAGCTGGATTCAGTGCGTATAAATCAAGCTTCAACAAAGACGATATGGTGTACACCCAGATATCTGGAACCATTGAAAACCAAAGTTCTGTGGTGTTTATATACCCGTTCAAAAATACCAGTATCATTCAGGAAGCGAAGGTAGCACAGGAAATAGAATACCACTCCAACTCATTCAGTTTTATTGGTGGAGGGGGATGGAGACAATACTCAGGTGAATATTCTGAGGCCACTTTTGACCGTATTGCTTACAACAACAACCAAACGGCGGACCTTTTTGATGCCTATACACAGATCAGATTCATTCCATATCGATGGATACACTTGAGCAGTGGGATGAGAGCATATTATTACAGTGCAGACAAGAAAATCAGATATTCACCCAGGTTACATTTAAAGCTGATACCCTTACCAAGCTTGTCCCTTCACTCGGGTTATTCCATCAACCACCAGTTTTTGCACAAGGTGGCGCTTGCCAATACCACTACGGCTGATGTTTGGATTATTTCAGATAGAAATGAACCAGCATCAACGTCCGAACAATGGACACTTGGACTTCAATGGGCATGGACGCCTGTTTGGTATATGAATATCGAATACTATAGAAAGGACATGAGTCGGATACGAGTCCACGAGTTCGATGCTCCTTATGTTTCATTATCGTATGAGGAATCGCCATGGTTTCACCAAAATGAAATGAAAACCAATGGATTGGAAGTTATCGTTCGGAACAGTTTTGATTGGTTCAAACTCACGCACACGTATTCCTGGTCAAATGCAGAAATAAGAAATCCATTTCAGTATGATGGTTCTTATGTTCCTGCACCCTGGCATCGAGAGCACTCGTATAATGCCGTACTCGGATTCTCACCATTCAAGCAGACCGAAGTATATATATCATGGGTATTTATGACCGGAACTCCGGATATCCATACTGATCTGTCACGTTCCAACCCCGATCGATTGGGTGATTATCAAAGAACGGATGTATCAGTAAAGTATAATATCAGTAGTAAGAGGTTCAATGACCTTGAGATTGGTTTATCTGTGTACAACTTGCTGAATACGGAGAATGTCTGGTATAGAAATTACTCTTTTAATTTTGATGAATCCCGAAGTATTGCACGACTTCGACCTGTCCTTGTGGATGTTTTGGATATCGGAATTCAACCTTCTTTTATCATCAGGGCTAAGTTTTAAAAAAAATAGTCCGGTGTGGTCATACACCGGACTATGGTTGTGTCAATTAACGTCGTTTGTATGTGACAAACGCTCACTTAATAGCGTCTCTTAGTCGTCATTTTGTGAATCATCATCGTCCTCGTCTTCTTCAGTATCATCAGACTCGTCTGATTCGTCATCGTCATCGTCATCGTCCGAATCTCCATTCTCGCCATCCTGGCCGTTGTCATCGCCATCTCCATTGTCGCCATCCTGGCCGTTGTCATCGCCATCTCCATTCTCGCCCGAAGAATCATCGTCTTCTTCGACCGGCTGAGCGTTCAATGTTTTGAATGAGTTTCTGATATTCTGCTCAATCCATTTGGCATCACGATTACTGGTCGGATCAAGCTCGGTACCGAACACTCTGTGGACAAACCAGGAATCTGTGTCAACGGAGATGTTCAAACGGTTATTCCCAGATGCGGATACAACAAATGCCGGGGAAAATCGAAAATCGATGTTGTACACTTTGTCTGAACGGAACATGAATTCCTGTCCATTATAAACCCCTTTTACTACTACAGAATATTGTTTTCTTCCATCGCTAAAATCTGGGTCTGTAACCGAAACAGATCTATTGTGAGTGGTATTGTTTTTGATGTGAAATCTCAGTCTGTCAAATCTACCCTCTTCTACATCCATCTCCGAAAGTATCAATGGCTCACCATTCGTCGGAAGATTGATGATGAAATTCTTTGTCCTCATGTGGACCGAGTCGGTTCTGTTGTACAGATGCAAATCTGAGATGAACAACTTGATTTCATCGATCTGAAGCGATTCGGAAAGTATATTCGCCGATTGCTTGCTCATCGATGGGGCCGTTGTTGTACTCATGGTAACCTGGAGCGATCCCGGTTCATCATAATTAGTTTGTGCAACATCGCAACCAACCAGTAATACTGCAATGAGTATCCAGCCGGCGAAAACTTGAAATAGATCTCTTTTCATAGTTCTAACATTTAGTGAATGTTTGTGTTTCTGTGACTGTAATACAATCGGTACGGACAAACACCCCTAATACAAATTCAATGTTTTTTTGTATCATTTACGGAAGTCGTTCGTAAACACACTACATCACAATACATTAAACTGCACTTATCTGAACAAATACACCCCGATATGTCTGGAAAAATTTACAATGAGTCCCAGGTCGCAGAGATTATAAAACGTGCCGTTGAGCTCGAAACAGAGCGTTCTGTCTCCTCAGGTGATACCTTTCGCAATGCCCTGAGTCTGGAAGAACTTCAAAAAGTAGCGGCTGAATCAGGTATAGATCCTGAGCTGATCGGCGTCGCTGCACGTGAAATTGATGCCCGATTTCTTGCCGAGTCTCGCGGACTTTCACGTCCATCAGCAAAGGTTAAAGCCAAAGAAATCGTCAGTGAGCAATGGCTCGATCTCGATCCATCAGATGCTGTAATGGACGATCTGGTCTCTGAACTCAACTACAAATTCGGCACCTCCCCAGATGATATCGGATGGTGGAATGATCTGTTCAAGAGTTACGCAGGAAAGGCCCGCGTCAGAAAAACATCCAACAGTCGGGAATGGGAGTACACCGACCAATGGGAACTGTATAAAACCAGGGTTCTACTTCAAAAAAGAAATGGCCGGCTGAGAGTTAGAGTAAGTAAGAAACAAAATTATGGAGTCGACTGGACAGAAAGTGGATGGCAATGGTGGGTGATGATCCCCGCTATGGTCGTTTTTGCAGTTACCGGTGGATTGATGGGACAATTTGTTTTTGGAAATGTCGCTCTTGGATTGTTGGTCGGATTCTCCCTTTCAGCATTATCCGTGCCAGTATCGGGGTATTTCAGCCGCAAATCCGTCGAAAAGCATAAGGACAACATCGATGAAATCGCACGGGAGTTATGCGAGTATGCCGTACAGTATGCATTGGAAAATCCGATTAAAAAAGGCGCAACCTCTTCAATGAAGCCCAAAATCACGATAGAAGATGTTGAAATACCGATTGAGGATGACGATTCTATAACAAATCCGGCACTTAAGAACCGATTGAAGCACTAATGCTGCTACCAACGATTTTCCAATTGGCATCTTTACCGTTACCACGGCCTCCGATAATGTTGGGAGCCATGTACAAACAATCGATTTACCAATTGGCATCTTTACCGTACATTGGGTAAAAACCAAACCCCTGTATGAGCACTTATATTGATCGTATTACATCACCGACGCTGATTCTGAATCCTGAAATCTGTTTGCGGAATCTGAAAAGAATGTATGATAAGGCCCAAAAGCTGAATCTTCGTCTGGTTCCACATTTCAAGACACCTCAGTCCAGAGAAATTGCCCAATGGGCAAAAAACATCGGGATTACGGAACTGACGGTGTCCTCTGTCAAAATGGCGAACTACTTGAGCGGACAAGGATTCGATCGCATCCATGTCGCATTTCCGGTCAATATCAGGGAAATTGAACAGATCAACGAGCTTGCTTCCCGTCAACCTTTGTCGCTGCAAATCGTAAATGAATCGGCCATTTCGTATTTGGTTGAAAATCTGCGGCAACAGGTAAGTTTTTTTATCGAAATCGATGCCGGATACGGTCGAGCAGGCATACGTGATGATGATTATGAAAAACTGAATAACATACTTCATATCGCCGACAAGTCTGATTTGTTGCATTTCAGGGGATTCTACATTCACCCCGGACATACCTATTATTCCAATGTGAATGAGGTATATGTGCAAACACTATCAGCCCTCACCCGGCTCAAATCCAAATATCGTTCACGATATCCGAACCTCGTCACCCGGGTGGGAGACACACCCGGATGTTCAATTCTGGATGATTTTGGTGATGTGGATGAAATCGGTCCGGGGAATTTCATTTTCTATGACCTGATGCAAGTCGCCATCGGCAGTTGTACCCGGGAGGATATCGCAGTGGCATTGGCCGCACCCATTGTCGACATTGACAAAGAATATCAGAAAATCCTGGTACATGGAGGGGGAGTTCATTTGTCAAAGGACTTTCTTCCAACCGAACACGGAAAAGTATTTGGTGAAGCTGTTTTCCTGCACGACAATGGCTGGAGGATCCCCGAAAAGATGTATCCTGTTGTTTCAATATCCCAGGAACATGGCACTATTCAAGTGGATGATTCGTTCCTTGATCAGGTTCAATTGGGTGACCTCATAGGCATATTGCCAGTACACAGTTGCATGACCGCCGACTGCATGAAACAATACCTGACTCCAGGCGTAAAGTGGATAGATCACGCTGAAGGGTAATCATTTCATGACAATCTTATGTTCTCATCCATAAAAATTGCAGTAGTTTACGCTCTGGGCAATATCAGAGCCAATTTTTTCCACACTGTATTATCGGTGCTCGGCATCATCATAGGTGTTTCGGCACTGATTACAATGCTATCGATGATCGATGGACTCGAAAAGTTTGCTGATGATCAGATACGTACAACGACCTCCATCAAATTCGTGCAAGTTAGTACGGTGAAAACGCTGAATGTGGATGGAATCATGATTCGAAAGGATGAACCCGTCATTTTGGATGATCAAATGTATCAGGACATGGCATCCAGAGTCGATGTTCCTGTGAATCATTTCCGGATTGCCCAACGTGGACTACCGGTCATTTACGACTCCCAAACATTTGGAAGTACTATTATCTATACTACATTAGGATATGTGGAGTTATATGAGGTTGTCCATGGAGATTTATTCGGCGATTCGCATTTATCCCCCTCAACGACCGATTCAATTGCTCTTATCAACGTGGTACTCGCCCAACGTCTTTTACCGGATGGTGATATTTCGACATTGATCGGGCAAGAAATTCGAATCCAATCCTCCAACCACAGAATACTCGGAATCGTGAAGGATCCGTCGAAAAGACCTGAAGTCCTGGTCCCTGTTGAATACATGAGCAGTGATGAACTTGCCGACTATACCCCAGGTATCATGTTTGAAGCAGTTCGTGTGGAGGATGTTCCAAGAGTCAGGGCAGCACTAGACCAATGGAGGGAAGATGCGGGGTGGACACCGGATGAGATATCTATAGTAAATCAGGAGACACGCGTAGAGCAGGCTACTCGTGCATTTCTGTTGTTCAGGCTGATTATGGGACTCATCGTGGGTATTTCAGTGGTTGTTGGCGGTGTGGGTGTGATGAATGTCCTACTTATTTCTGTCACTCAACGAACCCGGGAGATTGGTATCCGAAAAGCTGTGGGATCACGGCGAAAAGATGTATTTATCCAATTTTTATCAGAATCTCTGATCATATCACTGTTCGGAACTATCGTGGGTATCACTACCGGCGTGTTATTTTCAATGGCGATGGCACCTATTGTTCAGAAGATCACTCAGGTTGAGTTCAGTCCCATATTTTCACTCCCAACGATTTTGATCATCCTGATCGTGACAATGATCATAGGTGTTGTCTTCGGAACTTTTCCTGCATATAAAGCGAGTAGACTCGACCCAATCGAATCATTACGTTACGAATAAGATTTCAGTAGTACGAACAGTTAAGATATTGTGAAAATCTGTCCCATCGTCTCCTGAGGCGTTTTAAATATAGCATGGTAAACTTATATTAGTGCTTTGAGTGCTTTGAGTGCTTTGAGTGCTTTGAGTGCTTTGAGTGCTTTGA
>CAZDYD010000051.1:13696-19823 GCA_964509715.1 uncultured Chitinophagales bacterium
TGCTTTGAGTGCTTTGAGTGCTTTGAGTGCTTTGAGTGCTTTGAGTGCTTTGAGTACCATTATCGTCCACCGGATTTAATTCGTTAATAATGATGAAAGATCGTCCCCGTATTGAAATCAAACCGACCGGTTTCGATGTCGTTCTCGATATCATCGGTGCTGCTTGCGTATTGATTATGATGATCTTACCTGCGATTCACTATGGTTCACTACCAGATGACGTGCCGACTAAATTCGGAGCCGATGGACTACCTACATCTTATAGTCCGAAGCCTTTGGTCTGGTTATTGCCTTTTTTTGGATTAATAACCTGGGTGGGAATGTACGTACTCAATAAATATCCCCATATTTTTAATTACACGGTCAAGATCACTCAAGAGAATGCCCACATCCAATATCAGTTAGCCACGAGATTTATTCGGGTACTCAACACTATGATCGCTGTGACATTTGCCTATTTGACCCAGGAAATGATATTTACCTCGTTGGGTGAACAAACCGGCATCGGTGCTTGGTTTCTTCCTGTATTTATGCTCGTGATGTTTGGTTCAATCATATTTTATCTATTTGCCGCAAGTACAAAAAAGTGATTTTTATAGAGTACTGAGCAGTTGTAACTTGGACCATGTGATTTTAGGATGTTTGAATATTGAAAGTCTGTTATCATGATTCGATATGTCGTTATGCTCTGCACTCTTCTCGCCAGCACCATGACTTATGGGGTTGGAATGAGTATGTCGATGAGCATGCCGATGAGCACGTCGACGGGTACGTCGATGAGTGTCTCGATGAGTGTGTCAGATACCCTCCATATTGAGGAGCTCATTAATTCCAGTATGGAAAACTGGTATACGAATCCAGACGAGGCTTTGAAATTTGCAGAACAAGCGCTCGAGCTGTCAACTGAATTAGGATTTGATTCAGGTAAGGCCAGAGCCCTCAGAAGTCTTGGTGTGATCAATGATATCCAAGGAGATTATGATCTGGCGCTGAATTGGTATCAGCAAAGTCTGGAGATAGCCGAATCCGTTGGACTGCTGGAAGTGGTCGGAGCTGTGTTGAACAATATTGGTCTGGCTTACTGGAACAAGGGTCAACCTCAGCAAGCAACAGAATACTACCTGAGAGCTCTGAAGATTTTGGATGTGACCGGTCCTCCGCAACGTTTGGCCAGCGTGTACAATAATCTCGGACTTATATTTTACGATACCAAACGGCTCCAGGAATCATTTGATTATCATCAAAGGGCCTTGGACATTCGCCTTGATCTTTCTGACAAGCAAGGTATTGGTGCATCCTACCACAACATGGGTTTGGTAAGGGAATCGCAAGGTGATAATGATGCAGCGTTGGACTTATATCGCCAGTCGGTGCAGATAAAGCGGGAGATCAGGGATCTGTACGGACTTGGAATTACATTGAACAACATAGGGTCAGTGTATATCAAATTGGAAGAGTGGGAAAAAGCATTGCCATATTTTCAGGAATCGGCCAGTATTCGTGAGTCCATTGGTGATAGAAATGGCTTGGCTACGGCATACAATAATATTTCAATAGTTTATCGTGAAATGGGGGACTATGAAAACTCGATTAAACTGGCCTACCAGGTACTTGAAACTGCCCGTGCATCGGGATTCCTTGTCAGAGAGTACAGAGTTTATGGAAACCTGAGCGAAAATTATGCTGCCATTGGCGATTATCGACAAGCGTACAAGTATGTACAGGAATTCTACACAATTAGAGACTCCATTAATAATCTTGACCGGTCCCGACAAATTGCCGACATCGTTGAAGCTTACGAATCCGAAAAAAAACAGCAGCAGATCGAACTTCAGGACCAGCTCCTTATTGAACAGAATCTGCTAATTGAACGGAATCGGGTTGCTTTGATCGCATTGGTGATTGTGGTACTCCTTTTGATAACCACCGGATTTCTGTGGCAAAACCGTATCAAGAGACGCGAACTCGAATACCGGGTCGGACAGCTGGAAATCGAACAACAATTACAACGGGAACGTGATCGTATATCCAGAGATCTACATGACCATATGGGCGCACAGCTTGTCAATATCATTTCGGGGGTTGACCTGGCACAGAAGTACGGTTCAACAAATGTCTTGGAGAAATCCCTGGTTACACTGCAGAGTGTGAAACTGGAAGCACAGAGTACTTTAAGTCAACTTCGAGATACAATCTGGACGCTGAAATCAAATGAAATCAAACACGATGAGTTCACAGCTTATATTGACAAATATTTGAATCAGGTGGAGTCGGTGAGTGAAATCAGGATTACCAGAGCCTATGATGTTTTACCTGATTTCATATGGACCCCGGTCCAGGCGATGAACTCCTATCGAATACTTCAGGAAGCCCTCCAGAATACGTTGAAATATGCCCAGGCTACGAATATACATATTACCATGTCATTGAATTCCGGGCGATTTGAAATCAAGATCCGTGATAACGGTACCTTTAAGCAACATTCTGCCGACCCGATAATGTCAGGTGGATCGGGCATCCAGAATATGGAAAAACGTGCTTTGGAACTTAATGGGTCCTTGTCGATCACAACCGATGATGGCACTACAGTCAAACTGGAATTCCCAGTTGATTGAAGGCATAAAATACCCCAAACGGGCTATTTTAAACGACTCGAAAAACACACATTTTTCACCAATGGAAAGTAAGATCAATATTGGAATTGTCGAGGACAACTCAACCTTACGAAAAAGACTGGTTGAGCATTTGGGTTTTTATGAGGATCTGAACATTAGTGTTTCAGCTGGGAGTAGTGAGCAATTCCTCCAACGACTAGAAATCATTCCAGCATCTTCAATACCAGATGTAATCCTAATGGATATTGAACTTCCCGGACTCAGCGGAATCGAAACCACAAGTCTTGTGAAGGCACGTCATGAAGATATCGGAATTCTGATGTTCACTGTTTTTGAAGATGATGATCGAATTTTCGCTTCCATCAAAGCAGGCGCATCGGGATACCTACTCAAAGACGAACCAGTTGAAGTGATTGTTCAATCACTCAGGGAACTGTATAAAGGAGGTGCACCCATGAGTCCACTGATTGCCAGAAAACTTTTGAACTTGGTGCGCGATGATGCAACACGCATTCGGTCGGAGGAAACCACGATAACACCATTTGACCTAAGCTCACGCGAGCTACAGATCCTTCAACACCTGGTTGATGGCAAGACCAACATTGAAATTGGAGAAGCTTTGTATTTAAGTCCCTGGACGATTAAAACCCATATCAAGAACATTTATCGGAAAATGCATGTAAACTCAAGGGCAGAGGTCACCCACATGGCCATCAGACAAAATCTAATTTAAAAAACTGGTTAAATCCCGAGACTAAACTATTTCATCAAGAGAGTTTTTATTTTTCATTCAGACTTGATAATCTGATGTTCATTTTGTTTCAATCGAACAACACTTACTCCAAATCATCAGTGTATTTGAGGTCGAATCGCATCCTCCATCCATGCTACAATCAACAAAGTGGTAAAATAAATTTGAATGACTGACGGATGTGGATTATTATAAAGCCACAAAACATAGTCTATGAGTAAAACCAATTTTTACGTTACCGGTGTCCTTGCTGTAGTCATTTTCGTTTTGCTGAATCTCATTGGCAGTAATCTGCATCAGCGATTCGATCTGACCAAAGATAAACTATATACGCTGTCATCTGCGTCAATTGAAATTCTGAAACTGATCGAAGAACCGATTACAATCACCCATTTTTATATCGCAAGCGATCCCCGGTACGGCCCAACACTTGAATTATTGCGGGATTATGAACGCAGATCCCGCTTCATCGCTACACATGCTTATGATGTGAATACGAATCCCTCGATCGCCCGTAATATGGGGGTCCAATTTCAGGGGACAACCATTTTGGTGATGGGTGACCGGCGTGAAGAGGTCTATGGAGGCGACGAGGTCAGTATCACCAATGGAATCTACCGTCTGTTGGTTGCCGATGAGCGTATAATCTATTTCACGGATGGGCACGGTGAATATGATATTCATTCTATAGTCTCTGATGACCACCTTGAATTGGAAGGTGAAGAAGACAGACCCATTTTCGTGCATGAAAAACAAGGTTTGGCCAAGCTTCGTGAAAGATTGGAGTTGACCGGAGTCCGCACTGAAAAGCTCTACCTGCAAACAACCGGTAAAGTCCCACCGGATGCAGACCTTGTCATAATCGCCTCCCCGTCTGATGCATTTCGCGCCACAGAGATTGAAGCATTGGACAATTACTTGCAGCGAGGTGGGAGACTGTTCGTGATGCTCGATGCATTCAGAGATGCCGGGCTTGGGGATTTACTTTCACGCTATGGCATTGGCACAACAAATGACATTGTTGTCGATTTCGGGAACCATTTTTGGAACGATGCGACCGCTCCGGCAACAGGATCGTACGAAAGACATCCGATTACCATGCAATTACCCCTGACGTTTTTTCCCGGCGCACAATCACTTCGTGAAACGGAACCTTTGAACCCCGACTTCTCAACCACCATTTTGTTTTCCACGACGGACCGTAGCATATCCGTGCCCGATATCAATACACTAAATTCACTCCGGAACGCTGATCTGCCTACTGGTCGTTATCCGCTGATGATCATATCCGAGCAACGTGGACAATCTGAAAGCAGATCACTGATCGCAGTCATCGGCGATGGGGATGTTGCCTCGAATGCCAATATAAGTGTCTTTGGCAACGAGCGTTTGATAATGAACACCATCAATTGGTTGTTGCAGGATGAAAGTCGCATATCATTACCACCGGTAAATTACGAATTGCCCGTGGTGAATCTTACCAATACCCAAATGCGTACAACCTTTCTGCTGACCACCGTACTTTTGCCCGCTATCTTTGTGATCGCTGGTATCATAGTTTGGGTGGTTCGTCGGAAAAACAAATAATAAATTCAAGTGAAACGGTATGAAAAAGTATGTTTTGGTCCTCATGTGGATGGTGTTTTCAATGCATCTTGCGCATGCACAAAATCAGTCAGTAAACGGGCATCAGTCAGGTGAAGAGGAGGCTATCTTGCAAGTGATCGATGATTTCATGATCACTCTCACGACCAATGATATCGCAAAGCGTGCCGGACTCCAGACAGAAGACGGAATGACGTATACCGCAGTTAAACGTCCTGATGGATCATGGCGCATTGTCTCCCGACCTAACAGCGTTTTTTTGAACCCATCACCCGATGATTCCCCCGAAACGGTCGAAAAGTATTGGGATCCAGTGGTTATGATTCGCGGTCCACTTGCTATGGTTTGGAATCCGTTCGAGTTTTTGGTCGACGGAAAGACATCTCATTGCGGGGTGAATCTGATGCAAATGGTTAAAACAGACGGACAATGGAAACTGGCCAATACCATGTGGACACATGAACCGGCTGAAACATGCAACGCGTTGGCACCAAGTCATCCAGACAAGGTCAGACCTTAAGCGGTACATCATAATGTCATCATTAAACAAAATATTGCTACTTGTTGTATTTGTTTTAGGAGGCATATATGCATTCATTCTCCGAGGACATGGCGAGTCTGGTCATGGCTCTGTTATCAGACATGAGAAACACGACCATATTTTGTTTGACAAGGTATTAGGTGTTGATGCGAACCAGATATCATCTATCATTGTGGCATATGAGGAAACAGATCAGTGGCTCATATTGAGCGACAAAGGGTGGTCCGTATCGAATGTAACATCAGGTTGTAATGTACTCCGGGAGTATGGGATGCAGGATAATATCCGATCGGTGTCACCAATGAAGTCTGGAGCTGATACTACCCATTTTACACGGAATAGGACGTTTCTATCTATGATGATGCCGGATGCTGAAATACCATTATCGCAGCAGTCCGAGTCCTATGGACTGGAACAACCAGTTGGATGCATTTTGGTTGAAATTGGGATGGATGACAACAAACGGGTCGTTTTCCTTGAATTTGGTGACTTTACCCCACAAAATTTCAATCAGTATCTGAGGAAGAATTCTGAGGATACAGTTTTATTGATACCCAGATATTTTTGGCCCGAAATGCAAAAAATGCTGGCTGAAATCAATTCAGCCAGCTGACA
>CAZDYD010000052.1:0-19458 GCA_964509715.1 uncultured Chitinophagales bacterium
TAAATTATGATCGGTAAAGGTACTATAGATCCCTCCTCCATTGGAACCAGCTGTATTATCTAGGACTTGAACATTGTAGATTAATGGATTAGAATCACCCCCAATGTAAATCCCACCCCCATTAGCTGTTGCTAAATTCCCAGTAATCATCATATCAAACAATTCTGGACTACTATTAAGAATCATTACCCCTGCACCGCTTGCTCTGGGTAAAGGAGCTCCATTCAAGGTTTGACTTCCGAATGCTCCAATACTATAGCCATTAGTCACCATGACCCCACTTAAACTAGCCATACCAACTGACCCGGCTGAAACAACTACATGGTATGCATTCTCACCATGATTATCGAAATTATCCAGATTGTCGTTACCGTCAAGATCACCGCTAAGGATTGTTCCAGAAAAGGTTCCAGGATCTGTATCTGCATGCGGGAGAATCCGTGTATCAAAATCAAAATCAGTAACTGGGTCAAAACCACCTATAATTTGTACAAATGGCAACATTACAAAGGCATTATCTCTCCCACCATTCGTTGTATAATAAACAGCATCATAAAGTGGTGAGTATGTTCCGATAGCGACATATATATAAAGTGGGTTTCCGATGTCCCACCCAGCTGCAATTTCATCTGATTCCCAACGACCACGTGCCCATCGTAATGCATCTGCAAGTTCGGAAATTGCGTTATCCCAAGAGCTACCTGTTTGATCGCCAAATCCGCCTTTTCTGACATAAATCACATTAGATGTTGGTGTTATACTTATGTGAGTACTTTCAAATGCACCCATGTCAATAATTCCATCAATGACACGCGATTGCCCGGCCAGATCAAAGTCATTCAGACTCCCACCAGCGTTAATATATAATTGATTACTTCCAGTATTAATCAGTGTACTTCCGTCCATCAAGTTGTAATCCCCACCGACGAACACGTCATGATATGTTGCCGGAGGTAGGGGAGCATTTACAAACATGGGATCTGTGTCACCACCAAGATTACCTGATCCAGTATTGAGATCAACAGGATCAAAGTTAGCCACCAAACTATTTGATATTACATTTGTTGCATTAACATTTAAAATGGATGATGTTTTCGCAGCTGTTGTTGCACTACCACCTGTACCTGCCTGATTACCCCATATGATTGAATTATGGATTACTGCGTGAGATTCTGCGTTGGTTATTCCTCCTCCGGCAATACTGACATCAATCAAGCTTGAGTTTCCAGAAATTGTAGTATTTACAATCGTGAGCACACTTTCCGATCCTGTTGAAAATATACCCCCTCCACCTGCTGCTGCATTCCCGCTTACAAGTGAGTTTACCAGTTTGGTATGACTCCCATATGAATTAAATATGCCCCCACCTCCACTTGTTGAACGATTTCCGCTAATGGACCCGTTAACAAATGTAAATACAGTATTATTCCCGGACGCATAAACCCCTCCGCCAAAACCACTTATGTTTGAGTGGATTTGTGAGTTGTTAAATTGAATCGGACCGCTGTCACTAAGGTATATACCACCACCTGAATTCGCTTTGTTACCATCCAATACTACATCACTGAACACCGATCCGGTTAGAGTACTCCCTTTTACATATATTCCCCCACCATTTTCTACTGCCGTATTATTGAAAACCGTAACATGATTCATTACTATGGATGATCCATCGATGTATACTCCGCCTCCAAAAGCATTCCCAATAGCTATTCCGTTAACGATAATATCAGCCACGTAACCTGATGCATTTCCACCTGTAATTGTTAATCCATCTAACCTTGCGTTACCCATATCTCCTGGAAGAATAACCACGTGATATGAATTATCCGTATCGTCGTTTTCAATCCCTAAATCACCATTTAGAATTGTTATGAAGGCTGTATTGTCAAGTACACGGTCTTCGTTTGTTAGTTCATTTCCAGAAAAATGTCCAAATATTTGTACATGTGGTGCAAAAACGAATGCATTGGTACGAGCGCCATCGACTGAATTTGAAACAGCATCAAACATCGGGTAGTAAGTCCCAGCTGCAACACGGATTATCAATGGGTTTGTATCATTCCAACCGGCATCAGATCCATTTACGCCCCAACGCTGGCGTGCCCAACGTAATGCATACGCGACTTCTGGAATTGCATTATCCCAGGAATCTCCAGACCCGTCACCCATACCTCCACTCTTTACATATAGTATATTATCAATTGGGAAATAATGTGTAGTTGTGAATGCAGTGGTAGTGGGAGCTCCAACTCCCAAGGTAGCACTGACTGCAGTGATTCTGAAATAATAGGTCGTTGGGAAAGGTAATCCCGTGACCAAATAATCTGTGACGTTCCCAACATCAAGACCGTTGTAGCCATCGATAAATGCAGTAAAATTCGCATCTGTCGAGACATCCAATTTATATGAAGTTACGGTAGTATGTACTGGAGCTGTCCATTGAATTCTGAATCCGGTAGCAGAAATATCTGTCGATTCTTCGATATTTGGTACAACCATCGCAAAACTTTCAACCCAATTCGAAGTATTACCGTCCAGAGCAAAGCCAATAGCAGTTCCATCGTGATCATTGCCGGAAAAATCTTTTACAGTTGTCAGTCCCGCATTGTTTCCACCAGGTGATCCGGAATTAAATGAATAGTATGCAACCAGATCGGCAGAAATCGGACTCACCTGTTCGTACATTCCTACACGAATCTGCTCAGCTGTACGTGCTACATTCCACAAGCGTACTTCATCCATACTCCCATTGAAATAGCGCGGATCTTGGGCAAAGTCCATTCCTAAACTCAACATATTATTATTTTGGGAAATATTGATTGCAGTACCAAACAGCGTTTGCTGTACTCCGTTGACAAAAAGAGTACGGGAAACGCCGTTTTTAACAGCCGCAATATGATACCAAACACCAGGTTCCAATAAATCTTGCTCAGTTGTCATTCCGTCAAAATTCAGACCGGAATATGGAGCTGAACTGGATAATCTGAGAAAATATCCATTCGCGCCACCGGTATGGTATTTCGAAATCAAACCGGCCATGGGACTAAATCCATCTGGCTTAATCCACATCTCGATGGTATATGAACTGTCATTTGTAAAATCGAGGGCATCATGGTCAGCGATCATAACATAATCACCGGAGCCATCAAAATGTAATGCATTTGGTGGACCATCACCTGGTTCGGGAGGAGACAGATTCTCAAGCATCATCACTTCATCCTCTGCACCTCTGGAACCAAAAGTAACAAGAACTGTCCCCGGTGACCCAGAAGCTGTTGCAACCGGTGTCGTAACCTCACCAAACTCATTCAATACAAGTTCAAAGAGACCTGAAGGTGTATCAAAGAAAGTAAGTGTTGCACCATCTATCTCGGTATATGATACCGAGATATTTCCACCCTGTAGTGGATATGAGTTTAAATCGCTACTTTCAAATCCAGTATCAGTACGAGGCGTAGCATTCACTTTAAAAGTTCCATACTCTTGCCCGACAAGAGCTGCCAAAGTTGGACTTCCAATCACAGAAAGATCAAAACCAGGTGATTGGTGTGCCCCCATATCTATCATTGATATTCCATGAATCTCCACAAATCGTGGCATCTCATTTACATCAGTATTAATATGCGAGATGTCAGGTGTGCCAGAAAGGTAGTAATCGGCATTTCCAGCAAATATCGCTGGGCTACCCGGAGGAAGACGGAAGTCGTTTTCTGATTCAGTTGAGAAAGGAGAAATAGTTGATATAATATTTCCACCACCATTCACACCCGAAGTTATGACATTCCAATTCCATGTTAACGGATCTCCTTGAATCAAACTGTAACTGATGGTGGTTGTACTGCCCACCGGTGTATTCAGGTTGCCAATTGAGTTGTCTGATCTTGTATTATTGAACACAATGCTGTTGCGTAGAACAAGCGTAGAATTGGTTGCGGTATAAATCCCTCCTGTGAATCCACCCTCAGTTGCGGTATTTTGTGTAACTGTAACATTTGTGAAAACAGGGTTACTTGAGCTGGAATTATAAATTCCCCCATTTAAAGACGTGTTTTTACTTACAATCACATTTGTTAGTATTGGGCTACTACTTGAGTTGAATATTCCACCCCCCCTGTTGGTTGCCACATTATCAATCACTTTAACATTAGCCAAAAATGGATTACTCATATTGGAATTCATCATTCCACCACCATCTCTTGCTGACGTGTTATTTGCTATCGTTACGTTTGTGATCAATGGACTACTTTCGAATGTATTGAACATACCACCACCATCATATCCAGCCCAATTATTGGTGATATACAAATTTGTCAAAGTGGGAGAGGCATTTTCATTATAAATTCCACCTCCATTCATTGGGTCATGACCATTACGTATTGTAAATCCATCTAGTACAGCTGTTGAATTCATCACTGGTCCATCCGGATACCAATTAACGATTACACGTGTAGTACCTCCACCGTCGAGAATGGTCTCATTGACCTGCCAGTTTCGTTGTTCCAGGCTATGCTCTGTACCATTGAATCCTCCGTAAATCGCAACATTATTCCTCATTCGAAAACCATTATCCAAAGGAGGAGCAGATTGAACAGGTGAGTAAATTGCTGAAGCAACCCAAATCTGCAAGGAACCAACCCCATCCCATACGTTGTGCATCCAATTTACTGCAATTGACAACTCGCTGATAGCATTAGACCACGAACTACCACTTCTGTCACCTGCTCCGTATTTCTTCACATATAGAACTCCGTTTGTTGGTGAAATCGGAACACTGAGACTTTCCAAAGCACCAAGATCAATGATAATTTCATTAACTCGTGAATTACCGGAAAAATCCAGATCATCCAAAGTACCACCCGAGCTGATATAAAGCGCATTGTTACCAGCATTGATAGCGGGACTTCCTGGACTCAGACTGTAATCACCTCCAGAAAATCGACTATCTGCTGATGCAGGAGGATTTGGTGCATTGGCAAATAAAGGATTATTGGCACCACCCAGGTTTCCTGTACCACCGTCGAAATCGTCTGTTTCAAAATTAGCAACCAAACTGTGTGAAATAGAGTAAAACCCCAAACTATGGTGTATAGAAGCTGATTTAGAAGTACTTGATGCACTTCCGTCAATTCCAGTCTGATTACCCCAGATTATTGTATTGTTTATAATCGTGTTTGCATTATTTGTAACAAAGACCCCACCACCGGAAATAAGGCCAGAATTCCCGCTTATGGTAATATTAGTAAGAGTGGCCTCTGTCCCGGTTCCGGTCAAAAACATTCCACCTCCGCTAGAACTTACATTGCCATTAATGAGCACATTGATCAGTTCCGGTTTACTTCCATTATCACTATACATTCCACCCCCAGCCGCAGAAGCCATATTCCCACTTAGATTCGTATTTACTAAAACTGGATTCGAATTGACGGTGTTGGCAATTCCACCTCCATTTCCATTGGAAATATTGTCATAGATTTTGACGTTGTTTAATATAGGAGAACTATCAGAGTTGTAAATTCCACCTCCATGACTGGCTGATGAGTTGTCATGGATACTGACATTAGACAATGTTGGTTGACTATTAATATTGTAAATTGCTCCACCGGTTACATTTGCCGAGTTATGCCGAATGATAAGGTTACTTAATGTAGGTGAAGCCCATTGGTTATAAATCGCTCCACCACTTCCTGAATCAAAACCGTTTTGAAGTACAAAACCATCTAAAACTGCCGTTGCATCGAGTGGATTCAAACTGGTAAATTCATGATTTGTAACAACTCGGCGGGTATTATTCCCATTAAGGATCGTTGTGTTTACGATCCAATTACGCTGATTCAGTTCTGTTTCACTTCCCGAAAACCCACCAAAAATCGCCACATTATTTTTCATACGAAACCCATTATCCAGAGGTTGGGCAAATGGAGTAGGGAAATAAGATCCCATAGCTACCCAAACCTGCAAAGTCCCTGACTCATCCCATTCATTGTGCACCCAGTTTAGAGCGTCTGCAAGTTCAGAAATTGCATTATCCCAGGAATCACCTGATCCATTACCACCTGGCACACTCTGATTTACATACAGAATGTTACCAGGACCAGGAACAATCTGAATAATCGGTGCATTAAAATTTGTTATACTCAGGGTTCCCGCACCAAATCGCCCATCCTCCGTCCAAAGCCTATAACCGATAATATCGCCAGCCGTAACATTGATCTGGATTGTACCACTACCTTGATTATCGTTATCACCCAACCAGGTAAAAACACCATTCAATAGATAACCACCATTATCATATGGCCCAGAATCACCTGAACTATAGTCCCAGTCAAATGTCCATAATCCCGACTCAACCACTTCAATTGTCAAATCGACATTACGTTCTACCCCTGAAAGAGAATTGTCTCCAACAATTGTAACATTGGAAGTCCCGTTAAAGTTGAAACTCCCATTTCCACCATTATTGTTAAAAGTCCAGTTTCCCGACTGATATGGCCCTGAAAAATCCATTATTTCTGAGCTGGCTGTCAACTTATCTGAGCTTGATAATAATTCAATAGTTTGTACAGCAGGCCGTCCTTGCGACAACAAATCTGACGAGTTCGAAATGAATGGAATCCAGAATATGATCGAAAATAACGCAAACGTTATTTTTTTAAAATAGTCAACATGGATATAATCAGGATATTTCATGAGAATAGATGTATTTCGGTTAATATGCCGTAAAATTAGTCTGCACATTCCTGATTGTGTTATCGATTATGGGACAATTGTTTTCGATTTTGAGACATTTTTGTAATTTCTTTTCAACAAAGAAGCAATTACACCATTCCAACAATGCTCAGTGCCTGCTGACAAATCAAATACAATAAACATCCCGCAATCCATACTTAATGGGATGTTTGCTACAATTATTCTGACTCTGATTTCAGTAAACGATTTGATTTATGCACAGTCAGCTTATTCTAACCCAGCATGGGTAATTGACCAATGGGATACTTCCGATGGATTACCTGTAAATGGCATAACCAGGATTATACAATCTCAAGATGGATATCTTTGGATGGCAACACATGACGGATTACTCCGTTTTGATGGCATCAGATTTAAAGTATTCAACACTCAGACAAATCCTGAGCTTCCAACAAATCGGTTGACCAGCTTGCATGAATCCGAAGACGGAACTCTATGGATGGAAACTGAACAGAATATGCTTATCAAATTTAAAAATGGGGTATTTCAGCACGTCTTAAGACAAGACGGATTGAACGGGACCTCTGTTTATGTTTTACGAACTGATGCAACAGGTCGCATATGGATCGGATCGGACAAGGGAATCAGTCTGTACGAAAATGGCAAATTAACCCTATTCGAGCCTGATATTATCAATGAAAAAGTTGATCGTATTCTTGTAGAAAAGAATGGTGTTATCTGGTATCGTGAAATTGACTCAGCAACAATCTGGCGAGTTGATAATGGATCAAAAAAACCTATTATTACCAATCTTGATCTGGCCGTCTTTCACCCAATGTATGAAGATTCAAACGGAACAATCTGGTTGGGGATAAGCCATGACATCTATTATTTTCGCCAAGATAGACTCTATTTCCACACTCGATTAGATAATGAAGCTGGTGCAGCTGTCGCAATCGGAAGTGACAATTCTGATAGTATTTGGGTTGCTACGCACCAAAACGGTTTTTATAGATTGGATGCAGATCGGTTAACCCATTTCGAGATAAGCAAGGGAGAAGGATACACATTCCACCATCCTTTCCACATTGGAGATAAGAATAAATTCTGGATTTTCGCACGCCATGGTATATGGTTCGAATCCGAGAAAGTAATGCATGTAGCAAATGGTATCAGTTCTTGGACATTTGATCATGAAGGTAACCTTTGGATTGGCACAGTTAGCGAGGGTATTTTCCGAATTAAACCAAATCCTTTTGTGATATACGGACTTGCAGAAGGCTTACCAATTGACAATGTATACCCGGTACTGGAAGCGCAAGACGGTACGATATGGGTTGGAACTCATGGGCAAGGAGTATCGAGAATCAAGAATGGGAATGTCGAACCATTTTCAAGTGTACGAGCACAGGAGATGTCTTATGTGAAATCTTTGCACCAATTGAAAGACGGAACAATCCTCGCGGCAGGTGGATACTTATATGAATTACGTCCGGGTGCTACTAAGTTTGTAAAAGTGCAAGTGGCAGCGAATATAAATTTGACTGATATTTCAGCCATTTATGAACGACAGGATGGAACTTTGTGGCTGGGATCTCATTCAGGTGTCTTCTGGCGAAATAAGAGTGATTGGAAAGCACTCCAATGGGAATCGGGTTTATTCACCCAAAGTGTTAGATTTTTTCTTGATAGTCCTGATAATTCTCTATGGATGGCAACGAATGGTGCAGGATTGGCTCGTTACAAAAATGGAAAACTTGAGTTATTTGGTATCTATGATGGATTCCCGAGCAATATGATCCGATCATTATACATAGATCATAGCGAAGATTCGATACAATCTAGTCCGGAATACCCATTAAGTAACAACTATACACTTTGGATAGGCACAGAAGACCGAGGATTGATTCGATTGGAAATTTTGAATGGTGAACCCCAAATTAATTCTATTACTACCTACAACACAAGCTCTGGCATGCTCGATTATGTTATTCATGTTATTCTGCAAGATGATCATGATAACTTCTGGTTTAACACCAATCGTGGTATTTTTATGGTCCCGAAGGAACAATTGGAAGCGTTACATCGTGGCCAAATTGGATCAATTAAAGGTATTTTTTACACAGAAAGAGATGGCCTGCGTAATAGAGAGGGCAATGGTGGAATTCAATGGCCTGGCATCCGTGCTTCAGATGGCAAACTTTGGTTGCCAGGTCAAGGTGGGCTTGTGATGATAGATCCTGGAGCAATGTCGCCAAATTCGGTGTTACCACCTGTGATTATTGAGGAAATACAAGTCGAAGATAGAATTTATTGGATAGGCAGTTTTTCAAAAGGATTACAAAATATTGGATCAATTTTCAGTAATACTGTCAGGTCAGAATTTCACCCACCATCTCAATTTCAAAATAACATCGCAGTTCCATCAGTCCGACTTAATCCTAATGAGCGTGATTTCGAGATACGTTTCACAGCACAGAGCTTGTCAGCACCAGAAAAGAACCAATTTCTCTACAGGTTGTCAGGTTATAATGAGACATGGTTAGATGGTGGTGGTCGAAGAAGTGTGACTTATACAAACATCCCTGCCGGCACCTACTTTTTTGAGGTTATGGGTTCAAATAATACTGGTGAATGGAACCCTGAGCCTGCATCTGTAATGATTGTAGTTACTCCATATTTCTATGAAACTTTATGGTTTCTTGTTCTAATGGTCATTCTTGCAGGGGTTGCAATTTATTCCGGTGTTATGTTACGTTTAAGATCACTCAAACGAAACGAAGTGCAGTTGAAACAGCTTGTAGATGAACGCACTTTCCTATTAATGCAAGAAAAACTTAAGACTGAAAAGCAGGCAGAACGTCTACTTGAACTCGACCGTATGAAATCAAGGTTCTTCGCTAATATCAGTCATGAGTTACGCACACCGCTCACTCTGATTACAGGTCCACTAAGCCGTATGTTCACTACTAAAACCGAGAAATTGGATCACGAGATGCGACGTGATTTCGACCGGATGTTGCGAAATGGTGATCAACTACTCCGCCTGATTGATCAAACTCTGGAGTTGACTCGATTGGAACATGGGAAAGTAATATTAAGAATCGAACGTATTGAAACCTTAAAATTTTTGAATAGACTAACAGGTGCTTTCAAAGAAAAATGCCAGGAAAAACAGATCAATCTGTCTGTCCAAATTTTGGATAATGGCAATGAAAACACCATTGATCCGATAGTTTATTCAGACCCAGCTAAGCTTGAAATAATTGTCTCAAACCTGTTAACTAATGCAATCAAATTCACACCTTCTGGTGGTGATATCAGTATTGAACTAAAAAGTGATATAGATCATATACAAATATCCGTGATTGACTCGGGTATAGGTATTCAAAAAGAAGAGTTAGATAAAATTTTTGATAGGTTCTATCAGATTGATTCCTCTGAGACGCGTATGCACGACGGATCCGGTATCGGTCTTGCATTAGCCCGTGAGTTGGCACAACTACACCACGGAGACCTTACAGTTTCATCAGTCTATGGACAAGGATCAACTTTTATTCTAAAAATGAAAACTGGTTACTTGCACTTTTCAGAAAACGAAATTGAGCAATATCTAGATATAAACCCGATTTCAGATAGGGATGAATTAGATGATTTGATTGACACTGTAGCTGCAAAGTCGAATAAAACAACTGAAATGGATACAGCAGAAACGGCGCATAATAACGGAATTCAATGTACCACTATATTAGTCGTCGAGGACAATGCGGACTTACGCGGATTCATAAATGATGTCTTGTCAGATACATGGCGAATTATAGAAGCTTCCAATGGGAAAGAGGGACTCGAACGAGTTGCAGTTGAACTTCCAGATCTCATTATTGCCGATATCATGATGCCTGAAATGGATGGATTTACATTTAATCGGACATTGAAAGAGTCCGTAGAAACGGCAGCAATTCCGCTGATTTTCCTGACTGCCAAAGCCACGACCTCAGATAAGCAAGCCGGATTTGGCGAAGGCGCAGATGATTACATTACCAAACCTTTTGAAGTTGAACTTCTCAAAACACGAGTGAAGAACCTCATTGATTCTCGCCTTAGACTACGGAAACTTTTAGAATTTGAACGTGGATTTACTGATAATATTAAACAAAATGTTAGTGGTTTAACCAAATCATCCGATGTTCAAAGAATGGAATACTTGAACCAGGATAGTTTTTTGATCGAAACAGAATTTGATGAAACCTCCCGAAAACCAAAGGGTCAAATTCCTAATTTTGAGTTAAATACATCAATACTTTCAAATTTTGACCCGTTTTTGGTTGAGGTTAACAAGATTATCGAATCTCATTATACAGATCCAAATTTTGGGGTGGCTGAATTATCGGTACTTCTATATCTGGATCGAAGAACCGTGCATCGCCGACTCAAACAGTCTACAGGTCTATCACCTGCCGAGTATCTAAAAAAATATCGAATGAATACAGCAGTTAAATTAATTAAATCGCAGGCCGGTAATATTTCCGAGATAGCTTATGCTGTAGGTTATAATAGTCTGGCTTATTTCAGTTATGCTTTCCGTGAGCATTTTGGTAAAAACCCTTCAGAGTATCAGATCTCAGAAAATGACTGGTCTTCTCAAGACCCGAATATTAGTAATGATTAAAATAGTTACACATATTTACACATATCTAAGGCATTATTAGATAGTTTTCCAACTCCACAAATATCCTATAATCGAAATACAGACCCTGCCATGAACCCAATTCGCCAGATATGGTAACTGGGAAAGTGGTAAACTGGACGGACACATGGCAGGGTAAATACTTTCAACCTTATAAATGATGATAGATGGGTGACTTGGAATGATTTCCATAATCACGAAACTCAGAATCCACCGGATCAATTAGCCATAAAATAATGTAATCCCGAACATTGGTTAATATCTCCAATGAAACAGGAAATATTGCAAATAGATCGCTTCTTCGAAAGTCAACCATCATGGCAAACGGATCGACGTACCATGGAATATAGCATTTACAAAAAGCCGACTTGTAGAATGCCAATAACTTCTGAAGTTCGGGTTTTCAGTGAAAATAATCACACTTCCACTCCCGATCCGTGACACACCTACAGCCGTTGTGTTTCTGACTCTGTTCAGGTTGGACTCACTGATGTGTCCTCCGACAAAGGGATCCGAGGTGTATTGCGCTACCGTTCCATAGGCATTTGAGGATGGTTGTATGAACAGATTGTTGTTTTTTATGAACAACTGCTCACGGGACTGTACACCAAAGGCGAGCGGATTCGTCACATCCAGATCCGTCTTCAGAATAACTCCTGGAATGCGGGCAGACAACCTGCGATCATCGGCTTCAGCATAGTCGATTCGCCCCGTGGACCTCCCTCCCGGCTCTTGCTTGACTTCTTCTATGCCCGGTGTTAGCTCATTCCGGATTGCCCATCGCGCCGCAGCATTCTGTACAATCAATGTCCCGCCCGAGCTCACCCATTGCTTGATACGCGCCACCGTCTCATCACTCCAGTCACCATAATCACCATCCACAAGCACCAGAGTAGTGTACCGATTCAGATCCACCCTGGGAACAGCATCCTTGTCAATTCGAGAAACCGGTAATCCAACCCGCTTGTTTAGGTGAAACCAAGTCTCACCGGCTTCATTCGCTCTCACACCCCTTCCGAACACGATTGCCACTTCCGGTTTGTTCGTGACTACTGCATGCCTGCTTCCAAGATCGATACCACTCACACTGAGTCCGGTACTGACCCCATGTATGTCGATGTTAAATTCACGTGCCAGTCCAATCAAATAACTGTGGATGTCATTAGCGCTCCAGTTCTGCTCCGATACCGCAATGATCACTGTCCCTGCTGCAAAGTCGACCTCTCCTCCATGCGTACGAGCTCGAAACTCCCGATGGGCTGTTCGGGTCAAAAAACCATCCTCTTGCAGCCGGTAAAGCGCGGCCGAAGCATTTACATCCCTCCAATCAAACAGGTAGGCATATTGCGATTCCTCTCCGATTACCCGACCCACTCGCACCGGAACCGTTTCAACCCGTTCCCCAACCCACGTCCGAATGTTCCTGTCCGTGAGCCCGACATGGGCGATTCCATATCCATGCACAATTGACCAACCGGTGATATCATAGAAGATACTGTCACGAAATGCTGTGTTGGACTGAAATATATCATGAACAATCCTGTAATTTGGTTGTTCAGCAGGCACAATATAGGCATGCTGTGTTGAGAAATTTTTTCCATCTCGGACAAGATTCCCAGCCAGATTGTACACTTCAATTCTGTGACGAAGCAACAATTCCAGAAAATCAGCCGTCAAGTTGCGGTCATTTTTATCACCGAACACAAACGCACGGACAGGTTGTCCACTGGCCTGCCTCACTGCCGAGCTAAAAAAATCCCGCTGATAGGCATGCAACACTTCACGCTCTGCATACGCAGCCCGTAGTGTAGCCAGACCGGTACGGACCTGCTTGCGAATGGTAGACGCGAATGTCACATCCCCATGTACACTCTCCTGGACAATTCCCCTTGAACTTCCCACCTCAAAAGTAATACCGACACCCCCATAAATATCAGGATAGGTAGACCCATATATCGGTGAAATGTTGTCAAACACTTCTTTGGTCCAATATAAGGCGCCGATTTCTTCGAGAGCATCGATCTGATGTGACGCAATCAGTGGACTCAACACCTCGTAGCGATATTCGGGAATGATAGGGTTCCAGGTACGCACAGGTTGTGTTGGCTCCAGATAGTATGTACTGTTGGTCCCCATCTCATGAAAATCTATCTGAATATTCGGGTACCACTGGTGATAATGATCCACCCGTCCCTTGGTCTCGATCTGGGTAATAGCAAGCCAGTCACGATTGAGATCGTGGAAAAAGTGATTGGTCCGCGAGCCCGGCCAGGTTTCATTGTGTTCTAGATCGGCTGGATCCGACACCGGAGGAAATGACTTGAACGTGTTGAACCAGTGTGCAGCACGGTCTCGTCCATCAGGATTCAACGCAGGATTGATGTGTACAATGGTATTCCCAAGCCATGCGAGTGTCTCATCCCCCGTCTCCGCCACCAAATAATATGCAGTGAGCAAAGCCGCTTCCGTACCAGATGATTCATTTCCATGCACATTGTAACCCAAAATCACCACCGCTGGTGCCGTTGATCTGCGAGCTCCAGTTGTGAGAGTACTCACATGATGCTGTCGTATCTCCTCAATGTTAGCATGATTCTCGGGCGAGGTTAACGTTAATACAATCTGCTTTCGCAACTGCCATGTCTCTCCGATTACCTGTATCGTGGCACGATCTGACAATTCCGCAAGTTTTTCAAAGTAAGCTACAACCTGATCATATCGAACATAATGGGTACCAACAGGGTACCCGAGAAACTCGTCTGGTGTGGGTATAGTATCCGAGAACCTGGCAGATTCTTGGAAGTAATCGGTCGTGAAAACCTGCGCATTCACCGAATGTGTACCCGCTGTAAAAAACAAAAGTATGAGTAAAAGCGACAAAGGTTGCAAATTGATAGATATTTTTTTCATTTGTATGTAACTAAGATTGGAACGGAAACTCATTTTCATCAGCCGAAATTTGGCCAAAAAATGTGCCTTTACAAAATGATTCCGGTTTCCGTCCCATGATTTGAATTTTATGTTAATATGGCGGCAGGTAAATTCACCAACAACTACCTTGCCGCTTTTTGGATTTAAGTTTACAAAGGTATTAATCAGGAAGGGGCCACAATGCCAAAATGATCATGGCACCGACTATGCCCCAGCCGTATCTAAAAATTGACGTAAGGATTCGCGTTGATCTCCGAAATCGTGATCGGGAAAAAAGCCCCTACCGTTTGAATCGATGACACCCATTGTGGGGATGTCAATTCAAAACGATATAAATCCGCGAGGCGACGTCCCTGCAGGAACAGATTCACCTGGCGACTATGGATCAACAATTCCCGTGCTGAAATTTGATCTTCGTAGAGTGTGAGTCCGTCAAGTTCACGTAATTGGTTGATATACCCAGAGAATTCTCCGTTGTTTAATGCCAGTGCATGCTCAGATAGAATCAACAATAACTCCCTTTTGGACACCACGGTCACGTTTGCGTACTGTCCACTCGACACGAATTCATTCACAGCAGCAACCAACGACGGAGCTGGAATCCCATCAATTGGATCAGATAAGGTAACTTGATGCAGCCTGGTCTGGTCGGTGGTCGGCTGACCATACGTCGTCCCGATCCGCAGCTCAAGCCTCGTATTCACATTGAATGCCAACGAATTTCCCGGAGTTTGTGGCGACACGATGATCTCATAACGCCAGTTAGTACCTCCAATGAAACCCAGAGCAGCAATCGCATCATCGGCTGCCAACTGACTCGACACCAATGGATGTGAGATTTGTATCTCCGGAGCCAGTTTTTCTCGTAAGGCCTTTGCATGATGTAACCGAGCACGGACTGCCAGCGCACGTATGTAAAGCGGAGATCCAAGCGGTGCCAGTTCCAATGCATTGTTGAGGTATACAAGTGCGGTTTGGTACAGCATACCTATATTCTCTTTGCCAATTGGCGGTGAAGAAACAGTTCGATCCGACAGTACAAAATCTTCAAAATGATCGGCTATGGTCAAGTAGGTCACTGCTCCAATGATATAAGCATGCACCAACGGATCTACAGATCGTAAACTCCCTTGTGAACGGAATCGGATCAACTTTTCAATGGCAAAATCAGCTGTCCACCGAGCCTCGCTCAGATTCGAAAAAGCCTCATCCACGAATTCATTGGTTGTTGAAACAGTTCGACCCTGATTCAGTTCGAGCCAGGCATCTCTCGTTCCGATCCAAGTTAATTCGTCTGAAACGGTTGAAGAGGCCGCTAATACCGAGCCCAATGCACGGGTCAGAGTAGCCTCAGCCCCGTTTGCCAAAGCCGAGGCAGAAGCAGGATTATCAAGATCGATCTCAACAAGGCTATTGGGATTGCTCACGTTCAGGATGTCACATCCCGATATCATAATCGTGGCGATAACAACAAATGTCCTCGCCAATCTAAAAAAATAAATGGTAAATGTATTCATGATGATTCAGATTATAAATAGGGTTAGATTCCGAGATTTACAGAGAAGAAGACTCTGCGTGGAATGGGAAGATTCCAGGCATCAGTTCCAATCAGAAAGTTGCTATCGATTCCGTCAGAGGTAGTGCGGCCAATAGCATTGACCTCCGGATCTACCCCGGGGTATCGGCTCCAAAGATGAAGGTTTCTACCGGACACTGTAAACGTCAAACTTCGCGCATTGATCTTGCGTAGTCGCTCTGATGGCACAGAATAAGATACCGATAACTCCCTCCACCGAATGAAATCGGCAGGTTGAATTTTGTTCAACCCGGCAAACGGATCCATCGATAGTAGTTCATAAATCCATTTTTCGGCCGCTGCCAGTCGGATCTCACCGCTGTTCAGCGGATTGTTGTTTGCATCAAGTCCGCCCGTGAGGTAATCGAGATCAACCCGCGCTGCCGTTGGAGTGTTCTTTCCGATACTGGCACTACGATTCCTAAATGCATCGGTTAGATTATTCACATAGAAATTACCAGCACTGAACTCAAACAACGTGTTGACCCGAAAATTCCTGAATCGAACAGATCCCCCGATGGCTCCCGTCCAGTCCGGTGTAGGCTTTCCCTTGTAATGATCATACAAGTCCCCGTTTCCATTTTCATCAGCTAATAAAATGAATGTATTGAGCACTTCGAGATTCGCATTCCCTGGTGTTAGTGAGTTCAGATAGTCCAAAACTAACTGACGCTCAGCTGGGGTACCAGAAGCAACTCCTGTATGATCACGCCCAAGGGCACTTAACAGGCGTGCACGATCCAACGGATAATATCCACTTGCGGTTGAGAGTAGGTTTGCTCCGAAATGTGATCCCGGTGAATACCCTTCAATAACGAATTGACGATATCGTTGGTAGCTACCTCCCACTTTTATGGAAGCTGAGCTTCCCAGTGAAGTGACCTGCTCCCATAGGTAGGCAGCATTTGCAAATACATCGACCGACCAAGATGAACTCTGATATGCTCTACCTTCTATCGATAACTCAACTCCGCGTCCTCTCAGCTCACCAATATTGTCGAGCTGAGGTCGTAAAAATCCACCACTCGGAGCGTAAGCGCGTTGAATGAGTGCATCTTTGACCGTTCGGTCCCAATAAGTGGATTCGATCTGAAGTCGTTCGTTCAGAAAACCAATATCGAATCCGAGCTCAAACTCGGTAGAGATTTCAGGCTTGAGGTCAGGGTTGCCAAGGTTCTGGGGGACGATCCCCGCGCCTGATCCTGAAGTCAGTGATGCGAATGTAGTCAATGCATCAAATGCACCAGGTTGCAGGCCGGATTGCCCGATGGCACCTCTTAGTCGAAGGGATGAAATAGTCGAGTTATGCACCCAAAATAATGCACTCGACGGTACTATTGAAAGTGACACTTTAGGGTAGAATACCCCTTTGAAATTGGATCCAAATGCACTGTGAGCATCGTATCGACCTCCAAGAGTCAGAAATATATAATCATCCAATGCCAGTTGCTCCTGAATGAAAAAACCAGTCTGTATGGTCTCGAGATACGATTCCGACACCGTTTGAATGGCCGCTGCACCCGTCACATCAAGTCCGGGACCCGGGAAGTTTATTCCAGTTCCACTACGTATCAGATTCTGATTATTGAAGAACTGAAATCCACCAGTCAAAGTCGATTCGAACCTTTTTCCGATGTTGTTCTGAAGTGTGACCTTAGACTCAATGGTCATGTTCAGAGCGGATCGATCGGAAGTTCGCCTGGACCCCTCGATTTCGGTATTAGCGTAGCTGTTGATATTCCATCCAAACGGGCGGCGTGACTCACTGAACTGACTGGTATAGTTCAATCCTGCAGTAAGATCCACAATCAGATTCTCTACAGGTCTGTAATTGATGCCCAGGGTATTCGTGAAATTCCGCACGTTTTGGGACACTGTTTGTTGAAGTCGCTCTTGCACTGTCGATACATAAGATGACCCCGATGGATTGGCATTGGTCACCAGTTCAGGTTTACTATGAATCGCACCTGAAATAACACCATTAGTGTTATTCCCAGTCTGGAACGTCTCGAAGTCCGTTCCTGTGTACCCTGATGAGAATCGTATTTGAAAGTCTTTGGCAGGAAAAATGTTGATATTCGCAGAGAGCTGCTGACGATAGAGTTCGTCTAAAGCACGAACTCCAGTTCCATCCGGGAAAGGATATTTACTACCACTCAGTGGACCATCTTCACCGGTCCAGCGACCGTTGATGTAGTATGTCACACCCGGCACACCTCCACTCACAGAAAATGAGTACTCCTGACTTACTCCGGTCTCGTAGAGGTCATGGACATAGTTTTGACTGACCAGCTCATATGGTCTGACATTTCTGCCGAGATAGACACTCATGGTATCGGCCTGCGCCTGTGTGCGGGCGAATCCGGTATTGGCCGGAAACGTACGAGGATAATTTGTGAATCCAATTGTCGACTGAAACTCAAAACGTGGGGCACCGACTTGACCATTTTTCGTAAAAATCTGGATAACACCGTTGGATGCTTCCGTACCGAAAAGAGTGGCGGCAGCGGCTCCTTTTAGAATCTCGATACGTTCGATAGACTCCGGATTTATATCATCGAGACGCGACGGTGATGTACCTGTAGCACTCACCGAACCACCAAATCCACCGGCACGGTCTACCCTTATCCCATCGATCAAAATGATTGGTTCGTTATTCTGAGATATACTTGATGAACCCCGAATGCGGATGCTCGAACCTTGACCGGTTGCTCCGCTTGAGGGAAGTCCAACCACGCCGGGAACCCTGCCTTGTAGTACATCCGAAAAACTCTGGATAGGTGCTCCTTCGATTTGGTTGGCACGAATCGTACCTACTGTGTTACCGATTCTTCGACGCTCTGTGGGTCCACCAGAACCAGTGACTACGACCTCAGAAAGATTGGAGATAGACTCTTCAAGTTGGATGTTCAACTCGAGGACTTCATGGTCGGAAAGACGAATCGTTTGCTGGTATTCACGAAAACCCAAAAATCTGAATTTCAGAACATGCGAACCGGCAGAGACATTTCGAATTTCGAAGAATCCATCAATATCTGATGTTGTCCCGATAGTTGTTCCATCGATAATTATATTGACGCCTGTGAGTTGATCTCCGTCAGAGGCGGAGACGACGTACCCTCTGATTGTGCCTTGTGCCTTAGCCCCGATCGTAGCAAAAAGTACGAACAAAACTAAAATCAAAGCTGTTTGCTTACCCATTATTATTCCCTATTACTGTAATTATTGTTGGTTGTATGTTTGAGTCCCCAACTCCATCACTGTATAGAGGTAGCCACATAAAAAAAGCCCCTCCACCAGTTAGATGAAGGGGCTTTTTTAAGTTTTAATTAAACTGCTATTCTATGACAAGCTCATTCATCTTTTTGACGTGCATACACATACACATTGACATAGACATACACATTGACTGGCAAGTAACTGCATTGGTCGCGTATTGAGCTGTAAAAGTTGTGATGCTAGACATCCTGGATAATTGACTTGTATTAAAACCGGCCATCGGTAAAAATGGGTACGGTTCGAAATGCTGTGAAAATAAAACTACTATGTTAATGTAATAGTATATAAAAATGAA
>CAZDYD010000053.1:0-19102 GCA_964509715.1 uncultured Chitinophagales bacterium
TTGCCCGTATCATAGGCTTCAGTTTCGTAAAAAGATCGGAAGAGCACAGGTCTGACTGGAGTTCAGACGTGTGCTCTTCCGATCTTAACGAGGGTCATTTTGTTGGTCAATCGGACATTACCACTGGTTAACTCATACAAATATATACCTGATCCCAGGTTAGCTGCATTGAAGTTTACATTGTGTGTCCCAGCTGGCATTTCTTGGTTTACAAGAGTAGCAACAACACGTCCAATCATATCATACACTCGGATAGTGGTCATTCCAGCATCACCAAGTGTATAAGAAATGGTTGTGGTTGGATTGAACGGGTTTGGATAGTTTTGCTCAAGTGTAAATCCATTTGCAATTTCACCACCACGCTCAATGCTGACAGGCTCAGAACGAGTGAATTTTTGAATATTCAATGTACCCGAGTTGAATGACCCAACATAAGCAGTAAGGCCGTCAGGTGAGAACGCGATCGCTCTTGGTATACGATATGCGGTTGCCTCACCATAGTTCCATGTAAACTCATCAACAATTTCCATTGAATTTAGGCTGATGCCATAATTAGTAGATGGCAACCATGGTTCTTGAGCATCGATAGAGCCATCACTAGCAACACCTCCTGATGAGAAATAAATTATTTCAGAGTTAGGATATTGTGCAATTGCACCTGCTGGTGCACCAATTGCTAATGGCTGACTTACCGTATATTCAGAGAATACATCACCTTCTAATATTTGAATGTGTCCAGGTATACCGTTGTCATCATATTGAACATCAATAGGATTAAAAACTTTAGTTCCATCATTTGATATCCCTAAAGATCTAGAAAATCCTTGTTTGTTGTCAGTAACAAGATTTAGTACACTCCAATTATCATTGGGATCGTAAATCGTAATTGGTGAAGCAGGAAATACATATGATATTGCTACAAACCCATCAGATGTAACTGCTGGACGATTAGGAGCGTGTGATGTAGTTTCTAATCGCATGTTTGTAATATCAACTACTTCAATAGAATTTCCATCAGTATCAAATACATGTATAAAGGCATGTGTTTGAATTGCATTTGTTGGATTTGATGCACCTTCAGCAAAACTTCTATATCCATGAGAAGTTACATATATATGTCCATTTGGCGCAGCAGTTATACCTGTTAAAGCACCAAAATATAGTGTAGTATCGCCTGTTTCAGAACCAAACAATGGTGAAAATTCGGCTTCAGTTCCATCTTCATTCCAAACTTGAACAACATTTACTCTAGTAAAACCTTCAATATCAGTTCTACCATAGTAGGGTGCGTTCCATAGTTTGTTCTCAGCGTCTACAGCAAGACCGTGAGAAGTTGTTATTGTGGTAGAATCCGGGAACACTCCCGCAAACTGCCACTGCGCTGATGCTGCCATTGGAATAAATAGCACCATCAATGCGATTCGTATCACATGTTTCATCTTTATTTCTCCTTTTTGTTTTTAACTAACTGTGAGCTGGTCCATCACCAGCTCACCTTTCAAACGTGCCGTCTGAAATTCTGTAGATCAGGGTGCGTCTTTCTGTACGTTCAGTGTGATCACCCTGTTATTCCCTGTTGCAGGTAGTATCGTCATCAATAAGTTCTGGGTTCCGGTCATAAATTCCATTTTGAGAATCTGACCAGGTATGATACCCGGATACATTTCAGTGACCTGACCGCCACTGGATACCTGATACATAGGTCTGCTATCGTTCATACCAACGAATGCCGTCCCATCTGCAGCAATTGCCAAGGCTGTCGGACGCCCAAGCGCACCGGCTGCCGTTAAGTTGGCAATTTCTTGTTCTGCCCCCGGTACATCATTGGCATCCAACTCAACTCTCCACAGGAATGAATCGGTACCACGTGTACCAGCTACATAAATGTGATTGTTGAAGTATGCCAAAGCATATATCTGGGCATTGAAATCAAAACGTGTCACCTGACGCGCCTGATTAATTCTGTTGATCCTGGAGTTAGCAGCATTATTCTCATTAGTACCACCTGTCCAGGCATTTCCGTTCGAATCGAATGTTACATCTTCGGTCCGGCCAATACCTGTTCCCCAGCTCGCTGCTACCCCACCACCTGCATCAACACGATACAGAAATGGCACTGCACCACCACGGATCAGGTAGAGTCCGCCATCCGGACCCACTTTCGCTGATCTGTAGAACCAGGATTGTGCCGGAGCATAACTTTCTACCCTTACTGTTCCATCCGGATTATAGCTCTTCACACCCGCCGGTGCACCACTCGCCTCATAAGAGACATAGTAATTTCCACTGGCATCATATGCAGCCGCCCAGGGATTCTCATTGGTAGGAAATTGTACCACATCCCGGAACAACGCTCGCAGTCTGTACTGCCACGAATTACTGAATGCTTCCACTCCGAGAACGCTGACTTTTATTCCGATCGAATCGGCAACCAGGTTCGGTGTTCTTACCACAATCTGGGTTTCAGAAGCAGAAAGTATTTGAGCACGCACATTGTTGAAGTACACGAACAGATTACTTGTGTTGGAAGTAAAGTTCTGGCCGGTAATAACGATCTCTTGGTATCCGGCGAAATACTCACCATCTGGCGACACCGAACTAATAGTTGGCGGGGTTGCCGGCTGATGGTTTTCGTCAAATAAACTGGCCGATTCGGGGGTCTCACACGCTAAGAGTATCAGTCCCAAACCCAATACCGGGAGTATTCTCTTTATAAATTGGTACCCGTTTTTCATGTTCATATCAGGTATATGTTAAAATTAGAAACTTAACTGGACAGAAAGTCTGTTCACGCTGCTGAACACACCAAATGCTGTATGTGAATAATCGGCACGTATTCCGTATCGACTTGCGAAAGGCAGGTTCACACCTACCCCCATGGAGAGTCCTTGCTCGTCGGTCGGAAACACATACCCTGTTCTTAGATAGAGTCGATCCATAAATGCATACTCGGCTCCCACCATAAGTTGCTCATAGTAATCACGCGGACGATTTGCGTCGATACTTACAAGAAGCTTATGCATGTCAGGATTCAATGAAGTCAAATCCAGAACGTTCATCGACAATCCGATGCGGAAGGTCAGTGGTAATTCCTGAGTATCCTGAATGTATGTCACCTCATTAGAGTAGTTTCGCACCGACATCGCAAAATTCAAACTGCGGAAACCGGTTCTGAAAAGTACACCAAAATCAACAGTATAGGTCTGCATGTCGAAGTTCTGTCTCACCAGACTACCCTCACTCAGTCCAATAGGAGCGTTTGCAAGGTTCATGTCGACATATCTGACATTGGCACCGACAGAGAACTGGTTACTGATCGCTCTGGAGTAACTCAGTCCCAATGCAATGGCATTCGGATTGTAGGTTCCAAGCACTTCATATCCTCGCTCTGTTGTATTTCGGATGGTTTCAGTGATGTCACCGTAGTCAACACTCATGAAGGAGAATCCAAAAACTCCATACAGCCCGTTTTTTGGTGCGAATGACATGGCTGCATACTGATAATCGATATCAGCGATCCAACTCACGTTTCCAAAACTTACATCCACCAGTGACGACTGAAACGCCATCCCTGCCGGATTGTAAAAAATGGATTGAGACCCTCCCTCTACCGATGTGAGTGCATCACCCATACCGGTAGCTCTTGCTCCTAATGGAGCGGAGAGAAATTTCATTGTTGTTTGTCCTCGTTTACGTTGTGCTTCGGCCACATCATGTAACACGAAACCGAAAACAAGTGTACTTATGAATATGGTAAATAATACTTTTTTCACGTGTATGCCCTTATTACATGATTACGACAAATTTTCTTGTTGCACGTTCGCCCGTATCGAGGTTCTCGATAATTGCGATGTATACTCCGCTCACGACTCTCTGACGCCATTTGGTGTTCAGGTTCCACGAGGCGTCACCACTACCATCACTATGGTTAATGGTCTGTACCAGTTCACCCAATTCGGTATAGATGTCGATTCTTGCACGACCCGGAACCTCAAAGAACTGAATTTCAAATCCGGCGTAGGATACATCTGTGCTGGCAGATCTTACAAAAGGATTCGGCACTACTGTTATTTCATCCATAGTTGATCCAGGAGGTCTCTTGAGACGAGCCGGATCGTAGGTCTGTGTGAGATAGCGATTACTTTTGAGTGCACCTGGTGGGGTAAGACCCGTTCCGTCATTGTCTGATGCTCGACCGACTGCCTGAATGTAATAATAGTGGTCAATACCTCGGATAGGTCCACCTACCGGATTGGCATCAGTATCATCGAATGTACGAGCTGATGCTGGTAGTTCAGCGATCTTGGTATACAAGCTATCACGTCTGTATTGTGCACGATAGATTTCAAAACCAGTGATTCGACTTACCTCGGCATCTGGATAATCCCACTCAAGATATACCCCATCACCACCTGAATTCACTATAAAGGATGTCGGAGGAACTGGTGCCTTAGGAATGTTAAATCCGGAATCAAAGTTTGCCTTGGCTCGGTTCATAGTCTGTATCAAGGAGTCACGACTCGTAAACACCCACTGGTTTTTCGTGAGTGATGCACTTACACTATGTCCATCATTGTATGGGATCAACAACGAGTTATTACCACCTGATCTTTTGTAAGCTTCTCCGATTCGGGTAGCAGCTTCTCTGTTGAGTCCGGCGGCGCCTTCAACGATTACGATGCGGATACTCTCGCCCGGGGCGAGTGTGTATGGTCCCACACCTTTTGCAGAGGACCATCCACCGGATGTACCACGTGATGGGTCACCTGTCGGATTCAAAAATCCTTCTTCACCACTTGGTTCAACCAAGTAAGCATGACGTGGAGTACGACCTCTCATCATAAATTCCTGATATTCACGAATCATGCGTGAATTGTTGAATGGATCGTTTGATGAATTCAATCCATCATCAGAACCTATTTCAGTCATTGTGAACGGCTGATTTGGATCATCTGCCGGATTTCCAGGAGCTACATCAGCATGTAGAACCGCATTACCTACAAACTGATGGGCACCTAATCGTCCTGTCGAATCCTGAGGCTGTACCAGTCCAGATGAGGTTGAAGCAGTCCAAATTGGTCCACCAATGTTATCATATTGTGTAAATGCCGGTAACTTACCATGCCATGCAAAATGACCACGAAGTCCTTCAGCAGCCCCGTAGTCCGGACCGATACCGTCACCGAAACGATCTACCATCGCATTGATTCCCCATCCTGTTGAGTTACCGATCACGTATCGTGTCTGGTGCAGTACGGAGTATCTTTCTTGCCAGAAGAACATGACATCGGTCAGGGTCTTGTTCGGGAAAATCACCTGATCGGTTGCATCAGCTTTACCGGTATTTGTAAAGGTGTATTCACGGATATGGTAGTTGTCATGATATTCATTCGAGAATGCCATGACCTTACGCTCGATGGTTAGACCAATAGCCGTGTTAATCCTGCTATAAACCATTCGATCTGCTGGTAGATTCGGGTCAACCTCATCAACATCATCAGCAACGTTGAATGTTTCGTCATCATCTACCAGTACCTGAACACGTGGGAAACGTCCGATGAGTTTGTGTTCGATCGGAAAAAATGACCCAAGTCCTGAGACACGGGGACCAACGTGTACAACTTTAAACGGAAAATTGGTGCTGCTTTGGTCCGTAAAATCGGTTGTACCAATCCAAAAGCCTTTGGCAGCCTGCATATCCTGGTGGTCATACAGTGCAGGCCATCTCAGACCATACTGCTGTTGAGATACCAGGGCATGTTCCCTTTCCGTTCCGGCGGGCATGTAGAAATTGTTCAAGGCACCAATACCCAACCATTTCGCCTGTTGTGCCGTAACCTCCTGAGCACTCATCCCAAGGACAAATACTGCAAACAGGGCAACTTGAATGATTTTATTTTTAAACATCAGATTCACTCTTTAATTATCAGAAGGTTATACGTACACCGAAGATCACGTTTCTTGGATTGAAGAAGGCAAAGGATGTTAGATTTGGCATATCGATATATGCTTTGTCATCCAATACCTGATTCACAAACGAGCGGTCAGCTTGAACCCAGGATCCGTTTCGGAACTGGTAATAAGTAGCATCGGCTTCGTTGTAATACAGTGGTCTTTCATGTGGACTCTGTACGTTGTTGATATTCACAACAGCTACGATTGGTTGGAATGGAATATTCTCTTTACGATAGGTACCTGGTTTGTCAGACCCTGGAACAGAGAGATACGATCCGCGCAAAGGCTCAAGTTTGTTTGCAGGTAGGTGAAGTGAACGCATATAATCGTTGTAGTCGTCACCATCCACGAAGCCATGTTGAGTCAGGTAGCGTGTGTTCAATGCATTGCTTACGTCTATGAAAATGTTTACAGATTTGCCATATGGACGGAAAGTACGTGTGAAACGAAGATCAATGTTATGGTTGTCTTTCCATCTCAGGTTATTACTGATACCAGGAATTGATCCACCACCGGCCCATGTGACCGCGTATCCGCGCACCCAAGATCCGAGAACTGTCATTCTCCAGTCAGCCAATGGTCTGAATCCGAGAACCTCAGGGCCGAATGTGGTTGGACTGAAAAACTCAAGGTTGAGTCTGGAGTAAGGTTGGGCAATCGGTTTGGTTTGTGGATTCGCCGAGTTGATACGCTCGTATTCGCGTTGATCTTTGTTGTTGGCGTAATTGGTTGCATAACCGAATCTACCTGTGGATCGAACCATGTAGGTAAAGTTCACAAAACCGGTCATGAATCGACCTTGAGCCTTGCGGAATGTCAACTCAAATCCCTTGGTGTCACGATAGAAATCAGCTGTTGGAGTAGTGTACAAAGTAGCTCCACCTGGACCTACGATCGTTGTACTTACACCGCCAATATTTGCCTCATCTTTGTAGTAACCCGCGACACGAATCATATATGTTTCGTTGAATGCCTGCTCATAACCCAATTCATATGAAACGGTCTGAGGAAGGGCAAGACTTGGATTTGCGATACGTGCGATCGATCTGTCTTCAAGGAAACGTTCTACAAGATAGAGTGATGACGGAGATGGCATGGAGCGGAAGTGTCCGTAGTTGAAGTACAACTTACTCATAACAGTTATCGGGAAAGATACTGCCAAACGTGGACTCAGATCGAAATTAGGCTTGGTGCGTTCGGTTTCGAACACATCTTCAAGATCTCCTTCTACAGGATCACTGAAACGTGGGTCGAATCTGTCATATACGATCCAATCGGTGTTGGCATCTGAGTAATCAAGGCGCAGACCTACTTCGGCAACGATACCTTCATATTCAAATTTGTTCTGTGCATAGATCGCACCACGACGTGGTTGGTTGTTCCAAATTGTTTGTGAACGACCGCTTGGCAGATATTCATCCACTGATGCGTAATTCACATCAGAATAGGTCTGAACAAATTGGACACCTGTTTTGAGCTGGTTGTATCGGCTGTATTGATTCACATAATCGAATCTCAAGTTGAAATACTCCACTCTTGAACTATCGCGTGAGTTACTCATACCTACACCCATTCTCAGACCCGATCCGATCCCGCTGGATGGTAACGGATAAAATCCGAATGGCGCTTCGTCAACTTCATATCCGTTTCCGAAGGTACGGACAGGTGTCAAATCACGTGCGCGACCTGGATTGGTATCATACTGAGAACTGAAATAGTTACCCAATACTTCAAAGTATGATCTGTCGTTCAGCGTCTTGGTAAACTTACCACCGATCATACGATACTCAACCCTGGTCGGAGCCCAGTAATCACTGGCGAATATTCGTGAGTTACCAAATGAGTTACGGTTTCTGACATTTTCAGCAATTCCAGAGTTTCCAGATGCTGATACAAAAATACCCGGTGCACCTGTGTTGTTAGAATTGGTTCCGGATTCGGCACCCATCATGGCATCAACGGAGAGTTTCATACCACGTCCGATGTCGCTGGTCAATTTCAGTGTAGATGTATATGTCTTGTAGCGGTCTTTTGACAATGGAATCACATACATGGTCTGTGATTGACGATGTGACGCCCAGAATCTTAGATTGCCCAATCTTTCACTGACTACGGGAATTGGTCCACCAAATCCGAAATCAAGTGTATAATCCGGATCTTTGACTTCCATATCCTTACGATGTTGCCATAAGAATACTTGTTGAGCAGCCTCAGGGGTAAGGTGCATACGTGGATCCGGATTGTTCAAAGTAGCTTCAGAAACAGCAATCCAACCTTCGAAGTCTGCATACTGGCGACGTGTCCATGGGTCCCACGCGCTGGTTCCTCTCCAGGCCACTTCAGGATCTAAAAAAGGTCTGATCCAATAAGAGTTGGGGTCGTTCACTAAGGGACCAAAGTGTTTACGCGTTGGTGGATTATGCTGATAGTAGATATCGAAGTTATATCTATCTCGGCTACCTTCTTTGGTAACCACGTTTACTATACCAGACTGAACATCACCGTATTCTGCACTGAAACCACCAGACTGAACCTGGATCTCAGAAATGGATGTGATTGAAACAGCTGTAAATGGAGAGTTATTTCTTTCGTCACGTAAGGTAATACCGTTCAGGTTGAATGAAAGTTCATCAGAGCTACCACCACGGAAGCTAAGTCCCTGTACACCCGCCTGGAGTCCGACAATTCCGGAGACGGATGTTACCGGCAGGTTTCTGATTTCTTCAGCATCAATGTTCACACGGCTGGCACCTACGTCTCGTTGAACGATTGGGCGATCTGCCACTACCACAACTTCCTCGCCTGCGAAAACCTCTTCACGCATTTGAAAATCAACGGTTGTGGTTTGATTGATGTTGATTCTCACATCGTTTACCAACACAGTACTGAAACCGATCATGGATGCACGTACCGTGTACGTACCAGGCCGAATGTTGATTACGGTAAAGTATCCGTCGGCATTTGTAGCGGCACCGATTGTGAGTTCTTCGATAATGATGTTCACACCGATGAGGGGTTCACCGGTTATGGCATCGGTCACAGTACCTTCCAGACGACCGGACTGAGCTAACACGTTACCGGCTGATACCAGCAGTAAAAGTGCCATTAATGTCCAACGCCTTAGTACAGATGCAATCATTGGGTATCGTAATTGTTGATGCATGTTAAATGGACTTAGGATTGATCAGATAGGAAATTTCGATGTAAAACCGCAAAGCTTTTGTTTGCATATCCTCTTTGTATTTATTGTCGATTCTCATCGCTTTACGCTTTATTCAGAATATTTGCCCCAAAGAAAAGCGCTTTCTCTGGGTTCACACTCATTTAGTACAAAATCACATACTCCAAGCTATTAAATTTGATCTGATTTGTCAAAGGTATCTACGCATTTTTACGTAGTTTTTGTTGCATTTCAGGCCAAACTTTAGGAGCGGTGACTTTTACTCATTTATATTCAACAACTTAGCATACAATATTTTGTGAACTAAACCACAAATATTTACAAATATCGGGTCTGATTGTATGATTTTCAGACCCGATATTTGATAAAATCATCTCAGTAGTAACATTTTTCTAGAGTTGACCACAACCCCATCTATCTCGAGTGAATAGATCAACACCCCACTGGCAACACCCGATGCATCAAAGGTCACACTGTGGCGACCAGCGCTATAGGCCCTATCGGCCGGAACACCGATCATTTGCCCCTGTGAGTTGTAAATCAGTACTCTAACATTGGATGCTTCAGTAATTTCAAACACAATGTTGGTAGTTGGATTGAATGGATTTGGGTAATTTTGCTCAAGAACAAACTGTTGAGCAAAGTCCTCTTCCCTCTCGATCGAGGTTGGACCCGCGGTCTGGAAGGATCTAATTTCAGTTGTTCTGAAATTTTCGGCGTTTACTGCAACAAGTCTGTAGTAGTAGGTTGTTGATGGTTGAAGGTCTGCAAGATTAAGCACCAGGACCTCAACATCATCAGATGCATCCACCTGATAATCTTCTGAAATTTCATCCAGATTGTCTTCTTCAGTTCCAAATTCGACAAACACGATCGCATCCTGACCAAAGTTTTTGATCCCAAGTTCCATCTCGAATCGATTTGGATGTCCGGTGGTGGTCTCTGCTGCCAAAATCTCCATTTCTGGAGGGTTCATGTATGCAAAGGTTCTTGTTCTGAGTGTTGGAAGATAGTTGTACAATCTCTGTCCCGGACACTCTGTAGCACCACCATCACGATGGCCCGATATTGTGAAAATATTTCCCGCTGAATGACTGGCACGTGCACGTACGTCAATCCCTCTTTGAGTAGCTTTCCAGGCAAGCATGGTTCTTAACCTGTCAAGCGCTTCATCAGTTGGAAGTGTGGAGGTATAGGTTCCAATTACACAGATTCCCATTGTGGCCCCGTTTCTGCCTGAGAAATGGGCTCCAACAACGTTCATATTACCATCAAAATTGAATGCCCGGCCTTGATAGATCACACCATTACGGTCGACCAGCCAGTTATACCCAATATCAGCCCAACCAAGTGTGGGTCCGGTATGATAGGAGTAGTAGGATCGTACAACCGCTGCAAAATCCTGTGATGCTGAATAGTTTCCGGCACTGTGATGCACGATCAAGTGGGTAACCGTCGTAACGGACCTGCTGGCGGTGTTGGTGAGTCCAAGTGAGGATCCCCAGCTGGTTCTGGCAACATATTCAGGTAGATCGAATGATGCTGTAAACTCCAACTCCGGTGATTCTTTTGAGCGTTCGAAATTCTCTGGAGTCACTCGTTCGATGAGTGAACGCACATCAGACATTTCAGGTACTGTGGCTCTATGGGCATCGAGATCAGCCTGCTGAGTCATTCCAGGATTTATGAAATTGAATCTGATGGAATTCAATTCAGGTTCTCTAAATGTCATGTGTGGTTTCAGGGTTGCACGATACTGTAGGTATTGGGTTCCTTTTTCAAGAAATACCAGTGAACCGGCATAGTGACCTGCCTCCAGCTCAACATGATGATCGATTTCAACACTCATCCAATCTGTCCAATCACGGGCATTGATACTGCTTCTGACTTCAATTTCAATCTGATGAGGTTGAGCTACCGTAGCCTCCCAGGTGATACCCAGTGCGACAAAGGGATGTTCGAGCGTTATCGGGATGATTTCTTCAGGGCCGGTGAATCTCATCGCACCCGCTGATAGTGATTCTACATCAAAACCGGGCAAGGATTTTCCGGGTTGGATCCGAAGATCTGGCGATCTGTCGACCACCAGATTCTCGGTACCTCGATTCTGATTTTCAACAAATTGAGCATTTGCAGTGAACACTGCACATGTCAATGCAAGCGTGGCTGCTATTGTAACTTTTCTAATCATAATTATTATTTGGTCAGTAACTAACTTTTAAATTCAGCGTCTGCTGAAATAATCCATTATGGAAGAATTCTGAATTCCATTGAACTCATCCATTCTAAAATCCTGAACAACCTCATTTTCGATAAACAGATACAATCCGGTCAGGTCCTCCTGATAAGGCATATAAACCCGTACTTCCTTTCGGACCGGTGCGCCCGGAATACTCTGTCGTACCACAATGGGTGCATCACCCAATACCTGTTGAATACGATCCAATGATACTCCAATAAAATTTACGTACCCGTTATTGTCGGCAAACCGATTGAATGGAGCAACATCCAAACGATAGCGCCCAATTGGGGTAAATTCTTGATCGGTATGTTGAGGATCCAGTGTCTGAGCATCGCGTAACTGTTGTTGTCTTGTAGCTACACGATTTTGAGTATCCGAATTCTCGATGGGGATCAGCGATTGCGATTCAAGATCAGATGTATCTAAATTGGTCTCCTGAACGATCTCAGACTGAGTCGCAGAATCGTTTTCATAGTCAGCAGGTTTTTGTTGGCATCCTGCCACCATGAAAAATGATAGGAATAATATGCCCGTTAAGCGCTTGATCACTTTTTAAAATTGTTGATTCTGTATTCTGGATGATAAACATTATATATCTACCCTGCTAAATTAATAGGATCGAGGAAGAATCAAAACTTAAAAAACAGATTAATCTGTGGATATAATTACCGCTATTTAGTCGTATTTTTTCGACATCATGAACAAAAATAGACGGACAATACTGTTTTTACTAATCGGATGCACACTTCTTGCAGGTGTACTTGTTGCCTGGACGCCAGCAGAACCTATGAAAAACTTTGTAAACGAAACAGAGTTCAACCAGTATGTACTGAAACAAATTTATGATTTTGGATATAAGAATGACCGGGTACGCACCCGAAATATTGAGGTTAATGATCGGTTTTCAAGATTCATTATTACGGTTGATGTCCCTTCGGATTTCCCGCAAACGCTCTTTCACAAAACGCTATCGGACTCATTACGTACCTATGGTATTTCAACCTATGCTGTGCGGAATCTGCCGGACCCCACCTTGGAAATACATTTGATAAATAGGAATACGGTTGTGACTACAATCAGATTACAGCGAACAACACCGCAAAGATAAGCACTGTAATAACCTTCAGTCCTACCGCTTAGATTTCCATTTCACGGAATGTCTGCAGAATTTTATGCGCTGTAAGGTCATATTGTATAGGAGTAACTGAGGCATAGCCCTCTTGCATCACTCGTACGTCCAGATCATCTCCATCATCCAATAGCTCAAAACGTCCCGACATCCAGAAGTAGGGCCTGTTGTGTGGGTCAATTCGACCATCGTATTCCTCCACATAGCGTGAATCGGCTTGTCGGGTCCATTTCAGACTTTTCAGTGGACCAGCAGGAGCATTGATGTTCAGAGTAATACCTTTCGGTAAACCATTCTTGAAAACGAATTCAATCATTCTGGCAGCCGCTTCCTGACAACCGGAAAGATCTGCATCTTCTTTAAATTCATCGCAACTCACGGCGATGGCAGGGTATCCCAGAATAGTTGCTTCGGTTGCCGCACTAACTGTACCCGAATAGATCAAATTGATTCCAGCATTGGAGCCGTGGTTGATACCACTCAGTACGAGATCCGGTTTCACATCAAGCAATTTATCGTGAGCGAGTTTGATACAATCGGCAGGTGTGCCATTGATTGCGATCGCATCCATACCATTCAGCATCTTAACTTTAGTGGCACGAAGTGGTGTATTGATCGTAATTGCGTGTCCAACCGCGCTTTGTTGGCGATCGGGTGCAATTATTATGACATCGCCGTAGGTTGCGGCAACTTCAGCTAAAGCTCTTATACCTGGTGAATAGTATCCGTCGTCGTTGGAAATAAGTATTACACGATTTTTATGATTGGACATTCCTAAGTTTGCTTAATTATATTGTTCTTCGGCGGAAGGAAAATCGCCCGATTTAACATCGTCGACATATTGGTTAACAGCCCGGCTCATTTCATCAAATAGATTCAAATAATGGCGAATGAACCTGGGTTTGAAGTCTTTGGTCAATCCCAGCATGTCGTGGACCACCAGGACCTGGCCGTCGCACTGTGAACCCGCCCCAATTCCGATGGTTGGTATATTCAACTCTTTTGTGACCCTGGCGGCAAGATTGGCTGGAATCTTTTCAAGCACTAATGAAAAACAACCCGCTTCTTGTAGTTTTTGGGCGTCTTCGATGAGCTGATTTGCCTCTTGCTCTTCTTTGGCCCTGACCTTGTAGGTGCCAAATTTGTAGATCGATTGAGGGGTCAGTCCAAGGTGACCCATAACTGGAATACCGGCATCAACAATTCGTTTTACGGTATCGACCATAAAGGAGCCGCCTTCAAGTTTAATGGCGTGAGCACCTGCTTCTTTCATCATCCTTCCGGCACTTATCAGTGCTTCTTTGATGGTGACCTGATAACTCATGAACGGTAGATCGGCCACGACAAGTGCACGGTCAACACCCCTTACTACACAACTGGTGTGATAAATCATCTGCTCAAGTGTGATGGGAAGCGTGGTTTCGTGTCCGGCCATGACATTGCTGGCCGAATCACCAACCAAAATCACATCAATGCCACCATGATCAACGATCCTTGCCATGGTATAATCGTAGGCCGTGATCATACTGATTTTTTCGCCACGAGCCTTCATATCGACCACTGTTCTGGTCGTTACTTTATCGGGACGCCCATCTTGTTTGGCAGTACTCATGATTTCTTGTTCGGGATTAATGCAGCAGTTGCATCCAACTCACATGTAACTTGTCCATCAACAGTCGCTCGGGAATGCATGGTAATAAACATACGCTTTACACCGGTGATCTCTACTTCCAGTTTAAGCTGGTCCCCCGGTACAACGGGTCTCCTGAACTTACAGTTATTGATGGCTGAGAACACGATTGTATACTCGGAAGTGTCAATATTATTGAACTTCAGGTACTGGATACATCCCGCCTGAGCCAAAGCCTCAACCTGCAAAACACCCGGCATGATGGGCTGATTTGGGAAATGACCGTTGAAGAATTCTTCGTTTGCAGTAACATTTTTGATGGCTACAATTCGCGTTGCATCTAATTCCAGGACACGATCGACTAATAAGAATGGATATCTGTGCGGAATAATGGATTTAATTTCTTCGATGTTCATCATAATTTTAATCTGGATTAAGCAGTTTTTATGCGGTTCTGCAGGTTCATTATTTTACTACACCTACGTAAATATAGGCAATACCACCATTTAGTTTTTTAAATAGTTGTGATTCGAACGATCCGGAACTTTTCATTAGGTCAAGAAAACGGTCTCCGGCAGGAAAAGCAGCACTGGTCTCTGGCAAATACTGATAGGCATCGCGGTTACCAGTAAGCAGTCCACCAATGAAAGGTATGATGTACTTGCTGTAGAAACGGTAAGGCCATGACATAATGCCACTTGGCTGGCCAAACTCCAAGACTACCACGCGTCCACCGGGACGTACTACCCGGGCCATCTCCTTCAGACATACCAAAGGATCGTCCACATTTCTGATTCCAAATGATATACTGGATATATCAAACGAATTGTCATTGTATGGCAAGTTCATGGCATCGGCCACTTCAAAATCGATTACAAGACCTTTTTTGGCAGCTTTTGCAGGCGCAGGATCGATCATCTCCTGGCAGAAGTCCGTTCCTTTGACATACCCGGAATCCCCGACCTTCTTTTTAAAGGTAATTGCAAGATCGCCAGTCCCCGTTGCACAGTCCAATACTTTGTCACCATTTTTGGCACCGCTCAATTTAACGGCTTTATTCCTCCAAACATGGTGTATTCCAAGTGATAACACACTGTTGGTTATGTCATAGCGATCGGCTATGGATGCGAACATTGAACGGACTTTTTCGCTCATTTTTTTTCTCTGTGTAATGATTTAATATATACGGATATAACGGATTTAATAATACTTTCGGGAATTCGACCCACCCTATTTTTTATTGCCACGGTTTTTGTGTCGGGTCATCAGCATAATCATTTCGTCTTCCATGGATTTCAATCCGGGGATATCCATCCTGTGTTGCATAGCTGTCCTGATCACAATCATTTTGATCACTCTATCGTTCAAAGTCGGACCGGGATTTCTTTTGTTGTAGAAACCGTCAAAGGGTTTTCGGATCCAGCCAAATTTAAAAATCATAAAGAACAACAGAGCGATGAGCATATCGGCGTATTGTCCTGTCATGCCGAGAAATGAAATCGACACAACCGAAATGACCAGGATAAATCCATCGATGGTCAGCCATTTTATGAGCCCGGAACTGAATCCGGAAATCCAGGCGCTTTTGGAAAGATGCCAGACCAGCATAAATACAAGACTCACTACGACGGCAAAAGGCATTGGTAAAAGATGGATCAACGACATATACACAATCAATGTCAAGGCATCTGTACTTTTGACCCAGTTTTCAGAAGTAGCTATCAATTCATCCATCGACTGGTTCTTCATGTAGCCCGGCACCATTTTTTCTACGAGTTCTGAGGTCATGTAGTACCAGTTGCCCTGGCGGGTAAAGATTCCGAGAGGAGTTTCAACAAATTCCGATGATGTGAGCCCAATTTTTTCCATAAGCTCCAAAGATACTTAATTTCCCGAAATTACTGAACGCAAATCACGAAATACGTCCGATAAAACCTCAAGCAAATGCTATTGTGATGATCCCTACCGATGCCGCTCCCGACTTTAACAAAGTCCCGGCGAGTGAATAAACCGTTGCTCCTGTTGTAAAAACATCATCCACTATGATAACAAGCTTCCCGTGGATCTTTTCAGGTTCTCTGACAACAAAGGCATCAGCCAGGTTATTCATACGCCCTTTCAGGTCATGACCGGTCTGTGTTGCTGTGAATCTTGTACGTTGCACCACTTCCTTATCCAATAGCATGATACCGGTCGATTCTGAGACCCCTTGAGCAATTAGCTCTGCCTGATTATAGCCACGGATCCTTCGTTTCCGGTTATGTAATGGCACGGCGAGTAAATATCCATCTTGTTGTGGATGTTGCTCAGTCCAGATCTTTGTCTTTTTGAATCCCACACCCGAAAGTACCCCAAGTTCCTGACCCAGGCTGCCAAGTCCGCCGTACTTTATCAAGTGCAATATGCGCTGTAAATTTCCTCCTTTGTCGTATTTCCAATGAGCATATTGAAACAACACACCTTCAGGTAATATTACCCCCGGACAATTCATATCATCACTACCAATAGCTGGATCAAAACCGGATTCTTCACAAAATGGACATAACATTCCGGAATCAGGTTGCATCGACATCCCACAACAAACACAGACCTGCGGGAACAACATATCCTTAAAGCCAGAAATTGACTCAGAAACAATTGAACTTAATATCCGAATGGGGTAATATGTCCGCATAGTAAATGCCGTTTTATGTTATATCATTTTTTGAAATGTGTGTATCTTATTAATCTGAGTATCGTCGTCAGAATTCCTTTCAAAAAATCGTTTTATTTCATGGTAATGGCTTCTATATTCCGACTCTGAAATGTGAATTTTCATACCCGCGAGTTATTGTCGCGGGGTGACTTGATCGTAGGAAATACCAAAAACCTAATATGGCTTTATTACATACAGACCTCCAGGCAATCCGGGAACATACCGGTCTGACCGTATCTGAAATTCACAGGCGGACAAAAACGCCACAGCATGTAATTCTGGATATCGAGAAGGGAACAATTTTCGACCTGACCGATCGACAAAAGACATACATACGAAGTTTTATTCGTACTTATGCAAAGGCAATAGGCATTAAAGATGAGGACATCATCAGGGCATTGGATGCTCACGAAGCGGGTACGTATGCAGGAGGCCTACGCAAGAAATACCTTCCAGGTTTAGTTCAAAATGAAGTTGAAAGTGATGAAACCGGAACACAGAACACGACAGTAACCGATGTAGCTTCCGATGATGAAGATACCGGACTCGTTCGCCCCGGACCTACATCCACCATTGGGTCAGATGAATTCTCTCGGCCAGATCCATCCAGGCAATACAACAGAGTAACACCCCCTCCACCAAAACTGGATTCTGTGGATTGGGCAAAATACTCTGAAGGATTCAGCTCGTTCAATAACAATATATTCAAGTATATAGCTGGATTAATTGTCGTAGCTCTACTTGCAGCTGGAATCTATTATGCTTACGAATTTTATCTGCAATATGATTTTGGAAGTTCAGAAACAAACACTCCTATCTCATCAAACGCATTAGCTACAGTTCCAGAGACTCAGATCGATTCCGTACCAACTGATTCGTTGGAGACAGATACTATCGATCTTCAGATCACTGCCCCCGAAATCCCGCCGTCTATAATTGAATTCACCATCCCTGAAACAATATTTGTGGTAGTTCATGCATCCGGCGACAAGCTGGAACCGGTTAGGGTTACTTCTGATGTCAACAATATCCGAAGTCCATATTGGATCGAATTAAATGAAGCTATGAGATTTGATTTCAACAATCAGATAGAAATCCAGGGACAACTTGACCGAATGACTCTGTTCGTTAACGGGCATGTGCTTTCGGATTATGAATCGTTGTATATCAATGATCGAACTATGGTATTGACACGTGAATTTTTAACGACTAAGCCAGAAATTTTCACGACCGATCCACAACCACTACCCTCCGGAATGAGCTTGCCATCCGTAATCCGCGACAGACCGATTTTTTAAAGCATCTCTGAAGTTCATGGATCAAAAAGCAGCAGAAAAAAGAGTTCAGGAGCTTCGAGTACTACTCGATCAGGCCAATAAAGCATATTATGATAAGGCAGACCCCATCATGTCCGATCGTGAGTTTGATCGGTTATTGGAAGAGCTTGAGACCTTAGAGAACCAGTATAATCTGCATGACCCTTCATCTCCAACTCAAAAAGTTGGTGGGGGGTATGGGACTTTTTTTGACACAGACAACACCGATGTACATCAAAGTGGATTGAAGCAAACGGTTCATCCCACACCGATGCTCAGCCTCTCAAATACGTATAATGCAGACGAATTGAGAGATTTTGATCGTCGGGTCCGGGATATTCTTGGTCATAGTAACTACACCTATTTCGTTGAGTTGAAATTTGACGGAATGGCACTTCGATTGCGCTATGAAAATGGAAGTCTGGTACTCGGTGCCACTCGAGGAGATGGAAAAAAAGGTGATATCATTACCGCGAATGTTAAAACCATCTCTGATATCCCTACGACACTTCTTACCGGAAGTAATCAGGCTATTGAAGTTCGGGGTGAGGCATACATGGAAAGAGATGCTTTCGACAATTATAATCAAAGCCGCGTTGAGCAAGGTCTTGCAGCCTTTGCTAACCCCAGAAATGCTACTGCCGGGTCATTGAAAATGCTCGATTCAAACGAAGTTGCCCGTCGTCCAATTCGCTTTTTTGCATATGATCTGATTCTCAATGAGGCAGATTCAGATTTTGCATCTAAACACGAAACCCACGCTCTCAAAATGGAATTGCTCGAGTCTATGGGACATAGAGTGTGTGAATTCAGGTGGCATGTCGATCATATCGACCGGGTTCTTGAAATTATTGGTGAACTGGACGAAAAAAGAAAATCATGGCCATTTGAAACCGATGGGGTGGTAGTCAAGATCAATGAAGACCGATACCGCACGGAGCTGGGATTCACAGC
>CAZDYD010000054.1:0-18367 GCA_964509715.1 uncultured Chitinophagales bacterium
GAGTTAAAAAAATACATTTGAAATTTTTAGTCTTGACTTAAAATAAAATATTTCGCTTATTAGTAATAACCTATTTCGGACTAAAGTGGTTAGGCAGATCAATTCTGTCGTTGACTTCTTTTCGATGAAAGTAAACAGTCACTAAAGTCATGGGTTATTATGGAAAAAGAAGATTTATCCAGGAAAGCCTTTCTGAAAACCGCAGGATCTGTAGCGTTATTTGCATATTTCGGGATTTCGTTAAACTCCTGTAGTTCGCCAACTGATTCTAATACAGATACACCAGGTCCTGCACCAGGTCCGCCGGGTGGATCATCCGGAATCACAATAAACGGGAATCAGGTCATTATTGATCTGAACAATTCATCTACCGAAAGATTAAAAAATTCTGGTGGATGGTTACTGATCACACAAGCGCAAGTAATAGCTGTAAATGTCGATGGTACTTTAATCCGGGCCTTTTCGAGTGTATGTACTCACGAAGGATGTACTACAAACTGGCAATTTTCTGCCGGTATATTTGAATGTACTTGTCATGGATCAAGATTTAATACCTCTGGTCAAGTAGTTAGAGGACCAGCTCTATCGAATCTACCAGAGTACGCTGTTATTCGAAATAATAACACAGTTACCATAACTAAGCCATGAAATCGATAAATAGATTTCTCTTCGCTATGTATTTGATTACATGGCCCAGCACGCATATGCTTTTAGCACAGTCCTTTTATACTGAGGCAGGTAATGTGGTCTTCATTTCTCGCGCACCTCTACTTGAATTTGAAGGGAAGAGCAATCATTTAACTGGAATTATTGATTTCACTACAGATTTGCTAGACTTTTACCTTGATCTGAATACATTGGATACGGGTATTGATTTAAGAAATCGTCATATGCGGGAATCTTATCTTGAAACTTCAAAATATCCATTTGCTGAGTTTACAGGTACTTTTGTTCCCAAAATAGATTGGACTATAAATACACCACAAAAAGTAGAAGCAAATGGAAAATTTACTATCCACGGGGTAAGTAATAACATACAGATTATGGGTTCAGTAACCACTGTTAATAATAATGAAGTGATTATTGAAGCAGAATGGACTGTACTCCTTAGTGATTACAATATTAGAATCCCAAGAGTGGTCTTTTATGAGCTTAGTGAAGTACAAACAGTAAAAATTATAGCCCGTATGATAAGGAGAGATTAATGAGACAACATGTATTATTGAGTCTGTTACTAATCATTGTAATAATTCCTACAATTTGTAAGGCACAATTGGAACGAAGATTAGTACATCAAACTCGTCATGTTGAACAGACTTTCATGGCACCTCGCAATATCAATATCTTAACTGTCCAAAACCTGGCTGCAGGCGAATTGCATTATTCAATAATGCACACATTTGGGTATGTCAATGGCGGATATCAGACTCTTTGGGGAATTGACAATGGAGCAAATATCAGATTAAGCTTGGAATATGGTTTAAGTGATCAGTTATCGATGGGTATAGGAAGGTCGAGTTTTGACAAGATTGTAGATGCAACAATCAGATATCACTTCATTCGTCAAATGAATGATAATTCGCTTCCGTTGTCTGTTTCACTTAGTGGAGGAATTGGAATCAATACTTCTGAATATGCATATCTTGAATCTTTAGGCCAAAGAGGATATAGCTTTTCGGACAGATTGAATTTTTATGGATCACTTTTATTAGCCAGGAAATTCAGTGATGCATTCAGTTTACAAATATCCCCAGGAATAGTGCATTTCAATAGGGTTGGTATTCAAACCAGAGTCGAAGATCCAAATCAGACAACATATCTAACTACTGGAATTGCATCACGATTGAAAATCACAAAACGTGGGGCAATTACATTCCAGTTCATTCCGTCGTTATCAGGTCAAAGAGAATCACATAATTTAGCATTAGGATATGACATTGAAACTGGTGGGCATGTATTTCAATTATTTTTTAGTACTTCCCAAGCCCTAAATGATTCATATTTGATAGCTTCTGAAAATGGCAAACTTTCAGAACGTGAATTCAGAATTGGTTTCAATGTAAATCGTTTGTTTTCGATTAACGGGTCTCGCTGATGTTGCGTAACAAATCTTCTGCTTCTTTGATCAGGTCTTCTGCTTTTTGTTGAGCTTCGGCGACGATTTTATCGCTTTCTGATTCAGCAACAACTTTTTCTTCGTCCTGAAGCCTTTCAAGTGTTTCATTCAAATCATCAAGAAGACTGTTTAACTTGTACGATATCTTATCGCGCAGATCTTTTCCTTTGTCAGGGGCATACAGTAGTGCAACAGCTGCTCCTACAATAGCACCTGTGAGTACGCCGAGTGTGAATCCATTAGAAAATTTACTCATATCATCCTTTCTTGTTCTTTCGGGTATTATAATAAATAACCCATTCAAAAGGTAAAGTATTGTTCAATATTTTTTAAAAATATGGTCGTCAGCCACAGTGATTTTGAGGGACAAAGATCTGCATTTAGTTGGAAGCCATTTTTAGCGACATTTTAAACTCTTTTGCTGACTTCCTACGTGATTTAGAAATTCCTACCAGAACTACCGGCACTACATATAGCGTAAAAATGGATGAAAATGCGAGTCCTCCAATAACAGTGAGTGCCAACGGACTCCAGGTTTCAGATCCGGAACCCAGTTCCATGGCAAGTGGAATCATAGAACCTATGGTTGTCAACGCTGTTAACAATATCGGTCTCATTCTGCGTTTGGCAGCCTGAATCATATTTTCAATATAGTTGCCATTTCCATGTTGTTTATCACAATACTGATGGATGTAATCGACCATCACAATACCATTGTTGATTACGATTCCAACCAAAATAATCATTCCGAGCCCGGCAGGTATGCTCCATGGAGTTCCTGTAATCCACAAGATCAAATACGACCCAAAGAAAGCCAAGGGTATGGAAAACATGATCACGAACGGATCCCGGAAATTCTCGAATTTCGATGCCATTACCATGTAAGTTAGCACTAATCCGAAGATGAGGGCCCAAAGTAAGCTTGAGGATGCCTCCTGTTGGTCGACATTGTCGCCAGTGAATGCATATCGGTATCCTTCAGGCATGACGATTTCATTTTCGAAAAGTTCGATAATTCGTTGACGCTGAGCTTCGGCGCTACCACTAACGTTGATAGAGATGTCCATGATGGTCTCTCTATCGCGACGGGTAATGCTGTTGACCCCCTCAACCGTTTCAAATGTACCAAGTGATGCCAATGGAATTCGTTGATCATCGACCTGGACCACTTGAAATTCACGCATATCCTGCAGACTTTGGCGAAACTCTTCTTTAAGTCGAACTTCGATTGGAATTTCACGCCCTCCACTTCTGAAATATCCAACTTGTGTGCCACGTGCTTGTGTTTTGAATGAATTTGCGACTTCATTGAGGTTGCTTCCAGCCCGACTTACTCGTTGACGGTCGAGTATGTAATGCATCTCGGGGACACCGTTGGTACGGGGGTTATCGACCGATATCACCATGGAGTCTTGTAACATGACTTCCTCGATTCGATTACCCATTGCAACCAACAAATCCGTGTCCGGACCAATGAGGGTAACCCGAATGTTATTTCCTAATCCACCCCAGCTACCACCCCGTCCTATACGTAACGCTGATCCACCTGTAGCGAAAATACTTACACGAACACCGGCCAGATCGAAGCGTCTACGTAATTGCATCGCTATCTGTTCCGAAGTGAGTTCTCGCTCATCAGCAGGTGTTAAGGTGAGCGATATTCGACCTACATTGGAATCCGCTCGCCATCCGCCCTGACCTATACTCGTGACGATGGTTTCGACATAAGATTCATTTTGCAAATCATCGCTGATTCCGCGAATGGCTGAGGCTGTTTGAACAAGGTTAGTTCCTGCCGGTAACTCAACATTAATATTAATTTGGCCCGCATCGCTGGATGGCAGTGTTATAGATTCTATATTGCTGTTGAAGTACCAGGTACCATAGAATATCATGGCAATACATCCTGCCATCAAAAGTTTGTGTGTCAGTACCCATTTCAAAGATTGAGCATAATACACTTCAAGTCTCTTAAACATGCGACTGACCATGTTCGTGTTCTCCGTCACGTTTTTTGGCAGAAGTCGGCTTGCAAAAACCGGTACCAAAATAAACGCTGCAAGGAATGACAAACTGATAGCAAGTGATATGGTGATCGCAAGGTCTTTCATAAAGATACTTGCCATGCCAGTGGTGAACAAGAAAGGAAGGAACACGACCAATGTAGTGAGTGTGGATCCCCACAGAGATCCTATTACTTCTTTTGTCCCATTTACAGCCGCCTTAAATACGGGTTCTCCATCTTCAACTTTACCAACAATACTCTCCAATACTACTATCGAGCTGTCAACAAGTAAGCCAACGGCCAGTGCGAGTCCAGTGATGGAGACGAAATTCAATGTGAGCCCCATAAAATACATCGCCGCGAATGTGGCCGTCATGGAAATTGGGATACTTAGAGCAACAACTGTTGATGTTCTCCATCCACCGAGAAAAATGACCAGAATTACTACCACGAGTACCAATGCGATCAGAGCGGATTGAGCCAGGTTGTTAATGGAGCTTTCGATAGACGTTCCTTCGTTTGAAAGAACATTTATATAGATTCCGGGGGGCAACCTATCAATGATGTCGGGTAGCGCGGCTAACACACCGTTGGTAACCTCGAGTGTGTTCGCATCGGACTGTTTCTGGATTTCCACAGTGACGCTATTCCTACCGTTTACTTCTTCCAGGGTGGTCACATCGATGTAACTATCAAGCACATCTCCTACATCTTGAATACGGATGGGGGAATTGTCAGCGTTTGTGATGATGGTTTGAGCGATCTCTTCCGTTGTGTAATAGACTGATTGTGCGCGTATGCTGTAATTACGCCGATCAACTACAAGGTTTCCAACCGGGACCTGCTGATTATTTTGCCGTATGATGTTCTCAATCTGACCTGTCGTGATACCATGTTGTGCCATTTTGGCCGGATCAAGTTCAACATAAATCGTACGTTGTAATCCCCCTCTGGTATCGGCAGATGCAACTCCATTGATTCGCTCAAGCAGAGGTTCAATCAGTTCGATGGATATGGTTCTGAGCTCATCGAGTCCCCGGTTGCTGGCTTGCACACTGAGTCGCATGATCGGAAAGCTCTCGGGATCAAACTGAAATATTACCGGCGGTGTAGCTTCAATAGGGAGTTGGTTTCGGATTCTGTCGAGCGCCTCTCTTGCATCGAGTTCCACTTTTCTGGCGTTTGTGCCAGCTTTAAGGTTCATCCGAATGAAAGCACTACCTTTTCGGGCATTACTCTCAATGGTTTCAACTCCGTCAATTCCTGCGACGGCTGCCTCAATTGGTTCAACCAATAGTTTGGAGATATCTTCGGGATTGACGTTTCTATAACCAGTCGATATTGCCACCACTGGTATATCGAGTGATGGATATAATGTGACTTTTAGTTTTGACAGAGCGAACAGTCCGAATCCGATGACAAGTAGGGACAACATCACTACAGTGACGGGTCTGTGCAAAATTTTATCAACGATAGAGTATTTCATAGGATTCAGGCGTTTTGTTCGTCATCTATACGTTCGGCCAATGGATCGACTTTATGGACTGCGTCAAATCCCAGGCGTTCGACCAGTGTGTTGATTACGTAATACAAGCAAGGCACTACGATCAACATGAGCAGGGTCGAGAAGGTTAGTCCACCTATGACAGCTCTGGCCATGGGACTCCATGTTTCAGATCCGGCACCTAGTTCAAGTGCAAGTGGTACCATCGAAAGAATGGTAGTAGCGGCTGTCATCAGGATGGGACGGAGTCTTCGGCTTGCTCCCTGAATGACTGCTTCAAGTCGTTCCATTCCGCGTGATTGCAATACTTTAATGTAATCGATCATTACGATACCGTTGTTGACCACGATTCCCGCGAGTAGTATCAAGCCAATCATCGCTGTGACACTGATCGGGGTTGATGTGATGAAGAGCATAATCAGTACACCTGTCATAGCCAATGGGATCGTGATGATGATGATGAACGGCTCAACCAAACTCTCGAATTGCGAAGCCATGATCATATAGGCCAGAATAGCCGCGATCAAAAATGCTATCAACAGATACCGGAAACTTTCTGATTGTTCTTCGGCAGTTCCACCGATTTCGTATCGATATCCATCAGGCCATTCGAAATTGTCGAGTACCTGGCGCGCCTCATCGGTAACCGTTTTGAGGTCTGCGTTGCCGATATCGACCAAAACCTCCGTAACACGTTCCTGGTTGATTCGGAGGATATTTGACGGACCCTGATATCGTTCGATCCGTGCCAGGTTTCGGAGTGGGATCCATGTGCCATCAGGTGTTCTGACCTGTATATCTTCCAGTGCCTGGGAATCGTTTTTCTCCTCGGCAGCAAGCTGGACAAGTACAGAATATTCAACTCCTCTTTCAACAAATGTTGTTGCCAGTGACCCTCGAACAGCGTTGCTTATAGCATTTGCAACCTGTGATGTGGTCATGTTAAGCCGGGATATCCGTTCACGATCCATTACAATTCGGAGTTCAGGTCGTCCTTCGTCTGCAGATGATGTTGCACCTACTACCCTCGGTAGAGCAAGTAAACTTGTCCTAATGCCAGAAGCAAGCTCTTTCTTTTGTTCCATATCGAACCCGTAAATATTTACGATGAGTCCATCGTCACCATCCGGATTCAGTGGATTTTCGCGAACTTCGCGGATGTCGGCTCCGGGAACGTCCTGTAACTTGATCAGCAGGTCGTTGGCTATGTCGAACTGGCCACGGCGGCGTTCATTTCGTGGTACGAGTTCAACTCTGACACGTCCCTGGTATCCGCCAGGATTATCGGCACCTTCCACTCCACGTTTATCACCATAATCGGACACGATTAGACGTGCTTCGGGTACTTCATTCTTAATGATCTCTTCGACCTGATATATAGTGTTCTGAAGTTCAAAAAGGTTCACACCGGGTTCACGCTGTACATTAAGAACGAAGGCATTCTCGTCGACCGGAGGGAAGAATTCTCCACCGAGGGTGTAGTACAGCGGTAAGCTGAGCAGAAAAACGAACACTGAAACGGTAATAACGATTCCGCTACGTTTGAGGTTTTTCTCGAGTGTGGCCTTGTATTTTGCTTCGAGCGAGTCAAATAATTCGCCAAGCTTGCGTTTCAGGGCGTTCTCTTTGGGCGCGTCTTTAGGGGATGAAGTACCGGTTGTGTTGATGGTCGATCCGCCAGATTGATCGGATGCCATAGCTGTCGATATGCCAGAACTATCGCTTGTGTTATTCGCAGATCCGCCAGATGCATTGGCAATGGCTTCTGTTTTTTTGAAAAGTTGTGAACTGAGTAATGGGATTATACTCAGGGCGGCTATGGTCGACATCACCAATGCGAAGGAAATCGTAAGAGCCAGATCCTGAAACAGGAATCCTGCAATTCCAGGCACAAACAGTATCGGTAGTAAAACAACGAGCGTAGTCAAGGTTGAAACGATAACGGGTCCGGCAACCTCACGCGCTCCGTTCACTGCAGATTGTTTGCCGGAATGACCGTCTTCTCGGAAACGAAAGATATTCTCCAACACTACCACGGCATTGTCAACTACAAGTCCAACAGCCAATGTTAGACCCGAAAGCGAAATCACGTTTAAGGTGACATCCGCAAAGTCCATAATACTGAATGTCGCTACGATCGAAATGGGAATCGAGATTGCAATGATCAACGCTGTTCTGAAACTACGCAGAAACACAAGTAGTATGATCACAACCAGAATAATGGCTTGTAAGGCCGTCATATACAGGTTGTTCAGCGAAAGCTTGATGAAATCGGCTTTGTTAGTCAGGACTTCAAGTTGGACATCGGATGGCAGGACAGCCTGGATACGACTGATTTCAGTCATGAAATTCGCCGCAGTTGTTACAACGTTTACGTCGCTCTGGCGATATAAGTTGATGATGAGGCCCTCTTCACCACGGACGTGAACATTACCTATGGGTTGGGCAACGCCATCTTCAACGTCGGCAATGTCTTGTAAAAGTATAGGGATGTCGTTTCGGATACCTACAACAGTGGTTCTGATCTGATCAAGATCCTTGAATTCACCGATGGTTCGCAAAGAATAAACTATGCGTCCTTCGATAAGTTCACCGGCCGGGACCTGGATATTCTCCTGGCGAAGGCGGTTCGAAACAGTGGCAATATCCAAATTGAATGCCAGCATTCTGTCGTTCCGAATCCAGATGTTGATCTGTCGTTCGAGTCCACCGGATGTTTCAGCAGCCGCGATTCCAGGAATCCGTTCGAATCTCTGTTCAAGCTGTTGGGTGGAAATGGTTCGAAGTTCACTGGAGCTCCGAACATTTGAGCTGAGTGCAAGTACTAATATGGGTTCCTGATTGGGGTCGTAACTGAAAACAATAGGTTGGTCGGCATCGATGGGTACCGCACGGCGTGCAAAGTCGAGTTGTTTGCGGACATCGGCTTCGGCAATGAATAGGTCTGTGCCCCAATTGAAGTATAATTTGATGACCGAAGCCCCTTGACTGGAGAGTGACCGAATACGGCGCAGTCCACTAACACTGCCTACCTGTTCTTCGATGGGTCGGGTGATGAGGGTTTCGATGTCCTCTGGTGCGACACCTTCGTATGTCGTGTAAATGGTGATTGTAGGGAAACTAACATCAGGATACAGGTTCAGACTCAGGCGTGAGAGCCCAAAAAATCCAAATCCGATCACGATGAGGGTCATCATTACGAATGTTACCGGGCGGTCTACAGCAAGTTTTGAAAGATTTTTCATGTAAATTGAACAGATTTCTTGTCAGGTAGACGCTTAGTTCCGGGTTGGTTGAGTTGCCGGGGTACGGCTTGTGTCGGATTGTGATAGTGTTCCTTGCTGATTATTCCCGGCTGGCGTAGTACCCTGCGGAGGAGTGTCCTGCTGGATGGTACCTGTTTGTGGCACTCCTTGAGGTACTCCGGTACGGTCAAATCTTGGCGCACCACTAACACGGATCCTGGAGTTGTTCTCGAGACTGGTTTGTCCGGTGATGATAAGTTTTTCACCCGGATTGAGACCAGATACTACTTCGATACGATCACCTTGTTGGATTCCCAGCTCAAGATCTCGTCGAATAGCGATGGAGTCACCCTGGCTCACAAAAGCAGAATAGGTGCGGCGCAATCTGATTACATTTGATTCAGGTTCAATAACGGTCTGAACGTTTTCGACCATAGCTGAACGAGGAATTACCACAACATTGTTTTTTGTCTCCACATTTATTCGGGATTCCATCAGCATTCCAGGGAACACACCGTCACCACGGTTTGTAAGTGAGATGACAACTTCACCAAGTCCTGTAACAGGGTCAAGTTCGGGACTGATTCTGGATACAGAACCTCGCACGTTGAATTCAGTACCTCCGGATGGACGCATTTCGACAACTTGGCCGAACCTTGTGTTTCTCCAGTCGCCAAGAGGTAGGTAGAGTCGGATTTCGTATCCGACAAGATTGGAAATTTCGAAGATTGCGGTACCTGTGTTGACTACATCTCCAGGGGAGGCGTTTCTTCGGGTGACAACACCTGTTACAGGTGAGCGTACTTCGGTGTAGCTCAGGTTTTGAGTGCTTTGGGTGAGTGCCGAACGGGCTGATTGGAAATTGGCCCGGCTGGTAAGCAACGTGGTCTGGGCATTGTCGAGTTCTGCCTGGCTAATCAGATTCAGATTAAACAGCTCGAGTTGTCTGGAATAGTTCAGACTGTCACGTTGGACCGCGCTTCTTGCTTGCTCAACCTGGGCACGATCACGTTCGAATTGATCACGAAAAGTGGTGTCGTTGAGTCGAGCTAGGATTTGTCCGGCACGCACAGTATCGCCCAGATCCACGTTGATCCTTAGGATACGTTCACCCACTTGTGGTGTAACGCGGACATTATCTTGAGCGCGAACTGTGCCATAGGCTCTAATTTGGTCTGATATAGATTGGGCTTGTATGTCTCGGGTTTCAACTGTGGTGGTTCGGGCCATCGCACCACCCCCTCCGAAGGGTCCCATTCCACCTGGTCCACCTGGTCCAGATTGTTGTCCACCTCCTGAACAGGAGAATAAAAATGTCATGGATAATACAGCGGCGGCTGATAACAATATATGCTTGACTCTGAGTAGTTTCACGGATATTCTTTTGTATAGTCTATAGATTTACGAACTGGCACTATGAAGTACAAATTTAGCTGGTTAGACGTTCCAATATGTGGCATGTTTACGCATTTTTTTATGTTTAATAAGGTTTTACATGCAGTATTTATTACTTTGGTGAATCCATTGTACTTAATGCGGTTCAATTCTTACGTGCGGACCGTTTCATGTATGATATAAACGTGGTCATGATCGTTCTTAATATTCATTAAAATAGTTTCAGATATGCTTATTCGACCATTCAGAGCTTTGCGACCTTTGCTGGAGTTCATGCCACAAGTGGTGTGTGTACCATATGATGTGATATCAACCAATGAAGCAAGACAATTGGGTCACGGCAAACCACATTCGTTCCTACATGTAATCAGACCAGAAATTGGACTTCCAGCGTCTATCGACATCCATGATGACCTGGTATATGAACGTGGAGCGACTGAATTGGAACGTCTGGAAAGCGATGGAGTAATGGTGAGAGAACAGGTTCCATCTATTTATGTGTATCGTTTGGATGTCATGGGACAGGCACAGACCGGGGTATTTACTTGTGTGAGTGTGAAGGAGTACGACAGTAACAAGATCTTGAAACATGAGATGACCCGTCCCGACAAGGAAGATGATAGAACCAGACATATCTTAACCCAGAGGGCCCATGCTGAACCTGTGATGCTTGCCCACCAGCCGGACATGCAAATTGCTGGGCTGATCCACCGAACCACAGAAGTTGCTCCGTTGTATGATATCACGACTGATGATGGGGTGCGTCATACGATCTGGAGATCGGATGAGGTCGATTCATGGATTGAGGCATTCGCCCGATTGGAGCAGTTGTATGTAGCTGATGGACACCATCGTTGCAAAGCAGCCAGTAGAGCTTATGAGGTGATGAAAGAAGTAGGGGACAAGGACGCAGCTGAGGCAGCATATTTTCCAGCAGTCTTGTTCAGTACAGATCAGATGCAGATCATGGCGTATAATCGTGTAGTTCATCATGCTTCACATGAAAATGTTGAGATGTTATTCAACGATTATTCGGTGATTGAGAGTGGTGTGAAAGTGCCGGATTCTAAAGGTAAAGTGTGTGTATATACTCATGGTGAATGGAAAACTATTCGATTGAATGCACCCAAAGATCGATCTGATGCGGTGAAATCACTTGATGTTACGTTGTTGCAAGAGCAGGTGCTGGAACGATATTTCGGTATTGGTGATCCGCGCACGGACAACAATATTTCGTTCATTGGAGGAATACGTGGTACGGATGAACTCGAAATGCTTGTGGATGCGGGACAAGCAAACATCGCATTTAGTATGTATCCAACATCTATTGATGAGCTAATTGAAGTGTCTGACCAACACAGGCTCATGCCTCCGAAGTCGACCTGGTTCGAACCGAAACTGCGTTCAGGTTTTCTGGTCCATACCTTCTAATACAGGTTTATTCTCAGCCAAAAAGTCTCTATTTTAATCGATGTTAGGGGGCGTTGCCAGAGTGGGGTGCTTTGGCTGGTATGGCATTTATCATTATACATCATCTTAAAAACGGAAATTATTATGTTCAGATCACACAATTTCAGTGCGGGGCCATCGATGTTGCCGACCGCAGTTCTCGAGCAAGCTCAGGCGGAATTATTGGATTACAAGGGTACAGGATCTTCCATTATGGAGTTGAGCCACCGCGGACCGGAGTATTTGGAGGTCGATGCACAAGCAACCGAGCGCATCAAGTTATTACTTGGACTGGGTGACGACTTTGAAATCATGTTTTTGCAAGGTGGTGCCAGTACCCAGTTTATGATGATACCCTATAACTTTTTAGTGGGTGAGGGACGTGTAGCTACTTATTTGAATACAGGTGAGTGGAGCCGAAAAGCCATCAAAGAAGCCAAATTATTGGGTAATGTCCATGTAGGTTTTTCTTCAGAGGCTGAAAATTACATCCGTGTACCCAAGAACGGAGAGTTTACTGTGGCTGAGGGATCTGTTTACACACATTTCACATCTAACAACACGATTTTTGGGACTCAGTTTGCCTCTGAACCTGAGACCAAAGGAGTTCCATTGGTATGCGATGCTTCGAGTGATTTTATGTCACGCCCACTTGATGTGTCCAAATATGGAATGATTTATGCTGGTGCACAAAAGAATGCGGGTCCAGCAGGTGTAGCCATTGTCATCATTCGTAAGGATTTCCTTGAGCAAGCCCGAAGCAGTGGGATGTCAACCATCCTGAATTATCGAACCCATGTTGGGACCATGTTCAATACACCTCCGACCTACAGTGTGTATATTGTGAATTTGGTCATGGGATGGATTTTGGAGCAAGGTGGACTTGCAGGAATTCAAAAAAAGAATGAGGCCAAAGCCGGATTGCTATATGGAGAGATTGACCGAGATGATTTCTATCGCGGTACTGCGGAGCTTGAGTCACGCTCACTTATGAACGTAACATTCAGGTTGCCTAATGAAGATTTGGAGAAGAAATTCGTTAAAGAAGCAGAATTGTTACATCTGGATGGCCTTAAGGGTCACCGAAGTGTAGGTGGTATCAGAGCCAGTATCTATAATGCTATGCCATATGAAGGAGTCAAAGCCTTGACAGATTTTATGGCTGAATTCCGAGCTAAAAATGGGTAATTGTTAGCATAAGGCTTCAGAATTGATTGATGAGTGTCCATCCGTTGGTTTAAGCCATGCGTGGACACTCATTTTTTTTGTACATCCTATGATCCATTTAGATATTCAGTCTGATGGAAAAAATTATATTTCGTCCTGTTGATGGGATTTTATTAACGCTAAGGTGTTCTACATAATAGTGGTCCAATACGTTTTCAACTCCTAAATGTATCGAAACATAGCGGCTGAACCGTTTTTTTAGATAAAAATCGAACAACATAAAGTCATCAGTACGTGACTCCAGACTATTTCTGATTGCAATTCTGTCTTGTGAAGCTGCCCAACGAATTCGTCCTTCAACTTGGATCCAATCACTATGGTGTTGAATGAAAGCACTTCCTTTCAAGGGGGGGATCATAGGCAGAGGTTCATCAAGTTCGTGATGGATTCCATGAACATAGGATATCATGGCGCCAACTTTCCAATGTTGAGTAATATGGGATGTGACCTCTGTTTCAAATCCAGTAAGAGTGGATGATCCCATGTTATCATAGCGTTTAAACATACTGTCCAATTTCAATCCTGCGATGTAGTTATCCATTTGGTTAAACCAAACAGAAAGACTTCCCGAAAGGATGGTTGTAGATGATCCAAATTGCATGAATATCTCTGATTTTCTGCTTTTTTCGGGACGTAAACCTGGATTTCCGATATAAAAGAATCCATCCACAGGTTGGTATATGTAGTATCCATATCGCTCCATGTGGTCGGCCAGTCGACTACTATAATTATGACTTGCGCCTATTCTGAAGTTATCGGATAGCACTTTTTCAATGGACAATCCTGCCAAGTAGGCAAATCCAACAGGATCCAATGTTTCAATTTGAGGGTATTCGGCTTGATAAGTTGCGCGTGCACTTGATTCGGTTATTCTGTTTCGTTCACCATTTAAGTTTATTCGACCTCCGAAATGCCATGATGATGGACTTATATAACGGTAGGACGCAGCCATTGTAATGTGTTGTTGTATGACATCCCCGAGGTTTACCAGATACATATCACTTACTGATGGGTTGATGTGTTCCATTAGCATGTCGGCAAAAGCATGTATCTGATAAGATTCCAACTGAAATGTGGCATAATGATTTTGCTTGTTAAAAGTAGCCTCGCTTGACAATCCTGTTGTGATAGTCTTTCCATACATTGGCATGAACATATTGGGCATGACAGAACGTTTTGTAACATCTCTGTCGTAGTCATCCATTTCATGCACTACTGTATTTGTATACAGATTGGTTTTGATTGATAGGATGTGAGGAATCGGGTTATTCCATGAATGTTCGAGTCCCACAATATGTGCTGCGGCTTTTCTTGTGTCCATGATCAGGTTTGGATAACCAATTTTACCTGCAAGATCGGCTATATAACGAAAATTCAGTTCATGATTCTCAGTTGGACTGTACAAAACGGAGGTTAATATATTACCTTTACTGAATCCTGAACCCTCAATTTTGACTCCATCACCAGCATAATAATCATTCGAGTTACGATAAGTACCCGATAATCGAAAGGCCAGGGTTTCAGTTCCGATAGTCATCGATCCCTGTTGGACCACTTGTCTGCTTGCAGACTGATAAGCTGTTTCGGTCGAAACATTCAGTCCACTCGTTAATTTGGGCTTTCTTAAAGAGAAGTTAACCGCTGGTCCTTTAGAGGCACCGATTGATGATTCGATGTCAAATCCCCTGTTGATTTCAATCGAATTCAGATTGTCGGTTTCTACGTATGCCGTTGCTGGATCCATACCATCCACACAAGCTGGTGTTAAACGCATCCCATCGACCATAATGGCAACTCTACGGTCTCGAAGTCCCCTGACTACCGGATCCCGCGCCATATTTGCTCTTGAAACGAGATCAAGTCCCGCAGCAGATGATAGGTAGTCGTCTACCGACCTTGTCCGAAGGTCATTGTTTATACCGTTATAACCTGTGTTTGTCCTGTTAGCGGTAATCAAGAGGGCGTCTGATTCAATTGATACAGGGATTAGTGTAATGGTAAGATGTTCATGCAGATCTATTATTTCATGGAGTGAGAGGGAATAACGTTGATATCCAACATGGGAAAATATCAAAGTAATATGGCGAGATGGAACGGAAAGTTTGAAATGTCCTTCGTCATCGGACATGGTTCCAATGCGTGAATTTGATACTGAGATATAAACACCTGCTATTGACTCGCCTGTGACGGAGTCGTAAATGGCACCATGAACAGAGATGTTAACTTGGTTCGAGTTTGCGAACAGATTCGCATTCGTAAAGAGGACTACGAATATGAATAAAATAGTTGTACGAATAACATATATAGACTTGTAATGGATATTTACATCCCAAAAAGTTTTGTATCTATGTTTTGTATTTATTTGACGAACGGACATCTTGATTTTCTGATCCATGATATTGAATAATTTCATAAGGTTACCTGTGAGTATAATGACGGGAGCCTTATCAGAATAAGGTCTCCCGTAACCATTAGGATTAGAATTCCAAGTCGAATGTTCTTCGATCAATAGTCATCCCATTGATTTGTATGTCAAATCGTAGTTGCCAGTCACCCGTCATATTGAAATTCACCTGACCTTTATAGAATCCATCGGACTGATGCACCGGTGAAACATTATTACTTGAACCATGATCCATCGATGGCATCCATGGGTGAAATGAAATAACTGCATTCACCACAGGGGGGAACTCCATCATAGATTCACGTTTGTGGATAGCTACTTCCAGATTGTTCATGCCGACTTTTGGGCTACTTGGGTTAATCAGAGTCAATACATAACGGGATCCATCTTCTGCCATGAATGTCGATACATTATTTGCCTGTTCGACTGAAATTTGGATGTTGCCAGATGCGACAGTAGCTGATTGAGTTGCATTCAGAATGGTAATCTGTAGCTCCCAGGTTCCCATCATACCTGAAGGCATGGTAAAGATAGCCCAGGACTTGTATAGGTTATAGGTCGCTTCTCGATCCTGTGACGGGGTGCCGTATGGAGAGGCATGTGAATGATCCTCCATATGCATCATCGTATTGAAACGAATAAGGGGACGGTTATAACGAACTCCGTTCTCATGAACCTCAAAATAGAGGTGGTTCAGTCCGACAGTGAGGGGTCTTATGGCATAGGCTACAACAGAAATTCCGTTATCGGTAAATTCGCCGAGCTTCATGAGATCAGGTTCAACGATATCTTCGGAGTTGTTTTTTTCGATGCAGGCTGAAAGCGAAAGTGCCAGAACGGAGATAAAAAGTAACTGGATAAAGTGTTTCATAATAAATGATTTATAGAAAAATGTGTGATGATATGTCGTCCTAACCGTGAGTTTTGAGCATCGGATAGGATCTATAGATTCTGAATTGAATCAGGCACACTTCCACAGCAGAACTGGCAGGAATCATGATGAGCAAAGCACAGCATGAAACAGACCAAGACTTGGAATCATCACCATCCGCAGGAATAGAAATAATGGGATTACAATTGATGCACTGGATTTTGAATGCAATTGTGATCAGAGTCATCAAGGTCTAACTGATATTCTTGGAAAAGAATCAGATAAAGATACCCGTCAGCTTCTTGGGATGATGGAATTCGTACATGTGGAAAGAGTGCGATCAGGCGTAAATGGGAGGTGGGACCTCGACCATTTTGTGATTCCAAACGAGTTGAGTAAGGTAAACATGTAGCACGTTACCAAGCGGGGACTCATTAGCTGACACAATATCGCAATGTGCCACAATCGAGATAGGAAAATAGGTACCCCATCCATCGAACGTATCGGATTGTTTGTCCTGAGATTGTTCTATCTGATTTGCGAGATAACAAACTCCATCACAGGTTGAATCCGGGATATCGCGATTGACACAAAAAAATCTTATGATATCATCTTTGAACGTATAATACTCCAATAGCGGGACAATCGGCTGGATTGACCCTGTTAGAAACGCCATGAGAAGAACTAAAGATTTTAAACGGCTTAACACGAAATTATGGATTCAATTTCAATAATGGTATCAAGTTTTGTCGACAGTAACAAGATACAAAAAAGAATTAATAATTAGGACAATTTTATCTTAAATATTTCTATTATGCATAGTATTCCCTCAAACATTATCCCATTTGGATACACGATTCTTGCATTATTACTTATAACTTCCTGCACAAATGGCAGTAATGAGCCTAAATCTGAGCGATTGGCATCTGATCAACCAGTTCCAGTTGATGCTAAGCATCTATTTACTATCACCGATATCAATGATACGACATTTTTTGGCTATGTAGGTGATATAGTGGTTGCAATGGATCATACTATATTTGTAAGTGATCCTACCACCAGAAAAATCCATCTATTTAAGAATAATGGTGATTTTATCTGATCACTTGGTGGATTAGGTGCTGGACCCGGTGAGTTCAGACGTATTAGTAGTATGTCTTTACTTGCTCCAAACATTTTGCAAGTAGTTGATATATCTCTGGCCCGAATTACGACATTCAAACTACAAGATGGACAATGGGGCTTAAGTGAAATCTCAGAGATTCCTTTAAATACTGATATTGGACTTGATTTTGGGGCATTTGTATTTAAACGATTTTACTACTTTAAAGATGGCTACATTGCTCTTTTTGAAAGTACTATTTCTTCATTAGACACTAGTGATTTTATAAAGGAATGTTTTGTTTTGTATGGCAGAGATTTCACCCCCCTTCACACCACCACTCCAATTTGCTTCAATAAGCTTAAACTTATTACTATAAGAAGTTCGGATTCATCTGTTTACACAGTCAGCGCTATGCCAATACCCAAAGGATATGAGACCCTACATGATATTACATCCGGTGGGCATATAATTAGTACATATACTGTGAATACAGTTATAAAAATTCAACATATGAACCAATCTGAACTTATTGAATTGGAATATATTTCAGAACATATTCCAATTACATCGGAGCATAAAGAATTATTAGTTGCTGGCGCTTTTCCAAATGAGGGAAGCTCACATTTTGCAAGAAACCAAGTGATTGATTCAATTCCTTCTTATCTCGGCTATGCTGAACAATTATTAACTGACGACAAAGATCAAATATGGATTCTTGCTAGAACAAATGAATCTGAATTACGGTGGTTACTTTATGATTTTTCAGGAAAATATGTAGGCGAAACTAATCATCCTGGAGGAACGTTCAAGCTTATCAAAGAGAATAAAATCTATGTTTCTCATAATTCAAATGATGCTATCTCAGGATTTTCTGTATATAGCTTATCAAATAGCCCCTAAATTTTAAAAACACATAAGTAGAGGGTAGACAGCAGCATTTCAAAGTTTTGCATTTAAATTCTATGATAAAATAATTTTAGGATTTGTAAGCGCTTTTTATAGACTATAATCTCGATTTTGTAATAAAATCAACATTAATTGGCATC
>CAZDYD010000055.1:0-18182 GCA_964509715.1 uncultured Chitinophagales bacterium
GTGATTCTGAGATGGAAGTGCTGAATCACGTATGGGAACTGGGTGATGCTACGGTTGCTCAGGTTCAGGAACGGATATTGAAGGAGCGTAAGATAGCTTATACTACGGTCATGACCGTAATGCAGAACCTTGCGAAGAAGGGCTACTTGGAGTTTCGTAAGGAGGGTATGACGTATATTTATTCTTCGGCAAAGGATCCGTCGAAAGTAAAAGGAGATTTCTTGGGACATTTGATCCAAAAAGTTTTCAAGGGCTCACCGAAGGCATTGATGCAAACGCTGGTTGAGTCGGAAGAGATGTCGGATGCTGAAAAAGATGAGATCCGGTCAATGATCGATTCAATGGATTGAGGTGGTATATGGAATATCTATCTGAAATAGGGGCAGTTTTTTGGAGTGTGGTACTGGTACCGACGTTGATATGGACGGTGGTTGTATATCCGATATGGCGGGTGGTCCGCAGGGTGGATGTGCATCCAACGGTTGGATATTATCTGCGGATACTATTGTATTTCTCGTTGCCATTTAGTGTGGTTGGCGTTAATGTGCTTGGTTTGGTAATGGATTTGGGATGGTTGTCAACTTCGATGTTTGGAGGGGAGTCGTTTACTGGCGGATTGTTCGTGTTGCAGGAACTGGTTGTGGGTCCGTCGGCTGAGGGCTCGTGGTTGATGAGTGTCGCCGGGGTAGTGGCGTTATTTGTGGCTGGGAGTGTGTGTTGGGGAGGGGTGGAGTTATTCTGCTCGATGCGTGCTCTAAAACGTTATGAATGGTCCGGGTCGGAACATGTAGATTTAATGACGTATCAGCAACTGGATCGAGTGAGGTCTGAAATGGGAGTCAAAAAATCCGTTCATTTGTATCGTTCATCTGATACTGAGGTGCCTTTTACATACGGATTTTTTCGCCCGGTAATCGTTTTGCCCGAGTCTATGGCTGAATCAATGGACATTAAAACTATTTTGATCCACGAAATGGTTCACATCCGCCGGGCTGACTATTTGATACACATTTTTGAGCGACTCCTATTCTGGATGTTTGTAGCTCACCCCATGTTGCGGACTATGGGGAGTGAGATTCAGGATCTAAGAGAGATGTCGGTTGATGCAGAGGTGTTGGCACGTACAGCAGGCAAGTCGTCTGATTATGCACGCATTTTGTTTGAATTTGCATATACAAAACAGGAACCACGGTTGTCGGCAGCGTTGTCGATGGCGGTGAAAGAATCAAAAGTAAAAGAAAGAATACAAAATATGAGTCGATTTAATAAAACAGCGAGTGAGTTGGTGTTGGTCCGTCGAAACGGACTGTTAATGGCTATGGCATTAATGGTGTTGACGGTCGGTTTGGTGGCTTGTGCAGAGTCTGCGTTCAGTCCGAATGCTATTGATGTTGAGTCCTCTGTAACTGAGGTTCCAGCACCACCGACACCGATCAGTCCACGAATGGCCGAAGGTGAAGAGGAAGTTTTTATTGTGGTTGAAACGATGCCTGAGCCGGTTGGTGGCATGAGGGCGATATACGAAAGGGTGACCTATCCTGAACTCGCTAAAAATGCAGGTATTGAGGGACGTGTTGTCGTTCAGTTTATAGTAGATGAGAACGGTGATGTTATCGATCCAAGGGTGATCCGTGGCATTGGTGGAGGTTGTGATGAGGCGGCTATTGAGGCTGTACGTGGTGTGAAATTTACACCTGGTGTGCAGCGTGGGCGTAATGTTGCGGTGCAGTTTCAGTTGCCGATCGTGTTCCGACTATCTTAAAAAAAGAATTACAGCAGTATTTTAGGGGATGACAATTGAACATGTCATCCCTTTTTTTGTTTGTGAGGCAGGAAGGGGATTTTCATCATATGCATGATATTGGTTTGTTCATGCGCATCCATATGAGTATCTACGCCATATTTGAGCTGGTCACGGTCCAAAATCTGAAATGTGCCGAATAAACGGTCCCATACGGAGAATATATTTCCATAATTGGAGTCGGTATAAGGCTGAACATAATGGTGATGCACTTTGTGCATGTCGGGTGAGACGATGAAATAGCTGATACCGCGATCAAGCCACTTTGGGAGGGTGATATTGGCGTGATTGAATTGTGATAGCAGGACACTCAGCGACTGGTACATGAATACAAGCCACATGGGCGTGCCGACCAAGAGTACAGCCAGAGTAGTGAAGGCGAACCTGATTACACTTTCGCCGGGGTGATGACGATTTGCGGAAGTTGTGTCAACTTGGGCATCGGTGTGATGTATCAGATGAAATTTCCACATCCAAGTGACTTTGTGCTGGATCCAATGGGCGAACCAGGCACTGATCAGATCCAATAGCATCAACCCAAGCAGTGCATACAGGATCAAATTCATATCCGGAAGCCATTGTAATAAACCGAATTGATTCCCAACGGCCCAATCAGCGGTAAGTAACAGAATGAATGCCAGAGCGAAATTAACGATGATGGTGGTCAGTGTGAAAAAGAAATTAATAAGAGCGTGGCTCCATTTCTTATAGCTGAACCTGAACAAAGGTACTGCGCTTTCCATGATCCAAAAAAAAGCAATACCACCGACCAGGATCGCGCTTCGGTGGGATGTTGGAATATTGGTGAAGTAATCAATGATTGCATCCATATTGATCAGATTATGTTCTATTTGCAGGAGATTTTATGGAAACTTTATGTGAAATGGAAGTCAATACGATAACGAAATCGGCAGGTGCATCCGGGATTTTATGGTAACTCTATGTGAAATGGAAGTCATTACTATAACGAAATCGGCAGGTGCATCCGGGATTTTATGGTAACTCTATGTGAAATGGAAATGTGGATTCGAGGTTTAATTATTTGTCAGGATGCGCTATTTTGATGAAAACATTTGACAGGAGGCATATGGGAATTCAGTTTAGTGTCTGGAAAGAAACTTTTCGGATCAGGCAATTTGAGATCGACACCGATGGTTTTGGCCTGATTACGGCCATTGCCAATTACTTACAGGAAGCTGCAGGGGCGCATGCCGACAGTCTGGGTTGGTCGATGCAGTCGTTGCTGGATCGTAACATGGGTTGGATCCTCCATCGATTTACGATCGATATCAGGCGATATCCAAAGGCAGGTGAAGAGATTCAGATCGTTACGTGGCCATCGGGGGCAGACCGGTTATTTGCCTACAGGGATTTTGAATTATTCGATATGGATGGGAACATGATACTGAGTGCCCGAACAGCTTGGTTGATCCTGGATATTGCGCGTCGACGACCGATTCCGACTCCACCGGATGTTGTAGAAATTGGTGCTCAAAGTGATCGAGGTGCAGATATTCAAATTGATACAAAACTACCAAAGCCTGATGGCGATCCGGTTCGTATGATTCCGATCACGGTCCGCCGATCTGATCTAGACATAAATCGGCATGTAAATAATGTTCGGTACCTGGAGTGGGCGATGGAGACGCTTTACGAGGATGATCTAAACGTGCGTCCGTTTTTTATAGATATTCAGTTCAAGGCTGAGAGTAAATATGGAGACTCTGTCTCTTCGGAGCGGTATGTTGGAGAGAATGGATCACACATTCATCGAATTGTTAGAATTGGTGACGGAAAGGAATTATGTATTGCCCATCTTCGGACCCATGATCACTAATTGAGTGCTCATATGGTCGTTGATGATTTGTTCATTAAAGCAAATTCGATCAGATCATCAGGTTATTTATCAGATGCCTGACCAAGGTTGCGAACTCATCTTTGCGTGCATCAGCTACATCTTTGATCTCTGCGTGTTCCAACTTGTGTTTTGACAGCCCTGTTGCCAGGTTGGTGATAAGTGAGATTCCGATGGATTTTAGTCCGAGGCGATTTGCTTCGTGAAGTTCAGGCATGGTCGACATCCCGACGGCGTCGGCACCAATGGCCCTATATGCACGGATTTCGGCCTTGGTTTCATATACCGGTCCCTTTACATACAAATAGGTACCTTGGCGAATTCTAATGCCAAGACTGTTGGCAATTTCCAAAGCCTGATTTATTTCTGAGGCATTCGAGTAACGGTTGTAGGACGACGTTGTCATTGGAGCAACAGGAAATCCCACGCGCATCATGTCGTCAATGAGCATGAGGTCTCCAACTTCAAATCGAGGGTTAATCCCACCGGCAGCATTAGATACGATCAGCATGCGTGCGCCGAGTGCATGGGCAAGCGTTACCGGAAGAATCGTGCGTTCGAATGGATGCCCCTCATAAAAATGAAATCGACCAGAGAATACGATTACGTTTTTGGAACCAATTTTACCCTGAATAAGATCTCCGCCATGTCCGGCTACTGTTACCGGAGGGAATCCCGGAATTTCGGTGTAAGGTACCGAAATAGCGTTTGAAACTTGAGTTGTGAAACCGCCAAGACCGGAACCAAGAATGATAGCAACATCAGTGTTGGTTGAAAAACCTTTAGATTGCAGGAATTCGGAAATGTCTTTCATAGCTAAATTTCGGTTACTTGCTGCAGAATGTATGCATTATTTTCGTTTTTCTCACGGATACGGAACACCGGCATATCGTTGTCATGATAGGCAAGTATGATGTACTTTTCTTCAAAGGCCATGGCGATGCGCTCATCCCGTCGCTGTTGACTCAATTTGCCATCGAAATCATATTTTGCAGCAAAACGTCGGTTTATATGTCCCTTCGTGCCCAGAACATCACCCGCGTTCAAAACTCTTGTTCCATCGAAATCGAATAGTAATGCAAGACTGTATTCGGTGTGACCTCCGATCACTTTTATGTATACTCCTTCGAATGGTTGGTCACCGTCTGATACGAAATGCAGGTCGGCGTGGAGGTCGACATAGTCTATGAACTGTTCTTTCATGGGATCTTTTTGAGTGATCCCTTTGAGTTTGTTCCATTCTTGTTCCGACAACCAAACTTTGGCGTTGGGGAAAGTAAGATCCCAGAATCCGTTTTGACGGTTTGCAAGTCCGCCGATGTGGTCGAAGTGCTGGTGTGAGATGAAAATATCTGTGATATCGTCGGTGGTCAGTTCGTGCTCATGCAGGTTGTCGATCAGAGCTGGGATATGGCTTTCGATATCGAGGTCACCAAGTCCGACATCAACCAGGATATTTCGTTTTTCGAACCTGATCAGAAATGGATTCATCGATAGTTTTAGTGCCCCTTGATTCGGCGGATCTTCTCTGTTTATGCGATGAAAATGTTTATCGAGTCCGACCGAAAATGTACCGAGATATAGCGGGGAAATAATTGGTTTCATAAGTGGCGGTCATGTAATCACAGCCGGATAACCTGTGTCAATGGCGATCGTTTCTGCGTTTTGGAATTGAATCGTCCAGGTCGTCCAGAGTGTCCTCATGTTTTTCATAAGCATCGATGATGTCTCGGATAAGTTTATGTCGAACGACATCCCCTTGGTCGAGGTAAACAAAATCTATTCCTTTGATTCCGGCCAGGATTTTTGGGATACTTTTCAGTCCTGAGTGTTGTTTTTTGGGTAAGTCGGTTTGGGTGATGTCACCTGTGATGATCGCACTCGAATTGATTCCAAGTCTGGTCAAGAACATCTTCATCTGGGTCGATGTGGCGTTTTGTGCCTCATCGAGAATCACGAAAGCGTTATTTAGGGTTCGTCCGCGCATGTATGCCAACGGTGCGATTTCGATGATGTTTTTGGTCATGTTTAGTTCAAGGCGATCGTGATCGATCATCTCCTCGAGCGAATCATACAGGGGACGAAGATATGGATCGATCTTGTCTTTGAGGTCACCTGGCAAGAAACCCAGACTTTCGCCAGCCTCAACCGCCGGGCGGCAGAGTACTATACGCTTGACTTTTCGTTCCTTCAGGGCTTTCACTGCCAAAGCAACAGCTGTATATGTCTTTCCAGTACCTGCGGGACCAATAGCAAAAACGATATCATTCTGTTTATGTGCATCTACAATGCGTTGTTGTCCCGGTGTCTTTGCCCTTACAGTACCTCCGCCATGTGTATATACAATAACATCACTTTCAGGTGGAGGTATGTTCTGATGAGCATCTTCTACTGAGGGTGATAACAATCCGGATCCCACTTTTTTCTTACTCGAATCAACACTGCGTCGTATCGTTATGATGGTGTGCAAGTCTCGATCAGAAAGATTACCAGTACGTTGACCGATTGATATCATTTCAGTGAGGATGCTTTTGATTTCGATAAAATCCTCAGTGCTTGCCTGGATCATAATATCAGTTCCACGGGCTGTGATGCGAGCATCCGGATATGCCTTTTGCAGTAACTGAAGGTGGATGTCGCGGGGGCCCAATATTACCAATGGATCAACTCCGTCGATCGACAAAGTCACTTGTGCTGGTGTAGTTGCTATTTGTGTATTCAGATCTGTTGAACCGGTTATTTTGTGTTTATCTGTATTATTATAACCAGAAATCGGACAAAAAACGTTTCTTGTCGGATTTTTTGTTACCCTGACAAAATACGAATATTTAGTTTAAGGGTAAATCTGATGAACATGTTTGTAAGTTTATGACTTTCAGGCTACTTGAACGCCAGATTCAACTGATATAGATCCACATTCGAAATGTTCGTTCAGGCTTTTTGGAATTTGGTCTGATCCAAAATATGCTGAAAATCCTTGCATCTTTGGCTGATGTCTGGAGCGCCAAAAACGCTATTGCCTGCCACCAGAATATCGGCTCCTGCATGAATCAGGGCAGCTGCATTTTCGAGTGAGACCCCTCCATCGATTTCAATTCGGCACGATGGATTCAGATCATTTCGCATGTGATGTAGCAGGCGGAGTTTTTTATAGGTAGCATCGATGAATTTTTGTCCGCCGAATCCGGGATTGACGCTCATGAGCAGGATCATGTCTGCATCCGGCAGGATTTCTTCAAGCGTGTTGATCGGGGTTGATGGATTGATCGCAACTCCGGCTGGAATACCTTTAGAATGGATGAGCTGTAGTGAACGATGCAAATGTGGTGTGGCTTCCTGATGGACTGTAATCTGATCGGCGCCAGCATGAATGAATGCATCGATATATTGATCCGGGTTGTAGATCATCAGGTGTACATCCAAAAAAGCATCTGTAGCTTTATTGGCGGCATCTACGATCATTGGACCATAACTGATATTTGGGACGAAATGGCCATCCATGATATCGCAATGAATCCATGTGACACCAGCATCGGTGCATTTTTTGATCTGTTCACCAAGTTTGGTAAAATCAGCGGCCAGTATGGATGGTGCCAGAATCGGTTCGTGACGTTTGATCATTCTTTTGGGCTACAATCGTTATCGGTTGCCCATAAGTTAGGTTATTTGCCGATAAAAAGTTTGTGAATTTATGGACGGGGGTCTTGGTTTTCCGGGTTTGATCCCTCGTTGTTTATCTCGATATCGACGCCTGTTTCAATGGCTTCTCGGACATTTATTTGTTCTGAGACGATTAAGTTGATGGTTTCGCCTTCAAAAACGGTGTCGCGATCGGCCGGGGTGAATGATAGTATAAGATTTGGTTCACCTATGGTAGGACGAAACTGTATCACACCTACTCTGAGTCCAGCTTCACGTAATAATCTCTGTCCGTCGGTCAGTCGGAGTCCGATGATTTGGGGAATTGCAACTCGTTGTTGGCCTAATCCGTCACTTACGACCAAATCCACCACACTTCCTCGTTCGACGGTGCTTCCTGCCGGGATGGACTGTCGGAGCACGGCATTTCTGAATCGAGAGGACTCATATGTAATCGTACCATATCTTAGTCCATGGTTTTGAAGCTGGATCTGAGCATTGTTCAACGACAGATTGACTACTTCTGGTACGGTGACCATTGGTCGGTCTGTGGTACTTATGGTCAGGTATATTTTTCTGTTCGGCTTTACTATGTTTGAACCTGCCGGGGACTGGTCGATCACGTAGTCGGGTGGGAATGCCTCATGGGCTCTACGGTCGATAACGACATGACGTAATCCATAGGATTCTATGAGTTTTTCGGCATCAGCAATGGGCATTTTTGTGACATCCGGTACGGTCACTCCTTCATTATAATTTGTGTACCAAGGCATGATCCATTTATCGAGGGCTACAAGACCGATAGCACCTGTGAGTATGAGTCCACCCAGGATCATGTATAATGTTTTTGATCGAAGCAGATTCAGGATCATATGTTGATGGATCTAAAAATTAAATCTAAGTTGATAGTTAACCGAACCTGGTAGCACAGCCATTCCTGACTCAATCCTGTGATTTTTCAGTTTGATGGTGAAGTAGGCATCAAATGCGGATACGACATGATTAACGACCATCAAAGTTAACATATTGCCAGCAAATCGGAAGCTGTCGTTGAATCGTTCTTCCAAACGGGTATGATGTAACCACATGGGTGACATTCCGGAAAGTCCACTGTTCACGTCGTGTGTCCGGCTGTCCCAGTCGCGCCATCCGGGACCAAACTGGAAATACTTGCTCATGAGTTCATAATACTGTTGAGATCCAAAATCAGGTACATCATGGGAAAATGGTCGGCCCGATACCAGGTAAAGTGAACTCCGCTCAAGTTGACGGAGTGCTGGTAGGTTAATCCAGGCCCATTCACGTTCTGTATCGAAGACAGGTGATGGAAATCCACCTTGTCGTTGGTATTCAGCCAATCCTTCGGCGGTGAGCAATGAACGGATGTCGATATCCGGGGCATTCGGTCCTCGCGCTCCCGGTACATTATGGTAGTAATTGTGAACCCAGCGCGCATATTTGACCACACTCCAATTGGCATCACCAGTCTGGATATATTCCCGTTCGAGTCGTCGTCCACGGTTGTTTCCTTCAATTGCCAATATAATGGTTGCCGCTTCGGCTGCGACATAAAGTGCGGTTTTCCAGTATTGTTTGTTCGCGGCTTGAGATAGACCCGGGATCAAAGCTGATCCGAGCAGTGCAGCACCCGGTTTCGTGGATAGGGCGTTCCACGTAGAAAATGATGGTGAAGATGCTGATTGAACAAGCTCAAACGGCTGATGTGTCCACAGATAGGATCCTGGGTGAGGATCATCGATTACATCTGTTGGAAAAAAACCTCGTTCAAAGTATTGTAAAAATTCGGATCTAAGTCTGTTTTCGGTGAATTCGTGCGATGTATCCATCTGGGCCGATGCTACCTGTATATTGCAAAGCATAGAGGTAGTCATCGCGAGTATAGAAATCGATTTGATAATACTTTTGGGGATGGAAAAAGTCATGTCATCAGAAGTTGAAATCGAATAGAAGTCCGAAGTTGAACAGGATCTCTCGCCCGTAAGTTACCGAGTTTTGTCCGGTTGTGGTAATAAAAGATTCGGGGAGATTGACGTCAAATGAGTTGAGTCCATAGGCACCACTGATGAAAAACCGAGTCGGGAACAGGTAGTATGAGCTCATACTGAATCGCAATTCGGCTCCGATTCCAGACTTAAGGTTGTTGCCCACATCCAATGGACCTCCCCAGCCATTTCCGGTTTCAAGGAAAAGGCGAGTGAATACTTTGTCGATAGTGAATCTACCTTGTTGGTGGTGTATTTTCTCGAAAATCGGGTGATGGTAGTTAAGCTGAGTGAACCATGTGGTATTGCCACCGAGTGCAAAGAAAGAATAACTACGCATGGCTGGAAGTCCGCCGATATAATCGAGGAAGAAATATTCATCACTGCCATTGAAATTCGTGTAGAATCTCGATCTGATGTCAAAAAGTCGTGATCCTGCGGCCCTGAAGCCTTGTCTGATATCAAACTCCAGGCTATGGATTTTGTAGTTATTGTAAACGGGTATCAGCACACCTCCCCGAATGTCGTACCCTTCAAGTAATCGGCTGGGTTGGTACTTGTACCTTAGGCTGTTCTCCAGTCCGATCAAGGTGATGTCTGAATGTCTGTGAGGGGTTTTGATGGAGTAGAACAGTCCGGTGGTGTAGGTGTTTCCAATGAAATACCGGGAAGATGATCCGGGGACTGTCTGTCTGAATTCTCGCGAGAAAAAAGCGTTGGTCGAAACACGATATGGACTATGATGCCAGCCTATCTCAAGCACTGTGAACCGGTTCAATTTACTGATGAGACTGACTTGTGCTTCCCAGACATCGTATGCGATTCCGATGGATGTGGTATCGGGTAGACATGGTGTACATGGAAACTCTTCTATGGAGAGTCCGTCTTTGACGTTTCTTCGAATATTATAGAGTTCAACTGAGATGGTTGGCGACCAAGATCGCTTAATGAATGGGAGTCCCCGGTATTCGGCCATTAGGAATAGGTCGCGGTCGAGATCGACTAAACGGGATGGTTGTACAAAGTCACTTACTCCGTCTGATGGGAGGGAACCGATACCGATCATAGCCCCACCAAACAGGCTGAAACGATCGATCATTTCGCGGGAGGCGAAGTAAAATCCGGTTTTGATGTCTCTCCATAAATTGCCACCAAGATCTCCAATTTGCCCATTTGTGAGGAGTTTGGAATTGGAACCGTTCAGTTTACTGTAGTTGTCGAAACGGATGGCTGGATATACTGAGAAAGAAGTGAATGTATCTTTGTACGGATATATGGTGCGATCATCGGTGCCGTTGAATGTCGGTATTTGTATCGTCGTTTCTGACATCCGTCTGGATGCAAACAGCGAGTCGGGTAATGTGTTGAGGTCGGTATCATCGAACATCGGAAACGGGTTGTCGATCATCAATGAAGCCAGTTTGTCGCTGGAATGGTAGGGTCTAATATAATTTGGATTACTTTTTCCGAACCATTTTGAGGGTTCCAATGACGCGATGGTATATCCGTGCGACACATACTCGGAGTAAATCAAGGTTCCATTAGCATCGATTGTTGGCATAAATGCACCTCCTTTGACGGAAGTGATCTGTTCAATGTGATTTGATCCGGCGATACGTCGGTAAATGTTGAATATTCCGTCTGAATCGGAAGAAAAGTATAGATTCCCGTCTGTGTCGAATGACGGATCACGGTAATCACTTGTTTCGTGCGACAGCTCAACTTGTCGATTCCCATGTTGCAGATCAACCGAGTGAATCTGTCTGCGGTGATTATCGGAGTATGCGAAATAGATTTTCTGTCCGTTCGGGTGCCAGACAGGTCGATAAATCTGTTGTCCCGATGTGTGTTGGGTTATCTGGCGCACTGAGGGATGATCTGATGACCGAATTGGATTTTCTGGTGATACTTTTTCCAGTTCTATGGTAATCATGTTCACTGATCCATCGGCAAGAAGTCCGGCAGTCAGGTATTTTCCGTCGGGACTTAATGAGGGTTCGCTTATTCTGGCTCCAATACTCAGGCGATCGTGTCGGCGAGTGGTTCTGTCATACACATAGATATCATTGTATGGCTCACCGTACATGGTTTCTCTGATCCTGTTGTAATAAATTCTGTTACCGTCTGGACTCACCGAATAAGCTGATTGAATAAAGAGTAATTCCGGACGGAGGGTATGTCCACAGCTTAGTGTGAACGCATGGTCACCATGACTTTGTGCCGGGATTGAGAGGTCGATGACCGTGGTTGCTCCGGCCGAAGGGGCTTTATGATCTGGTTGACGGATGTACAGCCTGACGAGTGCATCATCGCGTCCACGGTTCGATAGATAGACGATCTCGCCGGTGGACTGGATCAACTGGGGATGGAAGTTGTAGAATCCGTCGTATTCGATGAAATTAGCTGTGGTAAATGATCTATTCGCGATCTGGTGTTGGTAATGAGATTTCAGTGAAGAGATCCAGTTCTGAAAGATGGTTTCCCCTTTTGTCCCGGTAGCGATCTTCAGTGCTTTACTTACATCCCAGACACCTGGCCGGGCATAGGCTTCACTGATCTTTCGGAGGACTTCTTCACCATAGGTCTCAGCCAGATAATTTGTAAATGCGAAACCTTGATTATAGGTTACCTCACGCTCGATACTCGTTTTTGAGGCAAATGTTCCCATGACATTAAAAGGGAGGTAGCTGTCGTCAAGTATCCGGGTGCGCAGAATCATATCCCGGTGGGAATCCCAATAGTCATAATTGATGTGAGCTGCCTGATATTGTGCTGTCCCCTCGGCCAACCAGGCTGGCATGCTGACCTTCGCCAAAGGATAGGTTACCACGCCGGATGGGTATCCGTAGAGTACATCTGGACGGCGGACATCTTCGTAACTGAGCCATTGGATGTATGTAGCCGGGCGTTTACGGCTGCCTTTTAAAGCTGATTGGATCTGGATCATATGCACAAATTCGTGGGTGATCACATTGCGAAGCCAATCATGTGTGCCGCGGAGGGGGGAGTCGAGTGCCGGTAACCAGATTTCGATTTTGTTATCGAGGAAGAAAGCGGCACCATTTGAGTAATCCAAGCGATCATTTAGTACGATGCTGATCTTTGAATCGGGTTCGTATTGATACAATTGGGTGATGTCGGGATATATTTCTTCGGCAATTCTTGAAATTACCTGAGCTGGGCGAGAATTGCCTTGCTGGAAATGGATCAGAAAGTGATCGCTTTCTATGGTAAACCAGGGGAGGTGGTTGTGTGAATAGTCGTACAAGCCCGGGTCCCGTTCCTGTGCGGGCAGGCTATTCGGGGATGCGATGAAACTACAGACCAAAACGACGAAAAACGATATGTAATGGAGTCTATTTCTCATCGTATGACCACCATTGTTATGACTTTGTGTTCGGTTTTGTTTTCATGCTTTGCGCTAACCCGTGCGAAATAGACACCGTTTGAGAGCATTGTCGTATCGACTTCGAATTCAATGGGGAGGCTACCGGGTGATGTCCCTGTGATTTCCCGGATTTTTTGTCCCGAGTAGTTGATGATAGTAATGCTGACATCTGCAGGTTTTGATGTCAATACTCTGATACGGGTTTCATCACGGACTGGATTCGGCCAGTTATATGTTTCATGAGCTACCAACAAATCCGACATTGGACTATCGCCAACCACCGATGATGTATTGAACTGTTTATTTGTGAATGGATGACCATACAGATATGCATTTGGTTTGTCGGACCTCCACTTCAATTCCCATCGTTGTAATTGTCCGTCGCGAGATACAGCGTATAAGATTCCATCTCTCACGACCGGATGAATCAACATGTTTGAATCATTTAGTGAATTACCAGCGAGTAACGTGTGTGCAGGTTTGCGGGTGTCATCCAAATCATAAACCAGGAGGTTTATACTATTGCCATCATCGGCCATAACTATGATGGAGGCTGCATTAGCGTCGGTAGATGGTAAGAATAATGGGACACCTCTCAATTGCATCCCATCGGGAGGGATCATTGGAAATTGATTCAGTTGTGCGCCGTAGAGGTTCACTGCTTCTATCGTATTCTCGGTGTAGTTGATATAGAGGTAGTCGGTAACTCCATCTGCGTTCAGATCCGTTAGAACGGGCCAGGAAAAACTTCCGGGTGAAAGAACCGGGTAAGTTTGGGTGTTGTTTGTGGTACCAGCGTAAGTGAATATGGATTCTGATGACCAGATTGAGATCACGGATTGTCCAGCAGGTCCGTGAGCCGATGACAAATCTAATCGTGGTGACTGGTAGACTTGTTCGGTGAATGTTGCTATGGTTGCGTCCTGTGAAATCAGGCTTCGGTTTTGAATATAAACGGATCCATTGTTTGAATTAGCAGCAAAAACGGATTCTTGTGGTGAACTTTGTACATCGACCGGATTGGTCAGATCTGATATAAAGTACCGGCTTCTGTCAAATCTGATCATATTACCGATAGCCGACGGGACACCTCTTGTGAACACATCTAGAACATCATAGATCAGATGGGGTGTTTCCGGTTGTATGGAAGTAAGGTCAACCAGTTTACTGTGAATCTGTGAAGGAGGTTGTGATCCATAAGGGACAATCGGTGACCAGACCAAAAGACCATTCGAAGTGATAAGTGGTTGGGTCCATCGGATATCGGGGCGGTTGGATTCAAACCGGGACGCTACCTGATTGTAGCTGGTACTAAATGCGGTAAGAGTAGATGGAGTGGGGACGATTAACAGTGTATCGTTATCGGGTTGGACGAACACATTCACAGAAAGCGAATACTGCGTTTGATTGGCAGCAGGTTGGGAATAGTCTGACAGTGGCAACTGGATGTCCGGAAGTTTTCGGATGTCATCTAATTCTGTACGACGGATAGAAAAACTCGCGACCGGTGCGGTGTCGGAGAAATCGTATAACTCGAAAAATGTTCTGGCACCGGAATTTGTCCTATTGTTTGGTATCGTATCATCGCCAAGTCGATTCTGGTACAAAATGATTCGTTGTCCGGTGGCAGTGATCACGGTAAAATTGTTGCCAGACCACCAAAAGTCAAAAGGATTTCCCTGATCATATCCGGTCACACCGGCAGATGGTCGGCCAATATCCTGAGCAGCATCTGCCTCCACGAGACGAATTCCTCTTCTATCAGGATCGTTGTTGATAGTGTTACTTTCGAATTTTGATTTAATTACAGATTCGTCGATATGCCAGATCAGAATTCCACCGTTCAGGATTCTGTCGTCAGGAGTGTCGTATTGCCTGTCCGGACCTGGATCGAGTCCGCCAGGCAAGCTCCAATCGAAGTTTGAGACATTTATGAGAACACCCGGGGGCAAAACCTCATCAATTTTACTGAAATCGAACGGATCAAAACGACGTTCGCTGTTATTCAGGTTTACGTTTGTAATAGTGCCATCGGGTTGGCGGATCGTGAGCGTAACACCGGTGTTATTGATATCTCGGTGTCGATTTTCGATCAGATAATATTCTTCGGATGTAAAACGATACTTGAGAATGCTGCCAGGTTGATGTAAAGCAGCTGCGGGTATATCAAAGGTTGCGGGTTCGTTCACCATATCTGTGATATCAATGGGTTGAATCCAACCCAAGGCTACCTTTTCCCAAGCGGATGGTTCGGGTGGAAACAATCCGAAATAAGAGAAGAATCCGGCTCCATCCATAAGGCCGAATCGTCCGATCCCGGAGCGTCCGTTCTCGGTGTTGAACAGGTCGGGTAGTCCCAGGAAGCTACCGATTTGTGCCGTTAAAATGCCATTGATCGATAATTCAAGAACGAATTCATTTCCAAGGACATCTTCACCAGGGCGGGACTGGGTTTCGGGCAGAATTGCGGTGTTGGTAACGCGTCCGGATTCAGAAATCGGGAAGCCTTGAAAATCTGGTTGCTGCAACAATCGTTGCAGTGAGTTTTTTGAAAGATAAACGGATGGGATATCTTGTGGGGTTTTGGTCAGAGTGGTACCTGTCAATTCAAGGTCTCTTCCAGCCCCTGCATGAAAAATAATGAACATGGTGCGGTCGGGGTCGAAATTTCTGCCGCTTAATAGTCCGTTTTGTCTGACGATGGTCCAGGTATCATTAGCCAGGTCGGCCAATTTGTAATTTTCGTCACCTTCTTGTCCCAAAGGACTGTACGCAGCCATTTCATGGGGCAGGGTAACAATTTCGGGAAGTACTTCCCAGGTGATGTTTAGCTGATTACCGGATACGGTGCGAAAGTAATTGGATGTAAATTCGAGATGTGACTCAAAGTATTGTCGGTCGTGTGGAAGGGGGTCGAGTGTAACTTCAAATTGTTGAAGGAAATCGGGGTTAAACTTCCCGTTGCCGGTGGTGAATCGATTGTCGTCTTCCTGAAATTCGGTCATAACCGCAACGATATGTACATCTCCGACGGAGATAGGTGTACCGGAGGTTAGTTGCCAGGCCTGGGCAGACGGTGTTGTATAAAGAGGAAAAGCGATTGTTAAGATCAGGACTAACCTTAACAACCGCCTTCCGTGTAAACGTATATTGTACAAGGGAATAAACTATGTTATCAGAAGTCGACGAGAACGGAGAACCTGATGGTATTTGCCAGAGGGTGGTTCTCTTTCAACGTATATAAGTAACTAAAATCTACACCGAAAATGTTGTATCTGAGTCCGGCACCGAACGTGAGATACTGTCTGTCGCCGTTATTTGGTGACTCATAAAAGTAGCCCGTACGCACTGCGAACTGTTTGTTGTACCAATACTCTGCTCCCAGCCCGATCATGAACTGCTCAGATAGTGGGACTTCAACATATTCAGAATTAACGGCATCATAGCGATAGAAGGAATCCCATGATGAGAAGATTGCTTTCGCAACACCCATGGTCTCACCAGTGGTATCACGTCTTGCCATTATTTTTGAGAAATCGTTTGCGATCGTGAGTGTGTTGAAACCGTCTGTATCCAGGTCCATATTCAAAGCCCATCCGAGTCTCAGAACGGTAGGTAATGGATCCTGCTGTGCACGGTCAGTGTACTGAATACCAGGACCAATATTGGAAAGGTTCATCCCAACATTGAACACTGCATTTTTATCCATGATCTGGAACGGGTTTGTTCGGTAAAGGGCGGCGAGGTCTACACCAACACTGGTTCCGTTCTTAGCGGTCTGACCCGATACTTGAGTATTTGCCGGGACAAGTCGGCTGTAAATGAAACGAAAACCTGTACCTAATGCGAAGTTTTCATTGATTTTGAATCCATAGGAAGCACCAGAAGCGAATTCATAGCTCCTGAACGTACCGAGTTCGAGTCCGGTTTCATCGGTCTGAACCTGTTCACCGAGGTTGAAGTAGGTGATGTGAGCACCTATGGTTCCGATACCATCAATGTGCATTTTCCCTACGATATAGTCATAGAACAGGTCTGTGTTAAAATTCGGGAGCCAGTTGGAGTGGGTGATACCGATTTGTTTGCCATCCTGAAATGCGAATCCGGCGGGATTCCAGAACAGAGCGGCGGCATTGTCGGCAATCGCAACACCAGTATTTCCCATACCAGCCGAGCGCGAGTCCGGTTCAATTTGTAAAAAAGGCACTGAGGTGATACCCACCTGGGCAAAAGTGATACCGGAAGTCAGGAGTAGACCTCCGAGTATGGTCATAAACTTAGTCATCTTCATAGTTTTCATCGTTGATTGTACAATATAGTAAACGTTGTTTCTAATTTACTATTTCTTATGGGTTCTGTTTTTTAGAATTATCTTATAATTACAAGTTTTTCAATCTTTTCGCGGGTAATGGTTCGTCCGTTATGCGTTCCTTTAACCTGCACATGATACAAATAGGTTCCTGCAGCGAGGTGATTCATGTCATCATCTCTGCCATCCCAGGGAATTTGGACCAAATTCCCTGATGTAATCAGGTTTGGACGTGATAATCTGGCAACGGGTCGTCCACCGAGGGTGAAAATTCGGATTTGAACGTCGATTTCTTGTCCTGCCTGATTGTGCTCAAAAACAAACCGGGTGTATCCGCTCATCGGATTCGGATAATTGTAGACGTGTCTTATGGCAAGTTCTTCAGTTTTTGCCACCTCAAAGGTGATTTCTTGTTCACTGAGATTGTTGAACACATCCCAAGCCCGGACTTTCAGAGTATAAATTCCATCTTCGAGACGATCAAGAGGGTATTCAACTCTTCCACGGGTAAAGTCATCAAGTTCACTTCGGTAATAGTTATTCAGAATGATGGTGCGCGCTGCATTGGATGCTGGTCGGCGTGACAGTTCGGCCACAAGTTCGTGACCTACACCAGCGCCAGCCGTGTTCATACCTGATTGATCCTCGAGAAACACAATGAGTCGGGGAGAATCGTTCACAAGCCCACCATCAATAAAATCGGTATCGTTTAAGTATATCTGGATGTCGGGACCAGTGTTGTCATTAACGGCATTGGGGTTTCTTCCATTAAATGTGATGTTGGAGTATGATCCAACGGCATCGGCGGCTGACGGATCTTTTCCATATATGAGAATCCGTCCATTATCGTCACTGTAAGCGATATCATTAGGGATGATGAACCGACTTGAGAATCGTCCGTTTGATACCGTGACCTGTCCGTTGAATATCATGTCATTTTGTACACGATATTGGCAATTTGGGGTGTAGCATCCGGCAGATCGGTTCTGGAAGTTGGGCAACTCCAGATATCGATTGGCATCAAAAACCTGAATGGTGGCCTCCCCATTGAAAGATGAATTCACGGTGCCATCTGCATTGGCTACAAAACCTGTGAGTTGGGCCTGATCTAATGCCCGCAGAGTTAGATTTTGTGATGAATCTGACTCGAGGTCGAATTCGTTGATGGCGCTGATCCGGACCTGACT
>CAZDYD010000056.1:0-17916 GCA_964509715.1 uncultured Chitinophagales bacterium
AGCTGTTGAACTATTAGAAAAATCTAATGATAGATGTTCTGTGCCTAAATACGCGATTATTGAGTATAATAAGCGGTATCAGTTATTTAATTAGGTTTGTGGGTTAAATTTAAGTTGCCGTAAAGTAATCTTTGATGATTGATTCTAATAGTTTTCTTATATTTTGTTCGTCAGTAGAGAGAGTAATAGATTTATTAATGGTCAGGAAACAATGGACAGCGTAGCAACATCACTCCAAGAGAAAGAACTATTCCAGATTGTTAGAGAGGAATCTACACCAAGATCAAGTTTGTACGATGACCTTCAATCCGCTTTTGGCTCTAAGCATGATTTGAGTCATTTTGTTTGGTTACGTGATAATAACATTGAGAATTCTATTCGAATCACATCGGATTACATCGGTATCGCTTCTCGTGACCGGTTGAATAATGTCAAGCGGATCAATAAGTTTTTGGAATTTTTAAATCGATCAATCCATATCGATCAATCGATTTTGATTTGTGTCGAAACTATGGAGTCCCGTCGTGTTCGTATTCTGAACAAATATCCGTTTCCAGTGAATTATCCCTATTATTTTATGGATTTTGTCCTGAAACGTTGCTTCCCCAAACTGAAATTCACCCGAAAGATCTATTTTCATCTCACGAAGGGTCGTAATCGGGTTGTTTCATTTACGGAAATGCTCGGACGACTCTATTCCTGTGGATTTACCGTTCAAGATCACATCCGTATCGGATATCTTACGTATTTTATCGCCACGAAAGTGGATAAACCCGCCTATGATATGGAACCTACCTATGGTTCGATTGTCAAACTCAGACGAGTTGGTCACCAGGGTAAGATCATTAAGGTCTATAAACTTCGGACTATGCATCCCTATTCTGAATACATCCAGGGATATGTGTTCGATAAAAACAATCTCGAAGAGGGGGGCAAGCTCAAGGACGATTTTCGTTTGACATCCTGGGGTAAAGTGATGCGTAAATACTGGCTGGACGAAGTCCCCATGTTCATCAATCTGCTCAAAGGCGATATGAAACTGGTCGGAGTGCGTCCATTGAGCCAACATTTCTTCGGTTTGTATCCGGAGGATATGCAAAATTTGCGTATTCAATTCAAACCGGGACTCATACCTCCCTATTATGCAGACATGCCCAACGGACTCGATGAGGTGATCGAGTCAGAACGACGTTACCTTCTGGCCTATCAGAAATCACCGATCTTGACCGATATCAAATATTTCTTTAAAGCGGGTCAAAATATACTTTTCGGAAAAGCACGTAGTAAATAATTTCTTAATGGGATCAGTTAAACTTTTGATCACAGGGGGTGCCGGATTTATCGGTAGCAACCTTGTGGAGCATTTTATTCAAGACGATAGGGTGTCATTGGTGCGGGTGTTGGACGATTTGAGTACCGGATATGTTGAGAATATTCAGGAGTTCATCGGTCATCCCAAGTTTGAGTTTATCCAGGGTGATATTTGTGATTACAACACCTGTTTGCAGGCTACCGAAGGTATCCACAAGATTACACATCAAGCTGCGTTGGGGTCGGTACCGCGTTCGATCGATAATCCCATGAGGTCCACTGAAGTGAATATCCTGGGTACTGTGAACATCCTTCATGCCGCTGTAAAAAACGGGGTGGATCGCGTGGTGTTGGCCTGTAGTTCAAGTACATATGGAGATAGTGTTGAACTACCCAAACAGGAGGACCGAATCGGAAACCCTATTAGTCCGTATGCCGTAACCAAGTTTTCGATAGAGCAATTTGCGGCTGTGTTTCAGAGGCATTACGGATTGAATTATGTAGGACTCCGGTATTTCAATGTATTTGGTCCACGTCAGAATCCGGATAATCCGTATGCCGCGGTAATTCCAATTTTCTGCAAAGCATTTATTGAGAACAGACAGCCTGTCATCAACGGTGATGGAAAGACAAGTCGGGATTTTACCTATGTTGCCAATGCAGTCCAAGCCAATGATAGAGCATTATTCACTGAGAATTCGGATGCTTTGAATCAGATTTATAATGTGGCGTGTCACGATCGTGTATCGCTTAATCAAATGGTAGCTGCCTTACAAAAGATAACCGGAAAATTGATCCAACCTCAGTATGGTCCGGAGCGAGCCGGTGATGTAAAGCACTCAGAAGCTGACATCACAAAAATCGAAGACCGTTTAGGGTATCGTCCGACGGTGTATTTCGAAGAAGGGTTGGCAAAAGTGTATGATTGGTATGTACATCATTATCAAAACGTATTAAAAGGATTGTAGGTTCAATGAAAAACTTTGCATTGATCGGTGCTGCGGGGTTTATTGCTCCCCGCCATATGAAAGCAATCAGGGATACCGGGAATCGTATGGTGGCGGCTTTGGATCCATTCGATAGTGTGGGGGTTGTGGATAGCTTTTTTCCGGAGGCCGATTTCTTTACGGAGTTTGAGCGCTTCGACCGACATATCGATAAATTGCGACGAAATGGAAATCAGATCGATTATGTGTCGGTGTGCTCTCCTAATTATCTGCATGATGCCCATATCCGGTTCGGCCTGCGTTCCCAGGCCGATGTGATTTGTGAGAAACCGTTGGTGCTGAATCCCTGGAATGTGGATGCGTTGCATCAGATTGAGCAGGAGAGTGGCAAACGTATTTACACGATTCTTCAACTGAGATTGCATCCGGCTATTATTGCTCTGAAAAATCGTATCGATGCTGATACCAGTGGCAATATCCATGATATTGATCTTACGTATATCACTTCGCGTGGACATTGGTATTATACCAGCTGGAAGGGAGAACTCCACAAGTCCGGCGGGATTGCGACCAACATCGGCGTTCATTTTTTTGATATGCTCATGTGGATCTTCGGTAGCGTGAAACAAAATGTAGTGCATGTGCTTGAACATGATCGGGGTGCCGGATTCATGCAATTGGAGAAAGCGAATGTCCGTTGGTTTCTGAGTATCAATGCCGAGACCTTGCCATCAGAAGTGCGGGAGAGTGGGAAACGCACCTTCCGAGAGTTAAGCATCGATGGCGAAAGTTTTGAGTTCAGCGATGGATTCACCGATCTGCATACCGACAGTTACCGTGGAATACTGGACGGCCACGGATATGGACTCGAAGAAGCCGGGGCATCGATCAAAGTGGTACATGAAATCCGGTCCGCCAAGAAACATGGATTGTCCGGCGAGTACCATCCATTTGCCAAACTCCCAGTACAAGGACATCCCTTTGCAACCTATTAGTTGATTTCAGGGTAGCGCTCGGTGTTAACGGCAATCTGTTCGAAAGAGTAGGTTGCCGTTTTTGGTTTATGTGGGGGTGAGCTTCCCTTAAAGTAGTTTTTTTTGAAACTAATTTACGTAGCTACTTTCGGGGGAGTTTTCAATGCTATGATAAAAAAAGCAGGGAGTATCGTATGGTTAACTTCGCAACGAAGTTGCGAAGTTAACCATACGTCATTAAATTTCAAAATGTCCAGTTTTTTTGCTAATAAACTGGACAAATCAATTATCTTTGCACTACAATAAAAAGAATGAAAATAGCTGAATACATATCATTTACCATAGACAGGCTACCCAAAGGCTATGTGTTCACCTATGCCGATTTTACTACAGAGGTGAACCAAAAAGAAGCGGTGATAAAAGCCCTGAACCGTATGGTAGCTTCGGGCAAAATTGCCAAACTATCCAAAGGCAAATACTACAAACCCGAAAATACCCCTTTTGGCAATCTTCAACCCAATCAGGCGCAAGTAGTAAAAGACTTATTGGAAGAAAACGGAAAAATAACAGGCTATCTCACGGGTTATAGTATTTACAATCAGTTGGGCTTAACCACACAGGTAAGCAATACCATACAAATCGGGAAAAATCAAATTCGCCCCAATTTTAAAAGAGAACGCTATACGATTGCTTTTGTAAAGCAAAAAAACACCATCACCAAAGAGAATATTCCTTTGTTGCAGCTATTGGATGCCATCCGATACATCAAAAAAATACCTGATGCCAGTATAGAAGCATCCTGCAAACGGTTCTTAGCCATAATAAAAAACTTTACAGACAAAGAAACAAATACCTTGGTCCGCTTGGCATTAAAATATCCACCTGCTACAAGGGCTTTACTAGGTGCGTTGTTAGAACAATTACAACAGGGCAAATCAGCTGAACTACTATTTAAATCATTGAACCCAATTACTAAGTATAAACTAACAGGTGCAGCGAAAGCAATTTCCAACACCGAAAACTGGAATATTGTATGAACCTACACGAGAAAAAAACCTTATTCAGACAAGCTATTCAGTTTACGGCTGACCAAATGAAAATCCCTGCTATTTATGTAGAAAAAGACTATTGGGTTACCTATGCTTTGTTTACCATTTTCAATGATGATATTGGCAAAGACACCGTGTTTAAGGGCGGAACAGCACTATCCAAATGTTACAATATGATTGAACGATTTTCGGAAGATATTGACTTGGTAGTGTTGAGACGAGAGGGAGAATCAAACAACATATTAACTACAAAAATTAGAACGATTAGTGATGTTGTAAATGCTGTTTTACCCGAAGTAAACATTGACGGTCTTACACAGAAAATGGGAATGAATAGAAAAACGGCACACACCTACAACAAAGAATTTAAAGATGATTACGGCCAAGTGAGAGATGTAATTGTTGTAGAAGCAACTTGGTTGGGATATTTCGAACCTTACACCACCAAAAACATCGTTTCATTTGTTGGGCAAATGATGCTGGATAATAAGCAATCAGAAATTGCTCAAGAAAACGGACTAATTCCTTTTGAGTTGTTGGCATTAGAACCAATAAGAACCATTTGTGAAAAAATAATGAGTTTGGTTCGTTTTTCTTATGGTGAAAACCCAGTAGATGATTTTAAGAAAAAGATACGGCACACCTACGATTTACATCAGCTACTTAAACAAGAGGAGTTCTTCAAGTTTTTTCAATCAACGGCTTTTGATGAAATGCTTTTAAAAGTAGCTAATGATGATGTCGCCAGTTTTAAAAACAACAATCAATGGCTTGTCTATCATCCAAATGAAGCACTTATATTCAAAGACTTGGAAAATGTGTGGAATGAGTTGAAAACGATTTACAACGGTGACTTTAAAAATTTGGTGTACGGAGAATTACCCAAAGAGGAAGCGATTTTGGAAACCTTAAAAATGATTCAAGAAAGGTTAAAAGCAATTTTTTGGACAATAAAAATTGAACCCAAGGAATGAAGTTTACATTGGTGCTTTCAGTGGTGCTTTCAGTGGTGCTTTCAGGGGGGGGAGATTTCAGGAGGGGGTGAAAGTACATATTGAGTGGAACAGGGACATTTCATATATTTTTTTGAAATCGGAAACCATTAACAAAGGGACAATGTGAATAGAAGAAGGTCTGCTGTCGGTGCAATCATACTTGTTTCTTTGGTACTATTCGGGGTCGAGCTGCGGGGACAGTCCATGACCGGAACATCCGGGCTTTTTATGACACCAACGGCGCAGACTATGCCGGATCGGACGGTCATATTGGGTGGCGGTTACATCCCATACGGATATACATTGTATGATAGTCGATCAAACGGGTTGTCCACCTACTTCGTTAATGTCACGTATCTGCCGCGTGTTGAACTCATGTTTCGATATGCTTGGAAGTTAGGTGCGGATCGGGGACCGGGAATATCATTGTTTGCTGATCGTCATGTCTCCGGGCGGGTATTAGTGATCAAAGAGAGTCATTATGTCCCTGCCATCGTATTTGGAGTACATGATCCGGGGAAGAGTTCCGGTGTTGCAGCCAATCGGTATTTCGGAGCGAATTACTTGGTTGGGACGAAGCATGTTGATTTGAGGTATGTCCGGGCGGGGGTGCATGTGGGGTATGCCTTTGATCTATTCGGAGAACCCACACAAGTCTTTGATGGAGTCTTTGGAGGTGTAAGTGTGTCGGCGGCGGGAATCCCGGGTATCGAACTCATCGCCGAACATGACTCCTTTCGGTACAATGTCGCGGGACGGGTGCTATTGTTCGGGCGAGTGCAAGTCATGGCCGGACTGCTCGACCTGAAGGATTTCTCGGGGAATGTGTCGTATCGGTTCGGGTTTTAGGGTACATAACACAGCGAGGTATTACATAACTTGAGGTGGCTAATGAATTATTGCACATTGCGATATTAGATACTATATCGAGTCGGTATATCGCATATTGCGATATGCGATAATTAATTCTCAATCAGGAGTACTATGAACAATTCACCTATTGGTATGAAACCACAAGACATACTTATTCTTTTAAAAATAATATCATTAGGTAATGAGAATTGGAATCAGATGTCACTGGCAGAGTCTTTATATATGAGCCAAAGTGAAATTAGTCAGTCATTGGCTAGATCCAAGTATTCAGGACTTCTTGATGGTTCCGGGAAAAAAGTCATGTTCAGAACATTTTTTGATTTCTTAAAATTCGGAATATCTGTGGTGTATCCTGTTAAGCCAGGGACGATTGTGCGAGGGATTCCAACTGCCCATTCTGCTGAACCACTAAGTGATTTCATACTAAGCAATGAAATGTACGTTTGGCCATACCCATTTGGTGAAAACCGTGGTCAAGCCATTACGCCATTATATCCTTCAGTTGCCAAAGCAAGCTTAATAGACAAAAAATTGTATGAACTACTTAGCTTGACAGAATGTCTAAGAGTGGGGCGCCTCCGTGAGAAGAACTTAGCTATTGAACATTTTGAAAGAATTCTATGTTAAAGAACGCACACAAGTCTTTGATGGAATCTTTGGAGGAGTAAGTGTGTCGGCGGTTAGTGTCCCGGGCTTCGAACTCATCGCCGAACACGACTCGTTTCGGTACAATGTCGCTGGACGGGTGCTATTGTTCGGGCGAGTGCAGGTCATGGCCGGACTGCTTGACCTCAAAGACCTCTCCGGCAACGTGAGCTATCGGTTTGCGTTTTGACGGGGGTACATCCGTAAGTTCGCGATTATCAACTTAATCAAAAAAGTGATCAACGTCATTATTATTTGTAAAGTAGAATTCTATGCGTTTCTATTCTGGAAACCCAATTACCTCGGGATTATTTTGAATGACAATCTCCATTTTTGACTTATACCCATATTGGAAATGCCAGTTGAAAATCCAATTCGAGCACTTTGATATATATCCAATCCCAATTCAATTTTTCCGGTGAAGAAAAGTGGTTTGTCAAAATCGGTACCCAAATTATCATAAAATTTTGAACTTCCTCTTCCCATTGAAACGTCACTATGAACATATACATTTAAAATTTCTTTCATAGTTGTTTGTGTAAACGTGCCTTGAAGACCTAAACGCAAATTTCCTGCCGGATTATCAACATATGACCCAAGCTCAGGAATGTCTGCACTTGCTGCTGCATAAACAAACACATCTATTTTTCTAATAAACTGCATCTCAGAGTTTTCTGATAGCTGGATAAAATTCCGCCAGTAAATTGCCGGAATACCTAAATAAAGTGTTGCATTACCACCGCTTTGGAAAAATTGGCTTGAAGTAGTGGCCCGTAGATTGGTCGAATCTGAAGGGATTTCATCCGTGGCAACACTTATTAAAGTACTCAATCCTAATTTTGCATACCCTAACTTTGCACTTATAAAAATGTTATCGCTTACGATCTCATTATCAATTCCGGCCTCATTTCCATTTATTGCAAATGAACTTCTGCCAAATGCCCTAAATCCACCTAAATATTCGTTGATCCCCTCTTCTGATTGGAGAACAGTACTAGACCCGAGGTAACCAATACACCCGAAACTGATTTTCTTCTTATCTTTTGCCCTCTCATCTTTCGCCCAATCATTACATTTTGACTCAATTGTTGGATATGTGTCCAGTTCCGCTTTTTTTATAAATTCATTTTGTTCTCTGATTGCCTCGAGTATAAGTCTGATACTATCAATAGCCGTTGCATTTTTTCCAAATAAGTTTGCATCATTAAGGGAGCTGAATAGTTTATCGATATCGATATCGATTTGTGGTTTTGCAGTAATAGCTACACTTCGTTTTTTGGGGATAAGTGTTAGATCTTGTGCTTCTGAAATTTGAGGAATTGATGTGAAAATGAATAAACACATTGCCATAACACAGAGCACTTTACGTGGCATGTTGAAAGGATGATGATCTTTCATAGGTATGTTTGATTGATGACTAAGTAAGGTGATGAAATATCTAATGCAGCCTACAGGAATATCAATGATCGGAAACCTATCAATACTCAAATTGTGAGATCCTAAAGCACCGATTTCTGTCAGACTTGATGAAATATTAAAACTCTCGATTAACGACTAATACATTATAAATATATAAATTAATAGTAAAATAATGCAAATCAATATTTTATATCAAAATATTTGTCAAGTGTATATTCCGGTGATGTTGACCCCTTCTTTCGATTAGTTTACTGCGTATCGGCAGATATTTACCCCGGCCAGCTTGTTCCAGAATGGGGGCAGTTTTATCCAGAATAGGGGATCAGAATGAACTGGTAGATACAGTAATTACGATTTGTTATAATTATGACTAATTGTTAACTTTGGACTTGCGTCTTGGAAGAGTCGCCAAGCGTCTCTACGAAGGGAGTTACTTCCTGAAACCAGTCGCTTTTTTTTTGTCAGTAGTTTATGGTCTTTTTTTGTTATATAGATGAATCTGGTACGCCACAAGTGCCGGGCAATACAAGCCATTATGTGTTGGCTGGTGTATCGATACCTATCTCTAAGTGGAAAAGGTGTGAAACTGGTATTTCAAAAATCAAGAAGAAGTACTATCTAACGGATTCGTAGATATAGTAAGCAATGTTTAATTGCTGAATTTGAAGTGGTTAACTATGATAAAATAAAAACTCTGTCCCAGAGGACAGAGCTTATATCGTCGGTAACTTGGTTACGTTGCCCGAAGGCAAGAGGCTTTACCAAGCATCACATAGTAAATATAACCAATATTCTACTGCTATCAATTTTGAAAATGGAAACCAGATTATAATCTTGATATTGAGTTAGTATTGGTAACGAAAAATTCGCATATCTACGAGATATTCTAATTCGGATTTGAATTCTTGGGCTTTGCTGATCCCCTTCCGGTGTGTTTTGTTAACGGTTCATGTACATCACGTGTAATTTCGTTTGTTAATGGATCAGTGATTTTTTTTATATAAACATCATTTTCACGATCAATGACTTGTACTAAGTTTACCATTCTTTTTTTATCTCGTGAGTAGTCAGAACCAATCTTAGATTCGTATGCAATCTTATTTTTGAAATTAGAAGCCGGAACCTTGTGTTTAAGATTAAGTAAATCATGTATTTCAATAGTATCTTGAATATCTATTTGAAAGTTTCTTGACATACTTCCACAATTTGGGCATGGTTGCCTATCTTTACGATCGGTCAACTCCTGATTACAGGAATTACAATAAGTTTTTTCCATACTGGTGTTTTGTGAGTGTTAGTTTTTTATATATAAACGAAACTTCGAAATATTTATTGTTATAATTGTAAAGTGGTTTCATTTATGGCGATAAATATTGCCAATTATAAAAATGTTTGTATATTTATTGTAATTGAATTGCAAAAAAATGAAGGATTATGATAGTCAATTTTAGTATTACAAACTTTGGTTCAATCAAAGACAAGCAGACGCTATCGTTCGAAGCGGAAAGTTCTGATCACCTCGAAGATAGTTATGTTGTAAATGTGAGTGGGATCAGATTGTTAAAAATGGCATTGATATATGGTGCAAATGCATCCGGCAAGAGTACCGTATTGAAAGCTTTAGAGTTTATCAGGGATCTTGTGTTGAATCCGGTTGAAAAAAAAACGGATACATTAGATTATGAACCTTTCTTATTTGATCCCGATACACCCCATATGAATTCAGTAATCTCGCTGGAATTCATTCATGACGAGGTAAAGTATTTTTATGAAGTAGAGTTCAATAAAATGGCTATTATGAACGAATCTCTTCATTTTTTCCATCCAAATAGAGCTTTAGTGTTTGTTCGTAATACAGACTTAAAACAACAATTCAGTCAAATAAGCTTCGGTAGTAAAATAAAATTAGCAAAAAATATCGAAAAAACGCTTAGTGCTAATACATTGTGGAACAACACTGTATTAGGTGGTTTTTTGAAAACCAATGTTGATATCAAAGAATTAAGTGATGTTATCGACTGGTTTAATAATATACTTAAACCCCCTGTTTTTACGAGAACACAACTGGAGAGTTATGTGTCATCAAAAGTTCATGACGGACACCTTTTGAAAAATGAGATCGTGAAGATATTAAAACAGGCTGATTTTCATATCTCCGACATTTTGATAAACGAAGAAGAAATGGATATTCCAGATGGTTTTATTGATTTAATGGTTAATAGATTTAGAGTTCCGATTGCAGAAGCACGACAAATTGAAGAAATAGGCAAAGTCAAAACTATCAAGATTGAACTCGAACATACTGTCAATAACCACAAATACTCGCTTCCTTTGGAAATGGAGTCTGATGGGACTAAACGATTCTTTGGATTTGCCGGATTATTAGCATTGCTGATCAATGAATCTCATGTTATTCCAATTGATGAATTGGAAACATCATTACATCCTGATTTATACCAACATTTCTTATTAAGCTTTTTGTCAAACTCAAACAATTCTCAGCTTATAGCAACTACTCATAATCGTGAGATACTCGATGACAAAGATATTATCAGGAATGATGCAATATGGTTTACAAACAAAGACGAGAATTGTTCAACTGAAATATATTCATTGTCTGATTTTGATAGTTCTGTAGTTAGAAATACTACGAACATTCTGAATGCGTATAAAGCCGGAAAACTAAAAGCAGCTCCAAAAATTAGAGATCTTTATATCAATTAGTAAGCTGTTTAATTTCTTTAATTTAAATGAGTTCGGTGAATTATTTAAATCAGCAAAGTAAGACTGAATTAAAATAAAATCGAACTTCAATGAAAATATCCTCTGATATCGAAAACGAACGTCATTAAAATACATATACCGATTTTATATCGTATGTAATTTATGTGACTCGATGACATATTGGAACAACTGGCAGAAAGTTTTTTGGTGAAAATGCCTTGATCAACGTCAACTAATCTTTCCTTTACGACATGATTTATACATGTCGTCTCACCCAGAATGTACCGGCGTAATTTCCGGTAACCTGAGCTACCGGTTTGCATTTTGACGGGATTGCACCCGGAATCCCGTGATCAGTCGTAAGCCCAATAAAGTTCACTAATTCATTATTATTATTTAAATTACTTGTAATATCAGATAAGCATAAGTATATTTTAACGTGGGTCAATATTTCCAGCAGGAAGTACGTCAATTAATAAAATATTTTATGAAACTTAGATTTAACAATAGATTGGTCATGGGCTTGATGCTCGCAGTCGTCCTATTTGGGTGTAAAGAATCGGTCGGGACGATTGATTTTGTGACTCCGCCGAGTGAGAATGGTCAGCGTGTACTCACGATTAATGTAACTTCCAATACAGGAACAAAATTGACTGGATATGACGTGAATATTACGGGTCCGACTACTGCTTCGGCTACTAATGTGAGTGGATCTTACCAGCTGACCAATTTGGGAAGTGGAGTTTATTCGATTCGGGTCAGTTTGAATGGATATATAGAGAGAGTTACTCAGGTCAATGTTCAACTTCCTGCAGAGGATGTCGATTATTTATCTGCAACTACAGTCATCCTCACCCAAAGAGCACCGACTCAGCCGGTAAATAATACTACCGGTGGTACTGTACAGACTGGTTCGAGTTCAGCGGCCCAATCTACGATCACGGCAACCATTCCACCGAACGCCTTTCCTGCCAGTGCATTGGATAGCAACGGAAATGTCAATTTTGGGGTCACCCGTGCACGTGCCAGTGATGATATAAGTGATATATTCCCTGGTGCTGTTCCAACGGAGATCTTTTGGTTTGAACCACGTGGCGTAACTCTTCTGGAACCAATTCAAGTATCCATTGAAATGGATTTGCCACAGAGCGTTATTGATTCAGGTTTACCCATTAGTTTTCTTGGTGAGGATGGATCTGTCATTTTTGGAACAATTACAGGTGTGTCATCCGAAATTTCTTTTAAAGGCCCCGGTGTGCCGGAAATTATGAGAAGTGGTTTTGTTTCTGCACCTTTACAAATCTTACAATCTATGACACCACAACCGATTTGTCCAAATAAGGCTAGTTATGATTCCATACAGTCCTGTTTAGATACTACAGAAAACGGATATAGTAGCTATATCACTGTAGCAACATTTTCCTGTGGGGCAGGTGGAAATGCAACTTATTCCATACCCAGGCAAAATCCATCCGAAGAGGTGATTGCGAACTTTAGTTTTGGCACAAATATTGATTTAGTTGCATATGTGAACAGAGCCCAATTTTCCGAATCAAAAACGGTAACTGCGATACCCGGCACTCGGGCATCCGTTCGTGCACGACACGCAACAGAAATCTATAGATTCGTGGATGGTCTTGTTTATACCTTAAATCAGGATACCATCGAGTTTGTTATTGAAAGAAGTAACTGCCATAATTCAGGTGGAAGTTAAAAGCGTGGAGCAGGGAGCGGGGAGCGGGGAGCAGGGAGCGGGAAGAAAAAGCAGAGAGCGGGGAGCGGAGAGCGGTGAGCAGGGAGCGGAGAGTGTTAAAAGTCATTGGTAAATTCTTCTAAATTTATTATATTATGCGTACTAAGAGGAAACGACCGATTCATTTGGTCGTTTACCTTGTGGTTCCCTGCCTTTGGTGGGGAACCTTCTTTTTTTTAGGTCTTTTTTTGTTAGGAACATTGGTCGGTCTTCTTGGGTAATATTGAAAGCTTCCCCTAGCTCGCTACGTTTTTCATTAGGTTTTATAGTTGATGATGTGGTCTCATATTGTAATATCGGATTAAAATAATGCTGTTAAGGTTTTATTATTATCAATAATAGAAAGTCTATGATTCACATTTTCATGTTGAAGAATCAGCTTTTCAATATTCTGTGTTAGGTCACATATTTTAATGAAATCACCTTGCTGGGATACTTGTGATTTGACCTTATCTAAGTGAACACCTAAATAGCTGAATTCTTTTTTTTTGCAGTAGATGTTTTACTACTAGCATATATCGAGTATGAAATTGGCGTTAGAATAAGAATCGAAACTATGATACCGATTATAATATTTTTGTCTTTAGTGATAATCAAAACGACATAAGATTGGAAGATGGATATAAATCTTTATTTATTATCGCCTCGATAAAAATTTGTTGCTGAATTTTTTTTTGAAAAAAAAATGAAATGAAATTGAACAGCTGGCAGAAAGTTTTTTGGTGAAAATGCCTTGATCAACGTCAACTGATCTTTCCGGTACGACATGATTTATACATGTCGTCTCACTCAGAATGTTCTCATGATATCTTACACAGTCGCTTTTTTGATTATGGGATTACGGGAGTGGCTATCCTCAGATATGTCGTGTCTATAATCGGGATGTTGTCTTATGGGTTTAAGGTGAATAGGTGCGATTATACTGGAAAAGGTTTATATTCCGAATATGTACATATACTAGAATATATCGTTAAATATTAATGAAAATCGAAACCATTCGCCTAAAGAACTTCAAGGTTTACCAATCCCTTGAACTCACCAATTTACCTTCATTGGTCATATTTGTGGGTGCTAACGGAACTGGAAAATCTACGATTTTCGAGGTCTTTGATTTCTTAGGTCAAGCGCTTTCTGGAAATGTTCGAAGCGCCTTGGCAAGCCGAGGTGGTTTCAAAGAAGTTGTGAGTCGTGGAACAACTGGACCTATTGAAATTGAACTGCAATTTCGTCTGAAGATACTAAGTAAAGAAAGATTAGTAACATATCATCTCCAAATCGGTGAAGAGAAGGGGCAACCGGTTGTCGAAAGAGAAATTCTTCGATATAAACGTCAGTCATACGGATCACCATATCATTTTCTGGATTTTCGAAGGGGCGAAGGGTATGCCATCACAAATGAGGAAGATTATAGTAAATCGGACGAGGAGCTCGAGAGAGAGTACCAAAAACTTGGCTCTCCAGATATTCTTGCGATCAAAGGTCTGGGTCAGTTTGAACGCTTCAAAGCTGCGAGCGCATTCAGAGATTTTATAGAGAATTGGCACGTTTCCGATTTTCATATTTCTAATGCAAGACCTTCTCAGGAAGCGGGTCATGCGGAACATTTGTCATCAAAAGGTGACAATTTACCACTCGTGGCTCAATTTATTTTTGAACAACACAGACACGTATTTAGTCAGATATTGAAAAAAATGTCTGAACGAGTTCCTGGCATCGAGCATGTGGAAGCCAAACTGACTGATGATGGGAGGGTTGTCCTTCGATTTAGAGACGGGGCATTCAAAGATCCTTTTATAGCTCGATTTGTATCCGATGGTACAATTAAAATGTTTGCCTACTTGCTGTTGCTTTATGATCCAAATCCTCATCCATTATTATGTGTGGAAGAACCCGAGAATCAACTATATCCAGAGTTGTTACCTGAGATTTTGGAAGAGTTCCGTTTGTATTCAAAAAAAGGTGGACAGGTGTTTATTACTACACATTCTCCTGATCTGCTCAATGCAGCAGAGGCAGAAGAAGTATACTGGCTCAGTAAAGTGAATGGGTTGACTGGAATACACCGTGTGATTGAGCACCCACATATCAAAGCATTGGTCGACGAAGGTGCAACTATGGGCTTTATCTGGTCGTCTGGTCATTTCAAAATGTTCAGGTAGTATGAATAGTATCATACTTGAAATTCACGTCGAGGAGAAGTCCATGGAGATATTTCTTCGTGGGGTATTACCCAGAATTTTACCAGAAGAGTATATTTTGGATGTGAATTGCCGAATAGTTACATATAACGGAAAGCAGGATCTAAAAAAAAAATTACCTATTGTAATACGATCTTATCTTCGTAGAGCAGAGAATAATAGTTCCAGTAGTTTCAGAAATTTTCGATTGGGTATATGTAAGTTGGTCTGTTGATTGATTGTTCATAGTCTCACAATACTCAGAAACGAAGTGCGCGAAGCGAAATGCGTGCTCAATGAACTCTGACTCGAAGTGCGTGAAGCGAAATAGTCTGTGGTTTACCTGTGATCTGCTTTTATGCAGAGCAGAATTCATGGGCTGGTATCAGATGGATCGTTTTGTCTGATATTGTGAGTTTGTCTTTCTGATGGGATGTGATGATCGATCCCTCCTCAAGTCCGAAGGTATTTAGGGCTTCGATGAGTCCGGATGTTTCTCTTTGCAGGTTTTCGTCGGTTACTTCATGGCAAACTTGTATACACTCCCTGATTTTTTTGTTTTCAAAGACCACAAAGTCACATTCTTTTTGCTCTCTGAAGTAGTAGAGCTCGTAACCGGACCGTTTCAGATGCAAGAAAATGGCATTTTCAAGTCCTCTTCCGGTGTCTTTACTAAAACTGACGCTGTTCGCCCGGACCAAACCGGTGTCAATACCGTAAACTTTCCGAGGACTGGCGGTTCTGCTTTTTTGAGACCGTCCAAATCGTTGCAACTGAAATAGAATCCAGGCGTCCTCCATCCATGCAATGTAATCAGACACGGTGTTCGTAGAACCTATGTCGAACATTTTTCTAAGGCTGTTGTATGACGTTTCTTTTCCAGAATTGGAGATCAGATGTAGTGCAAGTTCCATGAGTGCATGTGTATTTCGGATACCATGCCTTACAGCTATATCACGCAACAAGATGTCCTTGAACAGATTTTGTAAGACCTGAGTGTTACGAGTATCCAGGTATTCAGGAAATCCACCGTTGTTCAAATAGTCCTGATACACCTCTGGAGTGTTGTCGACGTGGATGTATTCCAGGAACTCCATGTAACTGAATGGGAGAAGGTCGTGTTTGAGGTGACGGCCGGTTAATCGTGTACCTAACTCACGGCTGAGTAATGAAGCATTTGATCCGGTAACGAATACTTTTTTGCCCCGATCATGGAGCTGACGGACAAAAACTTCCCAATGTTCCACATTCTGGATTTCGTCGAAGAAATAGGCGGAGGTATTTCGCGGGATGATGTCATCGAGTTTCTGGAAGTCAGATACCTGAAATCCGAATATCCGAGCATCCTCAAAGTTAAAATAGGCAGCGTCAGGATAGTAGGCATTCATGATCTGTCGCATTAAAGTGCTTTTCCCACATCTGCGAATGCCGGAGATGACTTCGATGTGTGTAGGATGTGGTTCATACGATTCAAGAAAGGTTCTTGGAATGTGTCCTACGACTTTTTGTTCAAACAGCGCTTTTTGATCCAGAAATGCGTGTTCGATGGATGTTTTAAGTAAACTACTCATATTTGTACATTACTATTATAAGAAAGTGTGCATTAGTAATATATGAAAGCAGGGAGCAGTGAGCGGGGAGCAGAGTGATTGCGATCATAGGCTATTGATTTGACAAAATCTAATTACCGATTCTTCTCATCGGGAATGAAATTTTTCGTTCCTGACCATTTCTGATTCCTGAAATTTGGGCAATTAGTGAGTCCGGGGCATTCTTGGAGTATGAAATGACCTGTGGGAAGTTGTGTTCAGGGTTTTCAAATACCATAGTTTCATCGGTTATGGATTTCAAAGCGAATCGTACCGGTAATCCATCATTTTGATCTTTGACGGTCGGGATATAGAATAATCCCTCAGGTTCCTGAATCAGTGTGATGGTCTCGAAAACCACGGTGTCTTTTTCCACGATGGCATAGCTCTTTGCCTGAAACTCCTGCTCATTGATTTTTACCCACGATTCATATACCGTACCACGGGGCGTTTTGTTTTCCCAGGTTCCGATCAGCCATTCAGCTTTTTTGAGGTCACTTTTTACCGGGAATATATGTGACGTTAATGTCAATCCAATGCAAAATAAGATGATGTATGTTTTCATGGTTCCTGAAGGTTATATTTTTAAAGGTATCATGTGATGTTGGGCTAAAATGCAGTCTAACAAAAACTTAAAATTGTATTTTTGCGACAGACTCATTTTTTCGTGTAAAACAACTCTGACATTTTAAGGTCATCCCCATAAAATTCTTTCGGTGTTCTTCCTGTGAACTCTTTAAAGTCTTTGATAAAGTGCGCCTGATCGTAATACTTTCCTTCGTAGGCAAGTCCAGTAAGACTCGTAAAATCCTTGTTCAGTAACATTTTCAGTGCGGATTGTAGCCTGATTATTTTTGGATAGTTTTTTAGGACTCAATCCGACCGTTTCTGAGAATTGTCTTTCCAATTGCCTTCGATTGATCTGGATACGATCTGATAAGTTGTGTACCGAGAGTTGTCCATTTGCTGTGAATATAGTTTCAATTGTTGATCGAATAATGTGGTTTATGGTTTTAGCATCAGCTAAATGACTCAACAGAAACTCTTCAATGAAGGTGATTTTATCGGTAATTGTTGTAGAGCATAAAATCTTTTGTTCAATTTGTTCCCCTTTTTCTCCGAAAAGCTCTTTTAGTGAAACCGCTTTGTTTTCCATTTCTTTGATAGGGATAGTGGCGAACGGTAAGAATCCCTCTGGATGAAATCGAACAGAAAAGATACCCGTTGCGCCGGTGGGTTCTATTTCCAGAGGACGGGTCAGCTGACCAATGACAAAACAGCGAGGTTGAATGATGGAAGTATCATCATCAAGATATTGTTTGTATAGGTCCCCATAATGGAAAATCATCTCCATGGATCCATCAGGCACGATGGTCTGTCGTTTTGGACCGTCATCACTATCCCCATCCAAAGTCCAATAACATTTAACAAATGTATCTAACGCCTTAGATGGAGCGTAC
>CAZDYD010000057.1:0-16963 GCA_964509715.1 uncultured Chitinophagales bacterium
TGAAATTTAGTTATATGTTCTGTGTCACCTGCTTCAAAATGAAGCAATAAATATCACTGAGTCTGCGAATGTTCCAGCGTTATCTTGAACCAGTAATGGGTTCCATCTATTCGATATCTGAATCCTATGGTGTAAACCCATTGATTTTTGGATTTCTGTACTTGGTCACAGTTCCGACGTTTTGGGTATCTTTAATATATTTCACAAAGAATCTCAGGCAGCGAAGACCCGTAATCCTTCCACTCATTGGATTAGTACTGAGTCAACTAATTTGTTATATCTACCTTTTTGCTGCAGGTAGGAACTTGCCTAATTGGGTCTACCTTCTTGTTGTAATCTTGATTTCATATGGCGCCTGGAAATCTTGGAAGGCCGTTCGAAATAGGATCAATTTCGAAACCAAGGCATAAAAAAAGGTGGATTCACTGTGTGAACCCACCTTTAATAGGGAAGTAAGCAAGATAGGAGTTCTATCTTCCGAGCAACTGTTTCATAGTTTCACCCATAACAGCTGGACTCTCGCAAACCGTTATACCAGCAGCAGCCAAAGCTTTCATTTTCTCATCAGCAGTTCCTTTGCCGCCTGAAACGATTGCACCCGCATGACCCATTCTTCGTCCCGGAGGCGCTGTACGTCCAGCAATAAATGCAACGACAGGTTTCTTAACATTCGCTTTGATGTAAGCCGCAGCCTCTTCTTCAGCTGTACCACCTATTTCACCAATCAACATAATCGCTTCTGTTGCCGGATCTTCGTTGAGCATTTTTACAGCGTCTGTATGTGTTGTTCCAATAACCGGATCACCACCGATACCAATAGCCGTTGTCTGACCAAGTCCGACTTTTGTCAATTGGTCAACAGCTTCATAGGTGAGTGTTCCAGATCTGGAAATCAAACCTATCGGACCTTGACTAAAAATGTTGCCGGGCATGATTCCAACTTTTGCTTCACCTGGAGTGATAACACCCGGACAGTTCGGTCCGATCAGGATCGCACCATGACGCTTGACAACATCTTTTGCAGCGATCATGTCCTTAACAGGAATGCCCTCAGTGATACAAATGATAACTTTAATCCCAGATAACGCAGCTTCAATAATCGCATCGCCGGCAAAAGCAGGAGGGACGAAAATAACAGAAGTGTTGGCACCAGCTTTGACCACTGAGTCGGCAACAGTATCAAAAACCGGACGGTCGAGATGTTTCGAACCGCCTTTGCCGGGAGTTACTCCACCAATCACATTCGTGCCATATTCTATCATCTGTTCGGCATGGAAGCTACCTTCCTTACCTGTAAAACCTTGAACTACAAGTCTGGTGTCTTTACCAACTAAAACGCTCATGCGTAATTCCTTAAAATTATGATGGGAGGTTATTGATTTTATAAATAATAAGGCCTGAATATACCTACGTATACTGACATTTGAAAGTAAAAAACCGTTTTCATTCTATGTCCGACAATATTTAACACCATGGCTTGCAATTAACAATTTTGCATGAAATAACTACTGATTATCTTGTCACTATGATACCCGATCACATCAAAGAACAAGTTAAATCGGCCATCGATATTGTCGAGGTGGTTTCAGACCATGTAAAGTTGAAACGTTCCGGAAACGGATTTACCGGTTTGTGTCCATTTCATAATGAAAAGTCTCCCTCTTTTCATGTCTCGCCACATTTGGGAATATATAAATGCTTCGGATGTGGTGAATCTGGTGATGCAATCAGCTTTGTCATGAAAATGGAAGGAGTTGGATTCACTGAGGCGTTACGTCAGTTGGGTCATCGGTTTGGAATCGAAGTTCCTGAAGTTGAAAAACCTGAACACGATGAGCAGTATCAGTTGAAGGAAGGTATCTTCCATGCTCTTGCTTTTGCAGGTAAATATTTTCATAAACAACTCACCCAGACTACGGATGGAGCCTTAGCACTCGAATATCTGGAGAAACGGGGAATGTTACGTACAACCATACGATCCTATGGACTTGGCTACGCCCCCGACAGATTCGATGGATTGATCAAAGCGGCCTCTGAATCAAACATCAATGAAAACTACCTCTTCGAAGCCGGACTCATTAAATACTCCAGAAATGGTGAAAATGCATTTGATGCTTTTCGACATCGATTAATGTTCCCGATTTTTAATCCCTCAGGACGTGTTATCGGATTTGGTGGTAGAGTTCTCGCCTCAGCCGATGGTAAAACACCTAAAAATACTGCTAAGTATATTAACACCTCCCAGACGAAAGTTTACAATAAAAGCGAGGTTCTTTATGGTATCCATGTCGCAAAGAACGAGATCCGTAAACATGGCGAAGTAATTTTAGTAGAAGGATACACAGATGTACTTTCAATGCATCAGTCCGAAATCAAGAATGTTGTTGCAACCAGCGGAACGGCCTTAACCTCCGAACAACTCAAAATCCTGCACCGCTACACCGATAATTTGCTCATGATTTATGATGCGGATCTTGCTGGACAAAATGCCATGTCCAGGGGACTTGAACTGGCTCTATCAGAAGGTCTGAATGTAAGAATGTTGCAATTGCCAAATGGCGAAGACCCGGATTCTTTTGTTCAAAAAAGTAAGAAACAGGGTTTTTTCGAGTATAAAGACGCTCATGCTCTCGACTTTGTATCGTTCCTGATCCAAAAAGCCAAAGGTGAAACTTCATGGGACGACCCCATCAATAAAAAGAAAACCATCAGCCGAATATTGACCTCCATTGCCAGAATTCCAGATGAAATAGCCCGAGAAACCTTTGTCCAACGCCTTTCTGAATTGGCAAATATGGGTACCAGGGCATTATTTGAAGAGTTGAATGTTCAGCTATCAACTTTGCGAAAGGATAGGGACAGAATTCAGAATCGAAATGATCGAAATGCAAATAGAGACCGAGGCGATGATGGTGCAGTTGCTGTACCTCCACCACGATCATCAACTTCAGCCACACCTGAGATGAAAAAGAATCAGGCTACATCGGTTGATTTCGAAGATCCTTTTTGGGATCTTGAACTGCGTCCAGGCTCTGAAATTGGTATGTCAGGCGAACCAAATCATGATCTTGAATTTGAAAGATTCAGGAACTCCAATCTTGGGAATCCACCCCGAAAACCGAGATCAGATACAAAGATCCCTCCCAAACGTCCGCCATATGAAAGAGATCTATTGAGGTTGATGTTGCAACATATGCACCCTATGGTAGAATATGTGGGCTCACAATGTAACGCAGATCATTTCACCGATCCTGATTACAGGAAACTATTCGATGATCTTGTTCACCGATACAATGAGGGACTCCCAATATCAATTTCAGTTTACATGGAAAGGGAAGACCCTGTTCCGGCTCTGGTGGGGGAGATTGTACTTGACCGACACAGTACAAGTGATCGAGTCAAAGAGAAACTCGGAAAAAAAATCAATCGTGACGGAAATCCCTACCGAACGGCAAAAGGGGAGATGAAAATATTGAAGCTTAACTACCTGGATCGGGTGAAATCCAACCTTCAGCAAGTGTTCAATGCCTCAACTGACCAGGATGAAAGAAAGGTGATCAACGATCAGTTGATGCAAGTATCTCGTCTGAGAATTGAATATGAAACCAAATCACTTGATGATTTATTTCCAGATCCTGAAGATGTATAGGTTTTCACTCCAATTTTTGTATTTTTTTATATCATCTACACTTTAAAATCATTATGTATATAAAAGAACTTGAAATTGCGGTGCAGGCTTCAATGGCCGCCGCTTCAATAATAGATACATACTCAAAAAATTCGAAATCACAGGACTTTAAATTGAAAGGTCGTCACGATCTCGTGACTAAGGCTGATGTCGATTCTGAAATTGTAATTAAACAGCATATCTCAAAGGCATTTCCTGATGATCTGTTTCTTGCGGAAGAGTCACATCAAGGGGAAGCTATCACCGAAGCCAGAACCTGGATCATTGACCCGATCGACGGGACGACCAATTTCGCTCATGGTGTACCGTTTTATTCTGTGTCGATTGCACTATTTGAGAAAAAAGAACCAGTCGTTGCTGTGATTCTTGGGTTGCCTGCCCGTGAGGTCTTTACAGCTGTAAAAGGGCAAGGAGCCTATCTGAATGGAGTCAGAATCACGGTGAGTGATACATCACAACCCGCAGACGCTCTGATCGGTACCGGATTTCCGTACAGAGACCTTTCCGTTCTGACCGACTATATGAAGGTGTTCGACGTGTTGATGCACGAAACCCACGGTGTTAGAAGACCCGGATCTGCTTCATATGATATGGCATTTGTGGCTTGCGGACGCTATGATGGATTTTATGAGTATGCACTCGCACCATGGGATGTCGCAGCCGGTGCCTTACTTGTCCGTGAAGCTGGTGGAATCGTCACAGACTGGATTAATGGAGACGAATGGTTGTTCGGGAAACGCATCATAGCTGGAAATCCAGCTATTCATGAGTATCTTGCCAGCACAATAACTCAGAAAGTCAGATCCGAACTGTTGGTTTTCGGGAACTGAAAAAACTCGGGTTAAATCATTTCATTCTCAGTTCAAAAAATATTCTAATGGATAGGTCATCATTCAGTCGTTTTGTCATTGCAGGGATAACAGCCTTTTTTTTATTGGCGATTTTCGCATATCGTCAATATCAACTTACGCAACGATTTGAATTATCGGGAGTTGTAGAAGGGTTTTATGGCACACCCTGGTCACACGAAGCCAGGCTCGATATGATCCGTTTTATGGGTGAAGTTGGCATGGATGTGTATTTTTACGCACCCAAAGACGATCCATATCATCGTCAGCGTTGGAGAGAGTCCTATTCTGGTGAAGAATTGGCTCGGTTTCAAGAGCTAATCAGAGTATCGGAAAATGCCGGTGTTACGTTATATTATGCCATTTCTCCCGGACTATCCATGAAATATTCATCTGAGGATGATTATCAGTCACTACGTGAAAAACTGATGACTCTATCTGTGTTGGGCATCCAACATTTCGCACTGTTTCTTGATGATGTACCAGAATATCTCCAGCATGAGGACGATATCTCTCAATATTCCTCGTTGGCGGAGGCACATGTAGAACTGATCAACAGGCTTCACATTGACCTTTCAGAATTTGGGCTGAATCTGGTAGTTTGTCCAACTACTTATACTGATGCATGGGGCAGTAGAGAATACATACGAGTTTTGGGTGACGGTGTTGACAGAAGTATTCCATTTTTCTGGACTGGAACGGATGTGGCAGTAGCAAGTATCACTGAATCAGAAGCTTCATATTGGGGCAGTCTGATCAATCGAAAACCACTTATTTGGGATAACTTTCCAGTTAACGATTTTGAAGTCTGGCGACCTATAATCGGTCCAATCACCGGCCGGGATGCCAAATTATCCAGAGTCACTTCCGGAATCATTGCGAATCCTATGGATAAACCCTATTTGTCGATGATTCCTCTTTTTACTGTTGCCAAATTTGCACAGAATCCACACAACTATAATCCGGATAAAGTCTGGCAGGACGCCCTGACGCATCTGGCTGGAACCGAGGGCGCTCGGGTGCTACGACCACTGGCTTTGTTATTTAAAGATTATGGTTGGACCGATAATGTTTTCACACCTATTTATACTCCCGGAAAACAATTTGAATTAAACACTGTCCGTGATGCGCTTACATTATTCGAAGAAACAATGGATCGCTTAAGATCGGATGAATTTCTGGACAATGAATATATTCAACATATTCTGCCAGAATTGGAGCCTTTTGTAACCGCCATCAGACAAGATTACGACGAGATCACATCTGATCCATACTCCAGACCAGATGCCGAGGGGTTTCTCATTTATGAAATTGAAAGGGAGGCCTATTTTGCAACGATTTCGCAGGTTCAACTCGACGGAAGACTCAATGAATGGGGAAATGATGAATTCAGAACACTCTACTCATCAAGAGAATCAGATCGGGACCGTGTTTCAGTAGCATTCCGGTCCGACGGAGAACACTTGTATGCTGCAGTTAGAGTGAGGACAAACCATATCACATCAACGAACGACTCGACATGGATGGGTGGTGATCAAACTCTGATAGCTGTCAGGTACAACTATGAACACCATGATACCTGGATTCAACCTGACGATTTATTGATTCTTGTGAGACCTCCTGACGATTCTGGTAACCTGATACACAATACCGGGAGCTTTTATCTCACACCATTCTCGCAACGTGGTATATCGGATATCAAAATGAGATCTATCTCCAGTTTTTTTGCACATTTTGTAAGTGATCCTCATTCAAATATTGTAGAACTGTCAAATGAGGTGGAGGTTGCTGGCGGACGAACATCCAATGGATATTCACTGGAAGTCAGATTACATACAAATCGACGTCAGGAATTGGGTATTAATATCTCCGTAAACGATATACAGTCAATAAATACTGGCTATCAAGTAACGAATTTCATGTTCTCTCGGCGACCTTATATAGGAAACATACATGTTTATCCAGAGGTCATCATTCAGTAATACTTTAACATCGGAGTAATCGTATGTCAGCACATCAACCATTAGTTAGCAATCGATTGGTTTCACTGGATGCCTTCAGGGGTATAACGATTCTGGGTATGATAATGGTAAACAACCCAGGAACCTGGTCCGCCATGTATGGTCCATTGAAACATGCAGATTGGCATGGTTGGACTCCAACAGACCTCATATTCCCATTCTTTTTGTTTATTGTTGGGGTTGCGATTGTTTTTGCCAATGCAGGTAAACTGGCTAAAGGTACCAGTAAAAAGGAACTGGTCATCTCAGCACTCAAACGCTCACTCATACTATTTGGGTTGGGATTGGTTATGGCTGCATATCCAGTGTTTACATTTGAACCTGAGTTTGGCTTCAGACCGGGTCTTGAGAAACTGCGAATAATGGGTGTACTCCAGCGTATTGCATTATGTTACTTTGCTGCGACCCTCATTTTTCTGTACTTCAAACCCAAGGTGCAGTATATATGGTTATTTGCTCTTGTGACCTTGTACTGGCTTGCGATGACATTTATACCGGTTCCGGGTCATGGTGCAGGTTTATTTGACGACAAAGTCAACAATTTAGCAGCGTTTATAGACCGGGCTATATTGGGTGAACACCTTTGGGTTGGTACAGGAAGACAATGGGATCCTGAAGGGCTCTTGAGTACTATTCCAGCGATATCAACCACGTTGATTGGAGTCTGGGCCGGACATATACTTCGAAATAATGAGTTCGATCAGACCAGAAAAGTTGCAGAATTGATGGTGATCGGAACGGTGCTGATTATTATTGGATATGTGTGGGACTGGCATTTCCCAATCAATAAGCCTATTTGGTCAAGTTCATATGCCCTATTTACTGGTGGACAAGGGATGGTTGGACTCGCACTATGCTATTGGTTCGTTGATGTGAAAGGATACAAAAAGTGGACACAACCGTTTGTGGTATACGGAGTGAATGCAATAACGGTTTTTTTCATGAGTGGCATTATAGCCAGGACTCTTGGGCTTTTCTCAGTTGGAGATGTAACCGTTCAAAGATGGATATTCCTCACATTCTTTGATAGTTGGTTAAGCACTATCAATGCTTCATTCGCTTACAGCCTAGTTTGGGTCTTTGCCTGGTATTTGATTTTATTGGTGATGTATAGAAAGAACATCATCATCAAGGTATAATGAGTATGTTCAGAGTGATTTTACGTATGAAATCACTCTGAACAAATTTGAGCCATTATTATCTAACCGGCTTGTGGCTTAAAAACATATCGAGATTTTTCAATGGGATAGGTCCACCAACATATTTGAAACCTTCTCCATATTTCACGCCAATCTGATGACCTAAATGTCTTGCACGTGCTCTTAGATTCTCAAAAAAAGCAGATGAGCTGATATACGTCTCCGGTTCATCACCCGGATTTACAACATTGAACTGGGAACCAAATGCCAATATTGCCCGGTCTTTGAGGTCAATTGAATCAGTTATATCAAATATGACATCAGGTTCAAAGCTTCGGTCCTGCATGAAGTGAAGAATATGGTAGGGCCTCCATGGTTCTTGCTGTGATCCATCTGGATTTTGCGTCTCGATTTTTGTCAGACCGCTATAGAATAATGCATCAATACATAATCTTGCCGCATTTCCATGATCGGGATGGCGATCATCGGGCGAATTGATGAATACAATGTCCGGTCTGTACATTCTGACGGTCGTGATAATAGCTTCACGATGGATTTCGGAATTTTCGAGTCTGCAATCAGGTAGACCAAGATTGTCTCTCACAGCCAATCCCAAGATATCAGCCGCAGCATTTGCTTCCATCAGACGTAGTTCCGGAGTACCTCGTGTGCCCATTTCTCCACGTGTTAGGTCGACTACACCAACTTTTAGGCCTTGTTGAACAAGAACTGCAAGAGTCCCACTACAACTCAACTCCGTATCATCAGGGTGCGCAGCAAGTGCCAGAACGTCAAGTTTTATACTCATATCAAATCACATGTCTACTGTTTTTAACATACGCTGGACGATGATCTCCAGTCGGTCGAGTGTATAATCGATATCATCTGATGTATTATGCTTTCCAATACTGAATCTGAGGCTGGATTTCGCCGTTGGAGTGACCAGACCTAAAGCCATTAATACATGTGAAGCCTCTACAGCCCCGGAGGTACACGCAGAGCCATTTGAGCAACAGATACCATCCACATCCAAATTCAACAATAACATTTCACCATCTAACGATCTTTCTCCATCAAGAGGAAATGAAATGTTAACGATATTGTACAAACCGTTTTCAACGTCACCATTAAATGCAACAAGCCCACTGAATCGTTCTTTTAATCCGTAAACAAGTCGTTGCTTAAGTGAAGATATATGCTGCTGATTCAAGTTCATTTCTGCATGAGCCAACTCCATGGCTTTTGCCAAACCGATAATTCCCGGTACGTTCAGGGTTCCACCTCGTCGTCGTCTTTCCTGCGACCCACCCTCCATCCAGGGTTTCCAGTCGGACCCACTTCTGACGTACATCAGGCCAACTCCTTTGGGACCATATATTTTATGGGCACTGATACTCAGAAAGTCTACGCCTAACTGATCCACATGAACTGGGATTTTCCCGGCAGTCTGTACGGTATCGGAGTGAAGAAGAACTCCTTTTTCACGACAAATCGCAGAAATATCGGAGATCGGATTGATAGATCCGATTTCGTTATTACCGTGCATCAACGTCACCAAGACCGTATCTTCAGTTAATGCGTCACGCACTTTATCAGCCGTTACGTTTCCTAATGGTTTGACATCCAGATACGTAGCTCTTATACCATCCTTGTGACCATACTGGATTGGATGCAGTACAGCATGGTGTTCAACTCGGGATGTTATGATGTGGCGTTTAGCGGATGCTTTCAAGACGCCCTTAATGATTGCATTGTTGCTTTCTGTACCACCACTGGTAAAAATAACCTCCGAAGGTTCAGCTCCGATCAAATAGGCAATTTTCTCCCTGGCTTCCTCAACTGCGACATGCACACGTCGACCAAGTCCATGCGGAGAGTTGGCATTGCCGAAATCCTCAGTGAAATACGGTAGCATAGATTCCAGCACTCGTGGATCCACAGCAGTCGTTGCAGCATTATCAAGGTAAATCTGTCGTGTCATATAAAAATAAAAATGTGTTCCCTAAAACAATTACGAAATATAAATAATTCTGTGCCCTAATTCTGCTAAATATGGTATATTTAAAGGACTTGAAACTATTAAATCAAACATTGGATAAAGATGGCAAAACTAACTATAAGTGATTTGGATGTAAAGGGTAAAAAAGTATTGATGCATGTCGATTTCAACGTTCCGGTTGAAAATGGAGTCATAACCGACGACAATAGAATCGTTGAAGCATTGCCCAGTATCAATTATGTGACTCAACGTGGTGGACTCGTTATTTTAATGAGTCACTTCGGAAGACCTAAAAGTGCAGATGATAAGGAATTTAGTCTGAAAATCGTTGCAGATTATCTATCAAAATTGGTCCCTGAAAAAGTACATTTTGCAACCGACTGTATCGGTGATGTGGCGAAATCAGTTATTGATTCTGCAAATTTCGGTGAAATCGTTTTACTCGAAAATGTACGATTCCACAAGGGGGAAACAAAAAATGACCCGGACTTTTCAAAGGCTTTGTCTGAATTAGGAGATGTATTTATTAATGATGCTTTTGGAAGCAGTCATAGAGCCCACAGCTCTGTAGCCGGAATTACGGATTATGTACAACCAGCGGCCGCTGGATTTCTACTCGAGAAAGAGATCAAGTACTTGAGTGAGAGTGTCAATTCACCTAAAAGGCCATTTGTTGCTGTATTAGGTGGTGCAAAAGTTTCAGATAAAATTCCGGTGATCGAGAACTTGCTCGATAAAGTTGATGCGATTATCATCGGTGGGGGAATGACGTATACATTTTATAAAGCGATGGGATTACCAATCGGGAAATCCATTCTCGAAGCCGATAGAGTGGAACTTGCTACTGAGTTGATCGATCGAGCAAAAACCAAAGGAGTAGATCTGTTACTTCCTGTAGACTCTGTTGTTTCCCGGGAGTTTAGCAACGACGCTGAATTCAAGACAGTAGGAAGAGATGGTATAGAAGATGGGTGGATGGCACTGGATATCGGTCCAGAAACCATTAATACTTATTCAACTACCATTTCGAATGCCGGAACAGTGATCTGGAATGGGCCTATGGGTGTCTTTGAAATGGATAATTTCTCAAAAGGAACCTTTGCAGTGGCCCAATCATTGGCCGACGCGACAAGAAATGGAACTATCTCAATTATTGGTGGGGGGGACTCTGCCGCTGCCATTAAAAAAGCCGGACTTGACAAAGAGGTTACTCACGTATCAACCGGTGGGGGAGCAAGTCTTGAATATCTCGAAGGTAAGGAACTGCCAGGTATTACATGCCTGACCGAGAAATAATTATCTCATTACAATAAACAAAAAAAGGCGCCTTAATCTAATTAAAGCGCCTTTTTTTTATATAGATTGTTAAAAAATCAGACAATCTCGACGATTTCAATATCAAAAGTAAGAGCTTGCCCTGCAAGTGGATGGTTTGCATCAAGTGTTACTGATTCATCTGAAACGTTTTTGACAGTAACATTCAAAGGCATTCCGTTTGGTTGTTGCATTTGAAGAACCATTCCGACCTCCGGATCGATATCCGGTGGAATCTGAGCTCTGCTAATATCTACGATCATATCTTCACGCACTTCACCGTACGCCTCGTCAGCTGGAATTCTAACTGTTGTGGATTCGCCAACTTTCAATCCCTCAACAGCATTTTCGAAACCCGGGATGAGTTGTCCTTGTCCCATGGTGAACTGCAATGGTTCTCTTTCGCGTGAACTGTCAAATACTACACCATCATCTGTTTTACCAGTATAATGGACCTTTACTGTATCATTTTTATTAACTTGTGACAAAATATTTTCCTGATAGTTCAAAATTTGATTAAAACCCAAGATAAAACTAATATTCGAAAAAATCACCCCAACTGGTGCATACGACCCTACTCCTTCTAATCTGGAGCAGAGAAAAGTAATCAAACCACTATAGCCCCGATAGAATCATGCAACTATTCTTTCCAATATGGAACGGAGAAAAGAACTAAAACGGTGAACAACTCAAGCCGACCTATAATCATCAACAGGCTCAAAGCCCACTTCCCAACTGCAGAAAGTCCGGCATAGTTATTTGTCGGTCCAAATTCACCTAAAGCAGGTCCAATATTACCCAAACTGGCAATACTTGCAGATAGGGCAGAGACCGGATCTGAGCCAAGCCATGTCAATATGACGGCTCCGCCAAGAAATAAAAGCACGTATAACATGAAGAAACTCAGGATCCTTCTGACCATCGGAGGCTCAACAATAACGTTCCCGACACGAAGAGGGATGACGGCTTTAGGATGGACACTTTGTCTGATTTCTCTACCAACCGCCCTGATTAATATCATATGTCTGAACATTTTGATCCCCCCACTGGTCGATCCTGCACATCCACCTGTAAAAAACAAAGCAATGAGTATGATTAACGCTAAACTCGGCCAAGCACCATAATCATTTGTAACATACCCGGTCGTAGTGATAATTGACAAAGCTTGAAACGTACCGTGACGAATAACCTCCGGAATCGTGTAATCCGTTTGAAAAATGAGAATAGTTGAAATCAAAAAGGATGCAAGGACTACTATAAAACTATAAAATCTTGTTTCTCTATTGTTTAAAAACAGTTTTGTCTCTCCACGTAATAGCCGGAAGTGCATGGCAAAACTGATACCCGCCAGGAACATGAACAGTATGATCACCCAATCTATGTAGGCAGAATCGAACCAAAGTATACTACTGTCTTTGGTTGAAAATCCACCTGTAGCCATGGTCGACATCGCATGGTTTATTGCTTCGAACCAATCCATTTTGGGATGGAGCCATAAGAGTACAAAATGTGCGAGAGTCAATATCAAGTAGACCCCCCATAGTAATTTAGCGGTTTCCTGCACCCTGGGCGTCAATTTATCTGATTCTAAAATACTTGATTCCGAATGAAGCAAATTTGTTGTCCCCAATCCAAGAAATGGAAGAATGGCGATTGAAAGGACGATAAACCCCATACCACCAATCCAGTGCAAGATAGATCTCCAGAATACAATACTCTTGGGGAGGTCTTCTATGTTCGGGTTTATCCTGTTATCATGAGATACACCTCCAAAAATAGTCGCACCGGTCGTGGTTAGTCCACTTATGGTTTCAAAGAAGGCATCGGCGAAATCATCAACCACCCCCGAGACCAAAAAAGGAGCACTTCCAAATACAGAAAGTACGATCCATGTTACCGAGACAATGAAAAAAGCTTCACGGGGACGAATCTCATCCTTTGGTTTGAAGATGAAGTAAATCAGACCTCCTAACACAAAGGCAAAAGCAGACGAAATGGCAAAAGAGTAAACAGTCTCCTCAGCAAAATAGATTGAAACAGGAATTGGAATGAGTAAGGCAAATCCCATGAAAAACGTAAATGCACCCAATATTCCGGCAATGAGTCGGAAATCGATTTTGGGTCTGCCTGCCGATCTGCTTCTTTGAAAAGTACTCATCCAAATTTGCTTGAAACCTCATCGATGATGCTTGATCTGCAAAACAATAGTACAGAGTCTCCGTCAGAGATTACAGAATTTCCAACAGCGATTCGAGCAAGACCATTTGTTATGATCCCTCCAATCACACATCCATTGGGCAACATGAGTTTTGAAACCGGTTTGTTTACCAATTTGGATCTTGAATCAACTTTAAACTCCAATATTTCGGCATCAATACCATTTAAGGCCACTGTATTAAGTAAGTTTCGTCCTCTGACAACCCTGTGGATCTCATTGGCTGCAGCAAGTTTTTTGTTAACAGATGAATCGAGTCCAATAGTCTGACTCAAGGGTATATAATCAGATTTTGAGACCATGGCGATCACCTTTTTGACTTTGAGGTGCTTGGCCATAAGACAAGATATAATATTTGATTCCTCATCATCGGTCACAGCTATAAACACATCGGTATCCATAATACCTTCTGAAGCCAGCAGGCTCGGATCGGTCGGATCTCCGTTTAAAACAAGAAGTCTTCGATAATCAGAGGCAATTTTATAGCTGGTATCATAATCCTTTTCGATCAATTTGACATTCCAGTCCTGCCTGAAATCCAATAGCATTTTGACGACTTTTCTCCCAACAGATGTACCACCAGCAACCATAATATTGTGAATGCTCTGCTCAGAGATGCCTGTCGAACGTATGATCTGCTTGATTGAATCGTTTAATGCAATTACAAAAATGTGGTCATTTGCGCGGAATTTGTCAGATCCTTTTGGTATCAAAGTGATTCCACCTCTCAATATGGCAACCACCCTGAAATCAATATTCTTGTTTTGAAGAGCGTAAGATTCAATATCAATACCAATGATGGGGGAGTCATGATCAAGTCTGATACCAATGACTTGCATTTGCCTGTTTGCCAAATCTACGATATCGGATGCGGCGGATCGTTTTACCAATTGCAGAATCTCTGAAGCTACACTTAGTTCCGGATTGATCACCGAGTCGATTCCCACATCTGATGGTACTATGGGCGCACCCGGGGCTATAAATTCTTCACTTCTGATGCGTGCAATTACTTTTTTTGCACCCAGTCGCTTACTTAGCATCGATGCGACCATGTTTATTTCATCAATATTAGTTGCTGAAATTACCAGATCAGCCTTATCAACTCCGGCCTTGAGTAAGTCGGAGGCAGATGTGCCACTCCCATGCAAAGTCAGAATGTCATTGTTTTCTGAAGCTTTTACTAATGCGTTCTTGTCCTGATCTATTACTATCACATCGTGTTTTTCACGTGATAGCATCGTTGAAAGATCAAACCCAACATCACCCGAACCTATTATGACAATTTTCACAGTACAAGTATTTTGAAGTATCTTACAATTTCGCTTCTTTTCTGGTTAATTAAAAGATATTTTATCCATCCTTATGAAATTCATCAGTTCACAAGTCGCATATTTCTTTCAGAATAGAAAAGCTAAAACCAACATTGGCCGACTGATCAGGTTTGTGTTATTACTGATTGGTGTAATCGTTGGATACAGTATGGCCTTCCACTACATCATGGAGATGGAGGGTCGCGATTATAGTTGGATCAGCGGATTTTATTGGACGTTGACTGTGATGTCAACCCTTGGGTTTGGAGACATTACCTTTGACTCGGATATTGGTAGGGTCTTTTCGATTTTTGTACTGCTTTCGGGAATTGTTTTCCTGCTTGTCATGCTTCCTTTTACGTTTATTCAATTCTTTTATGCTCCCTGGCTTGAGGCTCAGAATCGGAGTAGAGCACCAAGGTCGCTTTCTCCCTCAAAAAGCGGACACGTTATCATTACGAACTATGATGCAGTAACTAAGTCTCTTATTGAAAAACTTAAATCCTATGATTATGAGTATGTAATCATAACCCCGGATCTACAAAACGCACTGAATTTCAGTGATCGTGATTATCATGTAATGCTTGGCGAACTTGATGATCCTGAAACCTATAATCGAGCTCAAATCAAAAACGCAGCTTTGCTCGTTGTCACGGGTTCAGATACTATGAACACAAATATTGCTTTCACAGCTAGAGAAATCTGTGATTCAATTCCTATTGTTACTATAGCTAATTCCCCCGATTCTGTCGATATCCTCAAACTCGCAGGATCTGACAATGTCTTGCAACTTGGAGTCATGATGGGCCAATCACTTGCACGTCGTACATTGGGAGGAAATGCTCGTGTCCATGTAATTGGTAGGTTTGATCAGTTGGTAATTGGAGAAGCACCAGCTACAGGGACGCCATTGGTAGGACGGACTTTGGCTCAATCCAAACTTAGGGAAGCAATCGGTGTAAATGTGATCGGTCTTTGGGAACGAGGTAAATTTATTGCGCCACGACCTGACACCCTAATCAACGATAAATCTGTATTGGTACTGGCGGGGTCTGTTGACCAGCTCAGAAACTATGACGATTACTTTGGAATATATAATGTAAAAGATGGACCAGTAATCGTAATTGGAGCAGGGCGAGTCGGTAGGGCAACAGCGAAATCATTGAAGGATAGAAAAATGGATTTTGTTGTAGTCGAAAAAGATGCTGTAAGGGCACAACGGTGTGGTCATTACGTTGTAGGAGATGCCGCGGACAGAGAAGTACTTGAAGAGGCGGGACTCGATAATGCTCACACTGTGATCATAACCACCCATGATGACGATACCAACATTTATCTCACTTTATATTGTAGACGATTAAAACCGGATTTGATCATCATTGCTCGGTCGACTCAAGATAGAAATGTGAGTACATTGCATCGGGCTGGGGCCGATTTTGTTATGTCGTATGCTTCGATGGGAGCTAACGCCATTTTCAACATCCTCGAAAGAGATGAGGTTTTGATGATTGCTGAAGGACTGAATGTATTCAGGACTGAAACACCTCAAAAAATTCAGGGTAAAACAATCATGGATACCGACATCCGACAAATAACAGGATGTAGTATTATTGCGGTACAGGTTGATGATGCGATGGTCATCAATCCTAGTCCAGAGCTTGTACTGAAAGCCGATACCGAAATCATCATGATCGGAAGTTATGAATCTGAAAAACAGTTCTTTGAATATATTAAAGAATAAATAACTTCAGGTTTTATCCGTCAATTTTCTATCATTTACAACCATTATTATCTACCCAAATTTCCATTAACCGAAGGAGATCTAGTCTTATGAATAAAAAATTTTCCATCGTCATTCTATTTCTACTGATTCCTTTCGGATTATCAGCACAACGCAAAGCAATGACGTTGACAGATGTCATGCAATTCAAATCGTTGTCATCACAGCAGATTTCATCCGATGGGAACTGGGTAGTTGCGTCTGCATGGCCTGAGCGTGGTGATGGCTATGTATATATCAAGGAAGTCCGAGGAAGACGAAGTTATTCGATTGAACTGGGTAAAGACCCAATCATTTCACCAAATGGTCAATACGTTGCCATGAGTGTAACACATCCCTATCACGATTTATTTAAAATTTCCAAACCTTCAGACCGACCAAAAGACGGGATGTTGCTTGTTGATGTCAGGTCCGGTGCCAAAACACCGAAGGATGAAGTTAAATCATTCCAGTTTTCAAATGATTCAAAGTGGTTGATGATTCAATATCATAATTCGACAACACCTGATAGTCTTACATCTGGTGCAAAAGTGCGAAAATCTATTGGGTCTGAACTGGAATTGATCCAATTATCATCGCAACAGTCATTAAAGGTACCTATGGTTTCCGACTTCAGTATTGATAGTACTTCAACGCACCTTGTCGTATT
>CAZDYD010000058.1:0-8107 GCA_964509715.1 uncultured Chitinophagales bacterium
ATCAAGCGTTTCGCTTCGCGACCGCTGGTTCGCTTCGCGGTACTTCGTATCATGCAGATTCGCCTCATATGCGTTGGTTTTGTTTGTCGTTTGGCAAATTCTGCAATTCTATTAACTTAACCCTAAAGGCTTGCTACTAAATCGCAAGGCTATTTTAAGGTCGGAAGCCTGTGAGTTGCAATTTGACAAAAGTTATCTAATAGTTTTGAGTAATTTAAATTTTTGTTCATTTTGTAAAGAATAACACTCTAACACTGAGTAACTATTACAATTTATCAATATGGTTTTGAAAACTTCCGAATTCACGATCTTCAAAGTTGATATAATGCAGCTCTCGCTAATTGCTAGTTTGGTCTTTGTAGCAGTTACATTTTTCATACTTGTATTGGATCAAACTCTCGTATTTGCAGAGTATTCCGTTTTGTCAATTTCATACACCTTTTCAAATGCTGGAATGTTTGCTGTATTAGCCACATACTCTTGGGGTCTTCACGTATCTTTCAAATTAGACGAAAAAACCAATTCCACAAAGAAACGTGGGATTAAGCATGTTATCTTTGCATTGGGAATCTTAGGATATACTGTTCTTGCATACTTAACTGGGTATACAATGTGGATGATTCTAGAAACGAGAATTTTATAAATACTTAGCTGATCAGAGAGATAAATGGGTAAAAGTCTAAGATACTTGTATGCCTTGTTTGTAGTAGATTTGCTTTGGGCAATAGCCATTGGATACATTATGGATAACAACAATCCCGATGTTAAGTACAGTGAAATAGTCCTTTTGCCGCTTTCTACAATCTTTTTATATGTAGCTGTTCTATGGGGTGTGCTGAAAAGTGACAAACAATGGTATCCAAAAAGCAAAACCCAACTCGCAACATTGATTGTATTAATGGTTTTCGTGTTTACGATACCTTTTTACTTAGCTTCGAAAGAACCCGCAATAAATGCATTCTACATCTTGAATTTGACATTTTATGTAGCGTCATTGATTATTGCTTCTGTATTTCTATTCACAACTTACAATGACGAAATGGGGAATAGTTAAAAAAGTCCTACCTCTTTTGGGGACATTCAGGCTAAAGCCAAAAACTCGCACGATGAGAATCAAGCAAGAATGTGGGAAAATGAATCAAGATTTTAGCCAGCGGTCCGCTATATATCAAGCGATTCAAGGTACTGTCTTTAAAAGCTAGTTAGTATTGGATTTTTTGCTTATGTTTTTATAGGCGATTGTGGGGTTGCTTGCGACTCCCAACGACCTTGTGCAGCCTCTGATTTAATATCGGAGGCTGTTTTTGTTGTAGGACATTCTTTTTTTTAGTCCTGCCAATTCGGTGGGTTGTTCGTGCTGCAGATGTTGCTCAGTAAGTCGTGTTCGGTATTCCCTATCAAACTCCTTCTCATTCTTCCAGAAACTGTACAGAATCGTAAGCAGTTTTTTTTGCACAGCTACACTCATTCAGCCCCCCTATGATGATTTGTAGTTGCTGCCCCTTCCACCAAATATCTGGGTCACCTTTGAGATGCTGGCTACTTGCCGACTCCAGTTCCTTGAGTTGCCCGTCGATGCTGGTCAGGCTGGCTTGCAGTTGTCGCTCTACCAACTCCACCCTGTAAATACTGCGGTTATGCGCATGTAGTTGATTGCCAAGCTGGGTGCGAAACTCCTGTAAACTCAGTTGCTGGTGGGTAAGTCCCCGCAAAGGAACGTAAAAGTCATCCAGGGGTTGCAGGCCTCTAACGGCTGACTTACCGCCATCTTGGCGAGTCCATGGGCATCAATGTGATCGGTTTTGGAACATAATCCTAAGGTCCACATGTATCGTTTGGCCTTGTTAGCCAAGGTTACACTCACTGACCAACCAAGCTTTTTGAGAGCCAGGGTACACGCCTCATAATACACTCCGGTGGCTTCCAGCAGGATCATTCCGCGGGAATCCGTGGACATCCCTTGTTTGTTTAGCCAACTCTGCAGGGCATCAAAACCGCCTGAACGATTGCGCCAAAGTACTGTTGAGGCTGCAAAGAACCCTCCGGGACCGGGAAATCCTTGAAATCAGCATCGCCGAAGTGCGAAAAAGCGGACATCTCGTGCTATCGGACCCGGAGTACTGTGTTTTATGATCCAAAAATAGTACAATTTAAGATATGAACGAATTCGCCTCCCGAGTTTTGGTGTTTTGAATGATTCGGGTTTTGTTGTTTTAGATCGGTCACTATATTCCGTGAGCTACTTTTCTCAATCCGGTGATCTATTGACAACGTTAGGTGGTCGCGGACGTGGCCCGGGAGAAATCATGAGCATAGACCGGGTTGCGATTAGTCCTTTAGGTTATGTAGCTGTGTCTGACCTAAATCAATTTCGAGTGATTATTTACAATGTCCATACCGGAGAATACACCTCGGTTCGAATAACCAATGGGTGGAATACCGGGTTGGAATGGGTCGCAGACAAACTTGTCATATCGAACAGTCCGTTTCATGACCTACCCCAGAAGCTCTATATACGCTATTACGATATGTCGAATGCACAGAAAGTAGACCTGGCACGGATTGAATTGTTGCCTGAAGCAGGCCCCGGAGAACAAGTGGAATGTCAATTCTGTCTGATCCGATTTGATAGCAGTATGAATCATTATATGACACGTCTAGACACCACGTATGCGGTATGCCGTGTGGAAAGGGAGTCTGGGTCTGTGAAGGTATATATCTATGAAGGTGCTCCTCCGTTGATACGGTACACAGAAGAGGAACGAGAAACAATTGAAGCCCAACGAAACCGATTTGCGGGTTTGGTTAGCGGTGAAATGTCCCCGGTGCCGGATTACAGACCACGTGTTATGAGCTTTTCAGTGGATGGTAAAGACCGGCTATGGGTAGAGTTGAATGTAGAAAAAGGGGACTATCCGTTGTTCGATGTATATTCGCGGGTTGGTGAGTTTTTAGGCAGTGTGACATTCGCGGAGCAGAACATAATCCGCAAGCACTCAAAAAGTCAATCTATTCTTGTAATTGACTTCAATATTTCCATGATAACAGTCACAGTGCAGGGAAACTAAATCGAGCAGTTATTGAGCCCCCATTCACTTTTACATTGAATTTGTTACCTTCAAATTTCTCCCAGAGAAATTGGCAATTGCTGATAAATATTCACAATCACTCATAGATATAGTTGATATGCGCATTTTTATAATCTGTAATTCCGATCAACTTTCATTACCTGTCATACATCAACTTCAAGTGACCGGCAAGTTGTCTGGAGTAGGAATTCTGAAGAAATCCGCTCCCTATCTGGTTGGACCACTCACATCCATAGGTGTAGATTCCTCCATGATACATGAATTAAATTCAGACCAATGGATTTCGGATATCAAAAAAATCCTCGCTGATATCAATCCATCCACTGTCTGGGTGCTTACGTTTCCTTATATGATTCCTGATGAACTTCTAAACATCCCAATCCATGGATGGGTCAATTTTCATTATGGAAAGCTTCCATCATATAAAGGTAATGACCCGGTTTTTTGGCAAATCAAGAATATGGAACCCACTGGTGGACTTACGGTACATTCAATGACGTCTAAACTTGATGAAGGACCTGTCTTGTTGAGCGAGCCTGTTCCAATCGCACCAGGAGAGACCTATGGATTACATTGTCAAAAACTTGGAATTATTGCCTCAAGGTATTGTGATACGATTATCAGCAATCAACAGAACGGGAAATTTTTAGAAGATATCGTTGGACATCCACCCGGTTTGTATGAAAAAAAACCAAATACAGCAGATTTAACAATTGATTGGTCACGCCAATCGGCCAACGAAATCGAAGCGTTGGTAAATGCAACCAATCCTAAGTATGATGGAGCAATAACCTCGATAAATGGAATCCCCATACGTTTGATTGAAGTTAGTCCGGCTGACCTACCAATTGAACATGAAATTGGACCGGGGATGGTAGTCCATGCGGATGTAGTTTATGGCATCATTGTGTCCTGTATAGAACGCAAGTTCCTAAGAATTAATATCGCAAAAATCAACGAAGGTTATGCGTCTGGAGTAAGATTATATAGCCTTGGGATATCAAAAGGGGCATTTTTCAAGTAAATCATTACAATCCAAAATTAGTATGGCCAAAGCACTCAACATATTTTAATTTATACGATTGTTAGTTAGTATTTTATTTAATAATATAATCGATATAAGTCGTGTTTAATGTAAATGTGTAAATCTGGAAAGGGTTAGCCGTCATGGAAGGAACAATTGGAGAAATCAGAGCATTTGCCGGGAATTTCGCACCCAAATCCTGGCAGTTATGTAACGGACAATTATTGCCAATCAACTCGAATGAAGCACTTTATTCGATTATAGGTACTACCTATGGAGGCGATGGTAAGACAACATTTGGACTTCCAGACCTTAGGGGTCGTGTACCTATTAGCTCTGGCACTGGACCAGGACTCTCAAACCATATATTAGGTGAACGGGGTGGGGCAGAAACTAATACGCTTATTGTGAATAATCTCCCTGCTCACACCCATAGTGCCGTGGGTTCACTTCGGGCATCTGGTGAAAAAGGTACTACCAGTGACCCGGGCAATGGTTATCCTGCCAAAGCAAACGCTAATGTTGATAGAAGCACCAATGTGGATGTGCTGGCATATTCAAGTTCATCAAATGAGTCCATGGGGGCCAATGGGGTGAATATTACGATTCAGCCGACAGGAGGTAATGCCCCAGTCAATAATTTGCAGCCCTATTTGGCGATCAATTTTATCATTTGCGTATATGGAGTATATCCATCGCGTCCTTAATTCAAGAAAACAAGAGGTAATATGGAAGGAACAATAGGAGAACTAAGAATTTTTGCAGGGAATTTTCCACCAAGAAATTGGGCCTTTTGCAATGGCCAACTTGTGGCTATATCACAGAATACAGCTTTGTATTCAGTGATCGGAACGATTTATGGTGGAGATGGTCGACAAACATTCGCACTTCCCGATCTTAGGGGACGAGTACCAGTAAGTAGCGGTCATGGTCCAGGCTTGTCCGACTACATGATAGGGAATGCTGGTGGAAGTGAATCAAACACACTTTCGATAGTTCAAATGCCAAGTCATACTCATGCAGCGGTTGGAAGTATCAATGCTTCCAATGCTAAGGGTACTACCAGTGACCCCGGTAATAGTTATCCAGCCAAAGCTAACGCTAATATTGACAGAAGCACCAATGTCGATGTGATGGCTTATTCAAATACTACGAATGAGTCAATGGCACCTAATGGTGTAACTGTAAATGTCCAACCAACTGGAAGCAATGCCCCCATCAACAATATGCAACCATATCTTGTATTGAATTGGATCATATGTATGTATGGTGAATTTCCGATCAGAGATTAACCACAGGCATTTGTGATTTGCGGTCATTGTTTTTTACTAGACCTTGCGATGCAATGCAAATCATAAACTGCCTAACTATTCGAACGTTCAATTATTGGTATTCCTGAAAAACCCATTCTCAAGTCATCAAAACGGTACGATTGACACCGATTTTGATGGCTTGGTGTCCATTTAAAAGTAGCTAAAATGTATCATACCCCCCAAAGTATGATGCTGAACTATTCAATTTTCTTGCCCAAGATGAAAAATTCAACCTTCTTACAAAAATCCACATTTTTGTTCATAATGCTCATCCAATTGACTGTAATGGGTTATAGTCAGCAATCATTCAGTGGACTTGGAGGTGCTGATTCAGGTGGATCCGGCTTTAAAACTATATCGAATATTCCACAAATTGTGGTGAGTAACATTATGGTTCATGATGGCTCGATCCTGTATCCCAATACACCATCTGGGCAAAATGTAGCTACTATGGTGTTCAAAGCAAACGGCACTGATGTTGGTTCTTTTGACGTCACAGATATGATGTGGGGGCTTTGGTCGGGCTTCAATAGTACTACCCTCAATCCCGGGACATCTATTACATTCAAAGATGCTACCGGAACCGTGATTGAAACCTGGAACAGTCTTGCACCTCCGTATACAAATTCTAATTCATATACTAGCAACACAACGCATTCCATTTTATCTATTTTTGGAAAATCAAGTGGTGTGAATGGGGTAGCCGAGATTGAAATAAACATCAATATTTCAGGAGGTGCAATGAATTTTGAAATCAATTCGATTTCCGCCCAAAATTTCCAGCCACCTGTATTGAATAATCCTCCCACAGCATCGGCAGTATCCTTTACGGGAACTTTACATGTGGGACAAACACTCACCGGTTCGTATACATACACAGATCTGGACAACGATCCTGAAGGTGCTACTTCTTTCGTTTGGTATCGATCCGATAACGCTTCTGGACTAAATCGTACGGCTATTGGAGGCGCTACTTCTCAGACATATCAACTTCAGTCTGCAGATCTGGGAAAATATATCAGCTTTCAAGTTACACCTCATGACGGAACCGTAAGTGGTACTCCTGTTGAAAGTACGCGCTTGGGACCGGTGATTACAACTCCAACGGTTACAACTGCCGCAGCCAGCTTAATTGAGACTACATCCGTTACTTTAGGTGGAGATGTTACCGCAGATGGTGGCTCGGCCGTTACAAATCGTGGTATTGTCTATAACACAACCGGAAATCCTTCAATTCTTGATAATACAACACAGATCGGATTAGGTTCAGGTTCATTCTCTGCTGTAATCGAAAACCTCTCTCCAGCTACAACGTATTATGTACGCGCTTATGCAATCAATGCGGTTGGTTCAAGTCTCGGAAATGAAATCAGCTTTACCACAACAAGCATTCCTCAAACCATCACATTTAATGAAATCGGCCCGAAAACTTATGGTGATGCACCTTTTATTTTGGGACCTGCTACTACATCGGAGGGGCTCACGGTTACATTTACGGCAGCTGATCCTACTATTGTTAGTATTTCGGGCAATGAAGCTACTATTTTAAAAGCAGGATCTACAACGATTACTGCAACCCAGGCCGGATCGGGAGGAGTTGCTGCTGCAACCCCTGTAGTGAGGGATTTAGAAGTTGCTACCGTGTCGTTGACCGTAATCAATGCCGAGGCGGTGTCCCGTGCGTATAATGGAACGAATGTGGTGGCGATCAGTGGTGCCACACTGAGCGGGGTGGTCAGTGGGGACGATGTCACCTTGACCAATGCGGTATCGGGTACCACGGGACTGATGGTCTTTGGTGATGGTCTGGCCGTGACTACAACGATGGGGTTGACCGGTGCAGATGCAGGGAACTACAGCCTGACACAGCCCTCTCTGAGTGTTGACATCTCACAGCGGACGCTGAACCTGAGCGATTTTACGGCGGACCATAAAACCTATGACGGGACGACCGATGTGTCTGGTGACGGGTTTGATGATGACCGGGTGGGCGGAGATGTGCTCACGTTCTCTTATGATGTGAGTTTTGCGGATGCGAACGTGGGCAATGGGATCACGGTCAATTACAGCAACATCGCTATTTCTGGAGGGGTCAGTGCAGCATATTATGATCTGGCCTCGACGACAGGATCTACCACGGCCAACATCACGGCGCGAGCGATCACGGTCACAGCGGATGCCGCCGACAAGGTGTACGGGGAGGACGATCCGGATCTGACCTACGAGATCACATCCGGGAGCCTGGTCACAGGGGAGGAGTTCACCGGAACATTAGTGCGCGCCGCTGGTGAGAACGTGGACACGTACGCGATCACCCAGGGGACCTTGACTGCCGGTGACAACTACGACCTGAGCTTTACCGGAGCCGACTTCACCATCACACCGAAGACGTTGGTCGTGGTGGCCGACGAAGACCAGTCCAAGACCTATGGAGAGGCCGATCCGACGTTCACCTTCACGGCCACAGGATTTGAGTTCAGTGATGATGAGTCGTTGATCACCGGAAGCCTGACCCGAGTGGCCGGAAACAGTGTGGGCAACTACGCCATTCAGATCGGGTCCCTCAGCGCCGGTGACAACTACACCATCAACTTCACCTCGGCCGATTTTGAGATCGTGGGTTTTGCGTTGACCGTAATCAATGCCGAGGCGGTGTCCCGTGCGTATAATGGAACGAATGT
>CAZDYD010000058.1:8207-16899 GCA_964509715.1 uncultured Chitinophagales bacterium
GAGGCCGATCCGACGTTCACCTTCACGGCCACAGGATTTGAGTTCAGTGATGATGCAAATGTGTTCACAGGAACCTTATCCCGTACAGATGGTGAAAATGTAGGTAATTACGCCATCCAGATTGGGTCCCTCAGCGCCAGCGACAATTATACCATCGATTTCAACGGAACCGAGTTTGAAATTACTCCACGAACACTAACGGTATCAGCAGATGCCGGTCAACAGAAGTTGTTCGGTGAGGAAGATCCCGTGTTCACGTTTACAGCGGAGAATTTTGGATGGTCTGATAATACATCTATCCTAAATGGGTCACTGTCACGTGAGCCCGGAGAGAGTGCTGGGTTTTATAACATTACATCTGGTGATCTAAGTGCTGGTGATAATTACGAGATTGATTTTATCGGTTCTCTTTTCGCCATAACTGCAAGACCTATTGTGGTAGCTGCTATTGGAAATCAAAGTAAAGTCTATGGTGATGAAGATCCTGAATTGATTTTTACAGTTTCGGGGATCAGTTCGCAAGATCTGGATGGAATGTTTACTGGTGCACTCGACAGGTTGTCAGGTGAAAATGTTGGTACATACACGATAACCATCGGAAATCTGACAGCTAATGATAATTTCGAAGTGAGTTTTGAGTCAGCCGAGTTCTCGATAACTCCAGCCGAACTGAGCGTCAAAGCAGATGAGAATCTCTGGAAATTTGAGGGTCAGGATGACCCGGAATTCACCTATACCATTTCCGGGTTCAAATTCAACGATAATGAATCCATTCTAACAGGTGCACTTGATAGAGTAGCAGGTGAGCAACGAGGAATGTATACGATTCAATCAGGCGACCTCAGTGCCGGAGAAAACTACTCGATTACATTTGAACCGGCTACATTTGCTATTGTACTGAATCCGCCAGTTCTGTTGAGCAGTAATCCATTTGATGGAGAAGAAATGGTCGCTTTTGATGCCCTCATTTCGATCACATTTGATAAAGATATCGTACTTACAGACCTGGCTCAAAGTTTGATCCAAATCTCTGACGGTTCACAAACGCTTGATTACTCATCAGAAGTAATGGATCAGACTCTCACCCTATCGCATGAAGGTTTACCTGCCATGACGTTGGTAACAGTTACAATAGGGAATGGTGCGGTACAAAATCTGGATGGAATAGTGAATGAAGCATTTTCATTTAGTTTCAGTACGATGCGCACGACACCAGAACCCGTATCGCTTTTGTCGCCTGAAAATAACTCAGGATCGGTCAGCCTGATTACAACGGTGCAATGGACGGAATCTGAGCTTGCTGATGAATATCATATTCAAGTGGCTCTCAATAGCAATTTTGACACACCGATCCTCGATGAAACTGTGTATTCAGGTACCGAGTATGACCTTTCCGGGACGATAAATTACGCAACCGAATACTTCTGGAGAGTGAGAGCAGGTAATGAGTCTGGCTATTCCGAGTGGTCGATGATTCATCAATTCGTAACTGTGGCAACACAACCAATCGTAAAATTCCCATTGACGGGATCGGTTGACATCAGTACTGCTCCAACATTAGAATGGGACTATGATTCTTTCACTGATGATATGCAGTTCAGAGTTCAAATCGCAACAGATGAGGATTTTGAATCCCTACTGGATGATCAATTGTCAACCACGACAACAAGGAGTTTCATCGGATTAAATGATAATAGTGATTATTATTGGCGAGTACGATACGAGACACCTCGTACCACAAGTGAGTGGACCAATCCGCAATCATTCCGAACCCGTCCAGCACCATCGTCAAACGATCACATTCCAATAACCGAGAATGTAACTTTTGGAAACACATCCACAGGTGGAAATGCACCTCCATCCCCACTCGATTATCGTTTACTTGGAATTCCGGGAAGCGATAATTTCCCGTTGGCAAGTTTCTTTAATGGAAATTACCTCACAGACTGGAGAGCATTCTTCGAGAATGGAGCTGAATCGAACTTTTATGAGGAATACAATCCGGATAATCCACAATTCACTTTTGAACCCGGACTCGGATATTGGGTACTAAGTACGTCTGATTTGTCCTTCGATCTTACGATTACAAGTGTGGTCAATAATGAACGTGACGCATACAGTGTACCGATTCATCAGGGTTGGAACATTGTCACGAATCCGCATAGGGTCAAAGTGGCAGTGATTGATGTAAATGAAATCAATGGACGAGAGTTCATATTCTATGGATATGATCAGCAATTCTTCGTTGCAGATACATTACGTCCATTCCAGGCTTATTACCTGTATAATTCGCCTGACAATGTGATGTCATCAATTGAGATTCCTTACACTGGATTGGATCAGAGACGAAGTAGCGACAATACGTCATCCAGTATTGAACAGAAGTCAAAAGATCCGGCTCACAGTGTGATTGTTAGTGCGCTTTACAATAGTGGATATCAGGCTAAAGTTGAGTTGGTATATCCGGAATTTGGATCCAATAACGATGATAGTATTTCATCAGATAACAGTGTGCGAAAATCCGACAGTGACACCGATTCAGATCTCTTCAAACGATACCATCCATCATTGGAGAAAGCCAGAATGGGGATGTTGATACTGGATAATTCAACAATTCGCGGTGGTTTTTCAAGACTCAGTACCACGTTTGATCTTGAAGAATCAAGTCATCAGATACAATTAAAAGGATCCGTTGGTGAGACATTCAGCTGGACTGTTGAGCCGAAGGGGATGCCCGATGGTACGGCTGTGCTATTGACAAACACCATCACTGGGAAAAGCTGGTTACTTGATGGTGGAGTAGATGCTACAGTAACGATTAGTGAACCGATTTCCACATTTGACGTGTTTGTTGGTCATCGAAATGAACTACTCGAATTGCAGGAAAGTATGCTTCCCAAGGAGATTTCATTGATGCAGAATTATCCGAATCCATTTAATCCCGTCACAAATATTCGATACTCAATTCCACAGGAACAGCATGTCCGTCTGGAAGTATTTGACATTCTGGGACGTCAGGTAATGGTGCTTCAGGATGGTGTCCAACCCGCGGGCTGGCATCTTATGCAATTTGATGCATCACGACTATCGAGTGGTGTTTATTTGTATCGACTGAGTACATCAAGTACGGTCAAAGTTCAAAAAATGACGCTAATCAAATAATTGAAATTCGAGTAGAAATATGAAAAACTTCATCAGATATAACATGGATATTCGAGGTTTGTGCATGCACATAATGATGACAGGGTTGCTATTGAGCCCTGTCATATCGATAGCACAATCAGGTTCAAACCAAACAACGTATGCTGAACTCCATGATCAGGGTCCCGCAATTTCTATGACGGAACACATAAACCGGGTTGAAATTGTACCGATGCACTTGGAGAGCAATATTCAGTCACGGCAAGTGAGTCCGGTGCGATTGGTTGAAGTTGTTCCGTTGCACTTGGAGAGTCGTCACTATTTGACTCCGGTTGCACGTGAAAATGCTTCGGTGGAGTATGTGAAGGTACAAAAAAACCAGGAGGAGAAAGATGAGAGCAGGCGTCCTGGTTTTATTTACCGTAATCGATATCTACTCACAGGTGCTGTAGTTGCGGTGGGGGTCGGGACATACGTTCTGTTGAAATCAGATGGATCAGGAGGTGATCCAGGGTTTCTGCCTATTCCACCGGGCAGACCATAAATTGTGAGCAATTAATCAACTTAATCGCCCGATCGACACCGGGCAGACCATAAATTGTGAGCAATTAATCAACTTAATCGCCCGATCGGTACTGGCCTCTTACATCCTGCGGATTAATAATCATAGAGCACTGTAACCTTTACATTGTTTCTCGCATCTAATGAGTGTACACTGAAACACTCATTTAAAAATTAATCCAATGGATGAAGCCCTTTTTTTCACAATTCTCTTTGTCTCATTCTTTATATCAGGTACAATATTCGGTGTTATTCTATCAATCCATTTGCCACATGTTGAGCTACCTCTATTCGGTATGAGTCCAAATAATTTTATCTTGGTTTTTCAATTTGTATTCACACTGTTTCTCCTCTTCAGTTTGGAATCATTGATTCGAAATACCCGCAAAATCGGAATGAGTGCATACTTCCATAAAATGGGTGTTTTTCATTTTGTGGCAAAAGAATAATGGGTTGAGTGTCGATCGATATTTGAACTACAATACATTCAGATTCCTGTACCAAAACCATTTTTATTTTGTGTTACTTGGTGAACTTCTTAAAGATATAAATCCTGAAATGGCTATATATCAACTAAACAAGGCTCTCCGTTTAACGAAGAACCAGTCGGAAATGCAGGTGATCCAGGGAAAAATCGACGAAATCTATTGCAAACGGTCTAATGACACAAGCAGGATTGGATGTGATTGAATCTGCAAAGCGAAACGGGTCGTGGACAATTTTAGATACTGTTGAGGATTTGATAATCCCGGATGATCTGGAAAAAGCATTCCAAAAACACAAAGGGTCTAAAGAATTTTTCTTAAGTTTGAGCAAGTCCGTTAAAAAAATGATGTTACACCGCATCGTACTTGCCAAACGTCCCGAAACCCGACATAAACGAATCCTCGAAATTACCGAACATGCAGCACAACATAAAATACCCAAACTATTCTGATGGATACATCTACAGAAGTTTGGTTGTATGTTTAGTTATGTCTAACTATGTTTACATAATTTTAATTTCGATCATTCGGTGAAAAATAAAAAGGGTATGAAAAATTTGTGGGCGAGATATTGAAGTCACTTCGAGAAATTGTGTTCATTTTGATATTTTTTTTGGATCAACAACTCTTAGAATAACATATCACTCAGTAAAACCAATTGATGGAAGCACTATTTACAATAGGTATTTTCTTCTGTTTCTTCCTTCAGTTTTTTTTAATCACAAAAAAGAAGGCCACTACATCAGATAAGATACTTGCAGTCTGGATGTTTTTATTTGGAATACATCTGTTCAGCTACTATCTACATTACCTGAATTATTGGGACATTTATCCGCATTTATCAGGATTACATCATCCTTTTCCACTCCTCCATGGACCCTTTTTGTACTTGTACGTATTGTTTTCCATACGTCTAGATCAGCGTTTTAATTGGCAGAACTACATTCATTTTATACCAGCGCTACTGTTTTACATCTACATGATTCCATTCTTGCTTTTTTATTCTGCAGAAGAGAAGCTAATGGTAAATCATGGGATTATAAACGATTACTCAACGTTTATATCGTTCTCGATATTGGCATTTGTGATTTCTGCAATATGTTATGCCATCGCTTCCTACCGCTTGGTTAGGAGGCATAATGATCTATTAAGTAATAATTTCGCAAATTTGGAAGATATCGATTTGAACTGGCTTAGGACATTTATCTGGGGTATGGGCTTAGCATTTACATCATCATCTGTATTTATTCTGATGGAAGAAGGTCTGGGGTTTGATTTTGGGTTCAATACGGATTTAGTTTTTTATGTTCTGATAATTACTTTCATCATCTATTTGGGGTATTCAGGCATAAGACATCGAAGCATTTTTTCTGATTATCCTGGTCCCGATAACAAAATTGTAGAACCTAAACAAGTGGCTGAATATGAACGATCGGGACTGAAAGAAGAAGACGCCAGCATGTATCACCAGTCTCTTATCGATCTGATGGATAGGACGAAACCTTATCTTTCACCGAAACTCAGCCTGAGCGATCTTGCAAATGAACTCAATATTTCAGTAAATCATCTTTCACAGGTAATCAATCAATACGAAATGAAAAATTTCTTTGATTTTATTAATTCGTATCGTGTGGAGGAGTTTAAAAAGAGGGTTCTTGATCCTTCTTACAGTAATTATAGCATTCTGGCAATCGCTCTGGATTCCGGATTTAATTCAAAATCTTCTTTCAATCAAGTCTTCAAGAAACAAACTGGTGAGACTCCTTCACAATTTGTAAACACCATGAGAGGATCTATAAAGATTGATATTTGAGCCAGATAAAAAAATCAGTATTTCAAAAAGAGATAATTGACTCAGGCTCCATAAGTCCCACCTATTCAACCTTGCCTTTATAAAAAATATTGAGATAACCCAAGTATCTCAATATAGCTCTTATCTGTAATAAATATAGCACCTTACGTTTATCGCATAAGCTCAATCCTATACGATTGGCCTTCTTAAAGGTTCATACTTATAGGATTGGGCGATTCCAAATAAATACAGCCTCATCTTTGTGTGCGATTCGACTGCTTCAGTTAAACAAAATACCTAAAACTAAAAATGAAGCAACAAAATAAACTAAAAAGAAATGTCCAAATCATTCTGTTTGGGTTTATCTGCTTGATAAGTATTGCTGTTATGGCACTTGTTCTTTGGATAAATATAAAAAACAGGTTGGACTGACCTCACAAACGAAACCAAAAACACACCAATATGAAGCGAATAAAGATTTTTACACTCCTATTGATGACCATTATACTATATGTCGTCGTACCGGAAGTTTATGCCCAACCCATCACACAGACTATAAAAGGCACAATATTTGATATTCAGACAAAAGAAACACTCACTGGAGCCTCGGTACTGGTTCTGAATAGCAATCCAATCAAAGGGTCAATATCAGATCTCGATGGTATTTTCACAATATCGAGGGTATCACTTGGTCGCCATTCTATTCAGATCAGTTACATAGGCTATGAACCGGTCATCATTCAGGAAGTATTGGTAACATCCGGTCGTGAAGTCGTGCTGAACGTAGGACTTCGACAGGCCTATTCAGAAATGGAAGAACTGACGATATTACCTGAAACTCGGAAAGCAAAACCTCTAAATGCAATGGCCACAGTTAGTTCTCGATCATTTACTGTTGAGGAGACCAGGAGATATGCTGGCGGACTTGACGATCCAGCCCGACTTGTATCTGCATTTGCAGGTGTAGCTGTCGGCAATGTTCAGGATAATGCCATCATTGTTAGAGGGAATAGTCCGAAAGGAGTATCCTGGCGGGTCGAAGGAGTGGAAATCCCAACCCCTCATCACTTATCAGGTGGGAATGTAGCAGGAGGAGGAATCGTAACACTATTCAGTAGTCAAATGTTGTCTAACTCCGATTTTCACACGAGCGCATTTCCTGCTGAATATGGGAATGCACTCGCCGGAGTCTTTGATATGAACCTCAGAAATGGTAACAACGACAAATTCGAGCACACTTTTCAGGCTGGCACGATGGGTCTTGACTTTGCCTCTGAAGGTCCACTGAGTAATCAAACAAATGCATCATATCTGTTTAATTATCGCTATTCAACATTAGGTTTACTCACCGATTTAAATATCATCCCAACAGATCAGCAGATCCGTTATCAGGATCTTGCATTCAAGTTCAACATACCAACAAAAAAATCCGGAACATTTTCTTTTTGGGGGATGGGCGGTATAGATAGAATGCGCCAACCTTTAGAAACGGACCCTTCGAATTGGGATAATGATTGGGATCGGGTAACATTTGACTGGAATATCCAAATGGGAGCTACTGGTATCACTCATCGGTTGTTGATAGGTAGACGTACTTATATAAACACGACTATCGCTGCAACTGGAATACGTAACAGTATGGATACTAAGAGACAGGATGATGATCTTGTTCCCCACCACGATTTGGTGGCTAAAGACAATTCAGGAAAATTAAGTGTCACTTCATATATAAATCATACAATCAGCACAAGATTCACCACAAAAACGGGCCTAACTTTTAAAAGATTAAGCTACAATCTGGATATCAATAGTACCATTGACAGTGATCCAGAGACCTTTAGGAATATTGTTGACGATAGTGGATATAGTAATGCAGCTGAGTTTTATACTCAAGTCAGCTATTTATTGACCCCAAAACTTGTTTTAAATACCGGTATTCATACAGGATACTTTGCACTCAATAAAGCAATTTCGGTAGACCCCAGAGCTGCAGTACGATGGGATATACACAGAAACCACTCTGTCAGTCTTGGATATGGGAAGCACAGTCAAATGGAGGATCTGAAAATATATCTGGTTAAACTTGAAGATAACGGGTCGGTTACATCACCGAACAAAAATCTTGGTCTATCTAAAGCTCATCATTTTGTACTGGCTTACGATTGGCAGGTGAATGACAATTTGCGACTTAAAATTGAACCATATCTTCAATTATTATACAATGCCCCTGGTACTCCAGGTAGTTCTTTTTCCATGATAAACTATAAGCAGGACTGGGCTTTTAGTAATGTGCTCGAGAACAATAGTTCAGGTAGAAATTTAGGTATTGATCTAACCTTTGAAAGATTTCTTCACAGGGGGTATTACTTCCTACTCACCGGATCGATTTTTTCATCACGATATAAAGCGGATGATGGAGTATGGCGTAATACTCGCTACAATAAGGGGTTCGTTGCGAACGCTCTTGTTGGCAGGGAATTTAATTTCAGTAATAACAGTAAGGTGTTAGGAATAAATTTACGAGTCAATATCACAGGTGGAGAAAGAGTCAGTCCGGTCTTGACCGAAAAATCAGCTGAAAGAGAACTGGTATTCTTCGATGAAACCCGTGCATTTGAAAACCAGTTGCCAACGTCAATTTATTTGGATTTAACAGTCACTTATCGTCTGAACCGTGTGAGATACTCCAGTATTTGGGCATTTCAGTTTAAAA
>CAZDYD010000059.1:0-6077 GCA_964509715.1 uncultured Chitinophagales bacterium
AACGAGATTGATAAGCATGATTATCTTTTAATGATTCCAAAAGAAAAGTTTTCTTACTATTATTAATATCAATTCTATACATTTTATCCATCGTTATCATCTTTATTTTTAGGTTCTTTCTTTCCCGTTTGTGGATCAATTCTCCACTGTGTTCCTGATTGATCTGTATAGTCCCAATGGGGAGCAACAGGTGGTTTATGGTTCAAATCCGGATGCAAGCTTTCATTTGTTTTGGGATTATACCATGCCCCTTTATCACTACCTACATCCCCTTTACCTCTCCACTCCCAATCTTGACCAGGTGATAGTGTCGGATCTGAGGGTAGGATGATGTCAGTACCTTCTATTACTATAGATTTTAAAACACCTTCTGCTGGTACTAAGTAATCCGCTATTGTTTTTGCTACTTCAAGGCTTACAAAAACTTCTAAACCACCTCTGATAGCAGTATTAACAGCTTCTCTACCAATCAACCTTAAGGTAATCCAACGAATAATGTGAGCAGGAGTCTTCCCATCTGGGTCTATGAATCGTAACGGATCATTCAGAGCATAATTGTACGGGCTCCAGGCGGGGAATGCTCCGGCCATCGGATCTACGCTCCAGAAGCGTCCCAATCGTGGGTTGTACCACCGCGCTCCGGCGTAGTCGAGCATACTCTCGGTGGTACGTTCGTAGCCGGTGTACCGCTGCAGCACCGAACTCCCGCTCACCATGCCCCGACCGGACATCTCCAGGCCAAACGGATAGTAGTCCAAGACCTGCTGGATCGTCCCGTTCTCGTGCACCACCGTTCGGGTGCTTCCCAAATGGTCGCGGTAGTAGAACGACTTGCCAGAACTGAACGGCTTGCGACCGATTGGTGATCCATCTGGCAGTACGATGTTCCACGTCACCCCACCCGTAGTGCCCGTGTATTCGGCCAGACTGATAGACCCGTCGCGGATGCTGTACACCGGATTCAACGATCCGTGCTTGCGGTAGTACCGCCACCCATCACTATTGTACCGGTAATCAGTAATCGTGGTTCCCATCCCCTCATCCACACTCACCATCCGGTCGTACGCATCATACCCCATGGTCATAAACGTCGTGTAATCGGCATTTTCGTACAGTGTCACGTTCCCGTTGGCATCATACCCCAAACTCAACTGATCCTGGTACCCCGAGGCCGAGTTCGAGAACCCCGACAACCGATTGGTGCCCGACGCATAGCTCATCGACAGGTTGTCCCACATCGCCCCGGACGAGTTGCGTCGTTGCAGCGAGGTGATGTTCCCACTCAGGTCATATCCCACGGCATCGAGTCGATACGTGTTCAACGATACGAACGAGCTCCCGGAGTGTCCGGCAAACTGAGCGGCCGTAAGCCGTTGTAAGCCGTCGTACGAGAAAGTGTAGCGATACCTTTTGTATGTTGAGGGTGTAGCCGACTGGGTAAACTGGGCTTCAGTGACCTGACTGGCCGGCGACCAGTTCAACTGTGCACTAAAGGGATGATAGATATTCGTCACATTTCCGATGGACACCAATCGACCCCGAATGTCATACTTGAACGGTTGGGCAACCGGACTACCGGAGGTTCTCAAGTAGGTTTCCGAGGCTTTCCCACCAGCCGGAGTCCAAGTGTAGGTCACATCTGGATTGGTAGGTTTACTTGAAGAAGTATTACTAAAGACCCGAACCAGATTCCCTGCTACATCATATTCATACCAATGGTACTGATGTGCTGTTCCAGAGCGATCGTGACGGGTAAGCAAACGGTTCTGTCTGTCCCACGTGTAGCGGTGTTCGGCCACATGGTTGCCAAAGCCCGGTCGCTGAGTGAGCACATATTTGCGTTGTAAATGTCCCACGTCATTGTAACTCATGAGCTCCATTTGCCACGCACCGTTACTTAAGGTTATTACAGATGCTAATCGACCCGTAATATGTTCAAAGAGCTGTGGATCTCCGTAAATATCTACCAGCTCATCATAGAACGTGATGTATGGAAAATCAATCTCACTTGCTATTGTGTCATACTTATAGACTTTGAGCCAATTCGAGCTTCCCGATGGAGTCTCAAAGGACGGGGGCGTGGTGGCATCAGGATTCAAACTACTGAACGTGGCCGTGGCCTCTCCCTCCAAAACTGGGCGATCCATAAAATCGTACGTGCGGAATCCGACCCGACCTGCCTGCGCCTGTTTTGCGGTCTGCCAATAGCGTAGATTTCCGAATACATCATACTTGTACTTGGTCACTCCGGCATCGGGGGTATCCTGCTCAATAAGCTGCCCCAGTGTATTGTATGTAAACTCGGAACCTAATCCCTTGGGATCAGTGACCACGCCTGGTTGATCCATGGTGGCATAGGAATAGCTTGTACTGGCCTGTAGCCCGGTAGCACCAGCATCATCGACGGTACGGATCACCCGGTCATGACCATCCACATATTCCCGACGCTCTATGCCATCTTCATTGACCGTCCACCGATATCGCCACGTTGCCGGTTGTGCGTACCCGGAGTATACGGAGTCGGCGCGTGTGGTTCCCGATGGGGGTACCATCGCTCGAAGCTGCGGAACCAGGGGAGCATAGTATAAAAAGTCGGTCACCGGATACGTGGTACCGGAAGTACCCAGATAGGTGTTATACCATTGTCGCGATCTACTGGATCCATCGCTTCTATACGTCGCCGATGCCGTGGCGTCCTCGTAGGTGCTCCACTGCCGGTAGATGTTTCCCAGCATGTCGTACTGTGCAAAATCGTTCCACCAGCTCGTGGACGACTGGCGTTGGCTGCTCTGGATCTGTCTGCCAAACCCGTCAAAATAACCAACCTGCACTGCATCGCCAGCTGAAGTTCCAGATGGTAACGTTGTTATTACCCGATTTTGTTGGGTGTCCATCCAATCGTTGGAGAATGTCCATCCCGCATAGGTGGTGCGAAATGGCAAGTATTCGCGTTCGGTAACCGTTCGGATCGAAGCACCCTGACCAATCCTGACCATATTCAACCGCTGGAACGAGTCATATAAATAGGTAGTGACCAGAGATGCTTGGTCGTTTACAGTGATGAGTTGCCCCAAGGTGCTCCAAGTGTAGGACACTGACAGATTATTGAACGTGGACGTGGGTGTTCTTCTGAATAGCAACTGCGTTACGCGAGAACCATCAAATCCCCAGGTGACATCGATCACATGCCTGCCACCGCGTAGGATCTTTGTCGGATTCCCATGAACCGAGTATGTCTCAAATTCTGCGTCCAGTTGCCATCCCGAAGGGGTCGCCCCGGATGTCCATTCGTTGAATACCGGGAGCGTTGTAGACCAGGTGTCACTTCGCCAGCTGAACTCTTTAAATGGGACCCAAATAGCCGTTGTTGCGGACTCTTTCCACGTTGTTACGGATGAAGACACATAATATTCGGTAGCAGGCGACTGCGAAAGGCGACGTAGTGAATGTGTCTGCCGGGCAATCTGACGCGTCATGTTCTTGTTTCGCATGGAAGAGTAACGATCGTGAGCGTACTCGTATCGGGTCGTGAACAACGTATCAGATCCGGTCGAACTGACCCGGGTCAATGTGACATTGTTCGTAGCGTTATCGTACTCCTGCTGCACGGTAATACTTCGGCTCCCTTGTGGGAAATACCAATCCGTGGTGAACGAGTCAATATCCCTGCGCTTACGGATCCGATGTTGCGTGAGAAGGGCCAAGTGGTTCGAAGACATGGATGGATGACCAAATACCCGAGTGAACCACGGTGTACTGGACAGGTCCACCAGTTTGTCATCGAGTACCTCACGTTTCGTCAATGCGGTAGCTGCGCCAGTAGGGTTGTCACCCTGACTGTAGGTATCGCGTTGCCACGGTTGCCCCCAGATTGGAGCTTCATCTCCATAGGCATAGGTCACATCATAACATTCCGTCGTGGAACCAAATGGAATGTCTGTTGAAGGACAGGACAGATTTACTGTTTGCAGTCGAACGGTTTTTACGAACGGGACCTCCGACGCAAATCCCGGAGTGTTAATGGTTGTATAGTAGGTGATGACCTCATGCTCGGATGGTGGTGCATTCACCCCAAAATCCTCGATACTGCGGGTAATCGATTCATAATACACTCCAATATTGGGCACATTCCCCGGAACGCTCAGCCGTGTTCTATCACCAGAACCAAGTGCCATTCGCATCAAAAACCTCGTGGGTACCCCATTGGTCCACCCGCGACCGTAGGTGAACGTTTCCACCCGTTGTCCGGAATTTCCATCGTAATAGGTTAGTGATGCAATACGTGGCCCTCCCTGGTCCGCGGTAGGGATAAAATCAAGATCCAGAATATAGGGTGAGCCATTGATCGGGTATAAATAGGGAACTACGTTTGAATTCCCATTCACCGTGCCACTAAACAGTTCACCCGGTTCGTATGTGATTTCGGTCAACGATCCTCTAGGATACAACACTGACGTCAAGCTCCACGCTTCCGGCCCCACATTGGTGGCAGAGCTACAACTGAACGTACTCGTGTTCGAAAAGTACCCATAATCGTCCCGGCAGTCCACGTCATCATCGGGGATCAAAAGCCGGTTGTTGGGATTCGGGGCGTAACCAAACACGTAACCGGGTTGCTCTGCGTTCTGCTGCCCATACAGTCGGATCGCATTCAGTCGCACACGACCATAATTCGTGCCGGATATTTGGACAAAGGGTGTAAAACTGTTCGTTGTGTTTGTCATCTCGAACACAGCTCTGTACATCTGGGTCGTGCCGGTCATTAACCGGATCTCAGAAATACGTTTGCGTAATCCCGAGCTACTGGCTTCTGAATAGTCTTTGACAGGATCTACGCGATTTGCAAGTGTAAACTCGATTGAGTATGATGGTGATACTATGGAAGACACATACTGACTTTGGCGTAAACTCGCATTACTTCCCGGCTCTTGCCACGATGACCCTGAAATAAACGTATGCACCGATGCATACTCCAAACGGATCCACGAACCCTGGGACGAAGCACCCGGCGCCGTTAGAACGTTTCCTACATAATCATTCCCGAGTATCCAAACCAAACGCCACGAATCCACATGGACCTGACGATCCAGGGTACTTCCGCTTTGCAATGGGAACACGACATCCGTGAACGTGAGCGTAGGATTCGAAAAGACATACCGCACCCCATTGGGATCGGTCAACACGAACCAGTTATAATCATTCAATGTTCCCCTTCGCGTTGTGCCGGTAGAAATCCCATCAACCGTGACCGATCCAGTATAGCCCTCGATGTGAAACCCATTCTGCTCTTTAGGAGCAAATCCATCGTACGAATACTCAGGAATCGTTGTAGTGCTGTATGAGGGGACGTTGACCAATTGAAACTCGAATGATCTGCCATCAGGCAACGAGACCCGGTACTCATCTGGAAATTGTGCAATTCCACTTCCAGGATTATCAAAAATATCGATACCGTACGAGGAGTTGGTCCCGCCCAAAGATGTGGGTACCGGTTGGGATACAACGGGATATCTGCTGATACTACCCGTTTCCAGAACCCAACCGAGTCCAGCCCAACTTGGCATCTGATCCGGTTTTATCCCAGATCTATAATGTAACTGTACAGGATAATTGAGTTTTCTGGATTCCATGGTGAACAAGGGAATCTGTAACGTGAGGGCGCCGGTTGCATCGATCCCTGGCTCAGAAGAGCCTGGGAACTTCCAAAAGTCCGGCTGCGTGACCGATCCGGTCAGATCGTACACGTTCTCAACGATCTGCGCGGTAACAGATCCTGTCATGAAAATCAACAGGACAACCACCAAGAAGCTTCGTGCTGCAACACCAACCTTCATCACCTGTCCCTTGGGTCCACTGCCAATACGGTTCAAATCACTTATCATATCCAATTCTCCCATATCTGAACAAAGAATAGTCTTAACATGAAACAAAAGTCGGTGCTAGACTATATCACTAAACTAAATAACCGTTTATGCGCACTATAAAACAACTGATAGCGAGTATAATTTACGATATTTTACAAGATTGACGCTGATTGACGCTGATTGACGCTGATTGACGCTGATTGACGCTGATTG